>NZ_JAFMPV010000002.1:0-363415 GCF_049132105.1 Pseudomonas sp. NFX15
GTAGGAGCTGGCTTGCCAGCGAAGGCGATGGGTCAGACAGGACGCCTTCGCTGGCAAGCCAGCTCCTACAGGATTTTGTGGTGTTCTGGAAATCGGGGGCGGATCAACCGCCCCCTCATTCGTTTAAGCGTAGCTTTCGATCGACGGGCAGGCGCAGACCAGGTTGCGGTCGCCGAACACGTTGTCGACGCGACCGACCGGCGGCCAGTACTTGCCTTCGATCAGCGACGCAACCGGATAGACCGCTTGCTCACGGCTGTACGGGTGCGACCATTCGCCCACCAGCTCCTTGGCGGTGTGCGGCGCGTTTTTCAGCGGGTTGTCGTCCTTGTCCAGGGTGCCGTTTTCCACCGCGCGGATTTCTTCGCGGATGCGGATCATGGCGTCGCAGAAGCGGTCCAGTTCTTCCTTGGATTCACTTTCGGTCGGCTCGATCATCAACGTGCCGGCCACGGGGAACGACATGGTCGGCGCGTGGAAACCGAAGTCGATCAGGCGCTTGGCAACGTCATCGACGCTGATGCCGCTGCTGTCTTTCAATGGACGCAGGTCGAGGATGCACTCGTGTGCCACCAGGCCGTTGCTGCCGGTGTACAGCACCGGGTAGTGCTCTTCGAGGCGACGGGAGATGTAGTTGGCATTGAGGATCGCCAGCTGCGATGCACGCTTCAAACCTGCGCCGCCCATCATGCGAATGTACATCCAGGTGATCGGCAGAATGCTTGCGCTGCCGAACGGTGCCGCGCAAACGGCGCCTTCCTTGCGCTCCATCTGCGCGTGGCCCGGCAGGAATGGCGCCAGGTGCGATTTCACACCGATCGGGCCTACGCCCGGGCCGCCACCACCGTGTGGAATGCAGAAGGTCTTGTGCAGGTTCAGGTGCGACACGTCGCCGCCGAACTTGCCCGGGGCGCAGAGGCCGACCATCGCGTTCATGTTGGCGCCGTCGATGTACACCTGGCCACCGTTGTCATGAACGATGCCGCAGATTTCGCGGATGCCTTCTTCGAACACGCCGTGGGTCGACGGGTAAGTGATCATCAGCGCAGCGAGGTGTTCGCGGTGCTCGATGGCCTTGGCGCGCAAGTCTTCGATGTCGACGTTGCCACGGGCATCGCAGGCGGTCACGACCACGCGCATGCCAGCCATCTGGGCGGTGGCCGGGTTCGTACCGTGGGCCGACGACGGGATCAGGCAGATGTCGCGACGGTCTTCGCCACGGCTCTGGTGATAGGCACGGATTGCCAGCAGCCCGGCGTATTCACCCTGGGAACCGGCGTTCGGTTGCAGCGACACCGAGTCATAACCGGTGGCGGCGCAGAGCATCGCTTCCAGTTCATCGGTTAGTTGCTGGTAGCCGGCGCTTTGCTCGGCCGGGGCGAACGGGTGCAGGGCGCCGAATTCGGCCCAGGTCACTGGGATCATTTCGCTGGCGGCGTTGAGTTTCATGGTGCACGACCCCAGCGGGATCATGGTGCGGTCCAGCGCCAGGTCTTTGTCCGCCAGTTTGCGCAGGTAGCGCATCAGCTCGGTTTCCGAGTGATAGCGGTTGAACACCGGGTGGCTGAGGATCGGCGACTGGCGTACCAGCGCGGCCGGGATGGTGCTGGTGACCGAGGCGGCGAGGGCGGCAAAGTCCGGCAGGGCCTTGCCGTCGGACAGCAGGCTCCACAGGGCTTCAACGTCGGCCTGGGTGGTGGTTTCGTCCAGGGACAGGCCCAGACGCTCGCCATCGACCACGCGCAGGTTGATGCGCTGGGCGTGTGCCTTGTCGTGCAGGGCGGCGGTTTGCGCGCCGGTCTTGACGGTCAGGGTGTCGAAGAAGCTCGCTTGCTCGACGTTCAGGCCCAAGGCGCTCAAGCCTTTGGCCAGGATCGCGGTCAGGTGATGCACGCGATTGGCGATCTGCGTCAGGCCTTTCGGGCCGTGGTACACGGCATACATGCTGGCGATGTTGGCCAGCAGCACTTGCGCGGTGCAGATGTTCGACGTGGCTTTCTCGCGACGGATGTGTTGCTCGCGGGTCTGCATGGCCAGGCGCAGGGCCGGGTTGCCGAAACGGTCCACGGAGACACCGACCAGACGGCCCGGCATGTCGCGCTTGAACGCGTCCTTGGTGGAGAAGTACGCCGCGTGCGGGCCACCGAAGCCCAGCGGCACGCCGAAGCGTTGTGCGCTGCCGATGGCCACGTCGGCTCCGAATTCGCCCGGTGCGCTCAGCACGGTCAGGGCCAGCAGGTCGGCAGCCACGGCAACTAGAGCGTTGGCGGCGTGGAAGCGTTCGGTCAGCTCGCGGTAGTCGAACACGTCACCGTTGCTCGCCGGGTACTGCAGCAGCGCGCCGAAGAACGGCGTCACGTCGCTCAGTTCGCGCTCGTCACCCACTACCACGTCGATGCCCAAAGGCTCGGCACGGGTGCGCAGTACGTCGAGGGTCTGCGGGTGGCAATGCACGGAAGCGAAGAAGGCGTGGCTGCCTTTGTTCTTGCTCAGGCGTTTGCAGAAGGTCATGGCTTCGGCAGCGGCGGTGGCTTCGTCGAGCAGGGAAGCGTTGGCAATCGGCAGGCCGGTGAGGTCGCTGATCAGGGTCTGGAAGTTGAGCAGCGCTTCGAGACGGCCCTGGGAAATTTCTGGCTGGTACGGGGTGTAGGCGGTGTACCAGGCCGGGTTTTCCAGCAGGTTGCGCAGGATCGGCGACGGCGTGTGGGTGCCGTAGTAACCCTGGCCGATGAAGGTCTTGAACAGCTGGTTTTTAGTCGCGATGGACTTGATCAGGGCCAGGGCATCGGCTTCGCTCAGGCCGTCTTCCAGGCCGAGCACGCTGGTGCCCTTGATGCTGTCGGGAATCACGCTGGCGCTCAGGGCTTCCAGGGAGTCGAAACCGAGGCTGTTGAGCATGGCCTGCTCGTCACCGGCGCGCGGGCCGATGTGACGGGCGATGAATTCGTTGGCAGTGGTCAAATGGACTTGAGTCATGTCAGTGCTCCTCAGGCTTCGGCTTGGGCTTTGATCAGGCGGTCGTAGGCGTCCTGGTCCAGCAGTTGGGCGACAGCGGCGGCGTCGCTTGGCTGGAAGCGGAAGAACCAGCCTTCGCCCAGCGGATCTTCGTTGACCAGTTCCGGACTGCTGTCGAGCGCCGGGTTCACTTCCAGCACTTTACCGTCCAGCGGCATGTACACGCCGCTGGCGGCTTTTACCGATTCCACGGTGGCGGCTTCGGCGCCTTTGTCGTAGGACTGCAGCTCAGGCAGTTGAACGAAGACCACGTCGCCCAGGGCGTTCTGGGCGAAAGCGGTGATGCCGACGGTGACGCTGCCGTCAGTTTCGGTACGCAGCCATTCGTGATCTTCAGTAAAACGCAACTCGCTCATGGGAACTCCTAAGGGGCCAGACTCGTCTGGTGGACGCGATTGAATGCTGGGGCGATGCCCGGTTATGGAGGACTACATAGCAAGAACACGGCCAATGTTGTTTTTATCGTTATTAATCATATAGTTAGTTGTTTTAGATAAGCGCAGAAACGAGTTCGCTGTAGCGAAATCGATACGGCATATGTCGAGGATAAAAGCCGAGGTGGATCAAAGCCTTGCGCAGCCGTGATCGCAGAGGGGTGTAGCGATATCGTTCCGCTGTAGCGCTTTCAGTACAGGTGGGGGTCGTTTTTGAACGCACCTGCACCGATAGGAGCTGGCTTGCCAGCGAAGGCGATGTTCGTCACACCCACAGATTTAAGTCGGGTGAGAGGGACCCTTCGCTGGCAAGCCAGCTCCTACAGGTGTGTGGTGTCCGTCAGGGCTTGTTGGGAATGCCGTACTTGCGCAACCGGTGGGCAATCGCGGTGTGGGAGGTTTGCAGGCGGGTCGCCAGTTGGCGGGTCGAGGGGTAGCTGACGTAGAGTTTTTCCAGCAGGGTTTTCTCGAATTCGTCCATGGCTTGCTCGAGGCTGTCGACCTCGTGGTCGCTCTGGCGCGCCACTGAGGTGCCGGCGATGTCGAGGTCGCCGATGTCCACCAGGCTGCTTTCGCAAATGGCGGCGGCGCGGAAGATCACGTTCTGCAACTGTCGCACGTTGCCCGGCCAGCGGTTGCCCAGCAGCGCCGGGTAAGTGCCCGGCGCCAGGCGACAGATCGGCCGCTGGATCTGCGCGCAGGCCTGCTGCATGAAGTAACGGGCCAGCAGCAGGATGTCCTGGCCACGTTCACGCAGCGGTGGCACTTCGACGTTGAGCACGTTGAGTCGATAGAACAAGTCCTCACGAAACAGGCCTTCACTGACCATTTTTTCCAGGTCACGGTGGGTCGCGCTGAGGATCCGCACGTTGACCTTGACCTCACGATCACCGCCGACCCGGCGGAAGCTGCCGTCATTGAGGAAACGCAGCAACTTGGCCTGCAAATACGGTGACATCTCGCCGATTTCATCGAGAAACACCGTGCCCTGGTTGGCCAGTTCCATCAGCCCCGGTTTGCCACCGCGTTGCGCGCCGGTGAAGGCACCGGGGGCGTAGCCGAACAGTTCGCTTTCGGCGAGGTTTTCCGGCAGTGCTGCGCAGTTCAGCGCCAGGAACGGCGAGCTGTGGCGGGCACTGATGGCGTGGCAGGCGCGGGCCACCAGCTCCTTGCCGGTGCCGGTTTCGCCCTGGATCAGCAGCGGCGCATCAAGGGCCGCCACCCGTTGCGCGCGGACCTTGAGGGTGCGGATGACCGGGGATTCGCCGAGCAACGCATCGAAACCTTCGGCGTGATCGTGGTGCAATGCCGACAGGCGTTCGCCGATGCGGTTGGGTTGGTACAAGGTCAGTAGCGCGCCGGCGTCGGTGATGGGCGTGGCGTCGAGCAACAGAGTTTGGCCGTTGACGGTGATTTCCCGCAGCGGCAGGCGGAAGCCGTTTTCCAGCAGGGCGTCGAGCAAGGCCGGGTCGGCAAATAATTCGGCAATGCTTTCACCGGCCGGCTCACGGCCGTAGAGGGCAATCAGCGCCGGGTTGGCCAGCAGCACCTTGCCGTCGCTGTCCAGCGCCAGCACCGGGTCGGTCATGGCGGCCAGCAAGGCGTCGAGCTGCAAGTGCCGGCGCTGGCCGGGCAAGATGTCGACCACCGTCACCGCTTGCACGCCACGCACGCTGAACAGGGCATCGCGCAGTTCCTCGAGCACTTGCGGGCTCAGGGTCGGCGCATCGATGTAAACGTTGGGCGGGACCATTTCCACCGCATCCAGGTTCAGATTGCGCCCGCCGAGCAGGGCCAGGACTTCCTGGGTGATACCGACGCGGTCGATGAAGCTGACGTGGATACGCATGGGGCGGTTTTGAGGTCTGCAGTGCGGAGGGTGGCAAGTATGCCTTGGTGAAGGGGTAGAGGTGAAATCCGCAGTCAGGTACAGCACCTGTAGGAGCCGGCTTGCTGGCGATTCGGACGGTGCGGTATGTCAGTAATACCGGGTTATCGTTCATCGCTGGCAAGCCAGCTCCTACAAGGGATAGGGGTTATTCGAATTTCTCGAGATCGATCGGGTCGCCGGACTTCATGTCCAGTTGCGTGCGGATGTCTTCGAACATCATGTCGTAATGTTCGTGGGACGAACCGATGGCGATTTTTTCCTTGGGAATGCCGTATTTCTCGGCAATTTTCGTCACATTGCTGGCGAAGTTGTAGGCTTCCTCCTTGGGCAGGAAGAACGGCTCCTTCAGGTCCTTGCCCTGAATGCTGCCATGCAGGGTGAACTGAATGCCTTTTTCCCCTTTGGGGTTCTTGCTGACTTCATAGTCGAGATGGATGTTGTAGCTCACATCATCCTTGTTCAGCGCATGGCGCTCGATGTGCAAGTGACCTGGATCAAACGTTGCCATAAAGGCCTCTCTCTACAAGTAAGTAATGCCGGCGGTCGCCGTGCTGATGCGCGTACCGGCCGTGCCCTGGACGATTGCTTCGATGTCGGCGAGCGAGCCGATCACCGCCACTTTCCCAGTATGGCGTGCGAATTCGCAGGCTGCCTGCACCTTCGGTCCCATGGAGCCGGCGGCAAAGCCGAGCGTTTCCATTGCGTCGGGGTGAGCCTGGGCGATGGCTTTTTGCGTGGGTTTGCCGAAGTCGATGAACGCGGCGTTGACGTCGGTGGCGATCACCAGCAAGTCGGCTTCCAGCTGTTCGGCCAGCAGCGCCGAGCACAGGTCTTTGTCGATCACCGCTTCGACGCCTTCAAGCTTGCCGGGCGAGGTGTACATAGTCGGGATGCCGCCACCGCCAGCGCAGATCACGATGGCGCTTTTTTCCAGCAGCCATTTGATCGGGCGAATCTCGAAGATGCGCTTGGGTTTCGGGCTGGCGACCACGCGGCGGTATTTGTCGCCGTCCGGGGCAATGGCCCAACCTTTTTCGGCCGCGAGTTTTTCTGCATCGGCCTTGCTGTAGACCGGGCCGATGGGTTTGGTCGGGTTGTTGAAGGCCGGGTCGTTGGCGTCGACTTCGACCTGGGTCAACAGGGTGGCGAAGGGCACTTCGAAGTCCAGCAGATTGCCCAGTTCCTGTTCGATGATGTAGCCGATCATGCCTTCGGTTTCAGCGCCGAGTACGTCCAGCGGGTAAGGTGTGACGGAAGTGTAGGCCGCCGCCTGCAAGGACAGCAGGCCGACCTGGGGGCCATTGCCGTGGGCGATGACCAGTTGGTTGCCGGGGTGAATCTTGGCGATCTGTTCGGTGGCGATCCGGATGTTGGCGCGCTGGTTGTCAGCGGTCATCGGTTCACCGCGGCGGAGCAGGGCGTTACCGCCAAGAGCTACGACGATGCGCATGGTGCTAGTCCTTCTAAACAGAGGAAAGGCAACGACCCGGTCCCTTGTAGGAGCGAGCCTGCTCGCGAAAGCGAGGTGTCAGTCGACATTCCTGTTGAATGTCAGACCGCCATCGCGAGCAGGCTCACTCCTACAGGGATCGGTGCCGGTCTTAAAGATCCGCCAGCGTCGACACCAGGATCGCCTTGATGGTGTGCATGCGGTTTTCCGCTTGCTCGAAGGCGATGCAGGCCGGCGACTCGAACACGTCATCGGTCACTTCGATGCCGTTTTTCAGGTGCGGGTACTGCTCGGCGATCTGCTTGCCGATCTTGGTGTCGCTGTTGTGGAACGCCGGCAAGCAGTGCATGAACTTGGTGCGCGGGTTGCCGGAGGCTTTCATCAGTTCGGCGTTGACCTGGTACGGCAGCAATTGCTGGATGCGCTCGGCCCAGGCTTCGACCGGTTCGCCCATCGACACCCAGACGTCGGTGTGAATGAAGTCGACGCCCTTGACCGCCGCTTTCGGGTCTTCGGTGAGGGTGATGCGTGCGCCGCTTTCTTCGCCGTATTTTTTGCAGCGGGCCACCAGGTCGTCCAATGGCCACAGGGCTTTCGGCGCGCAGATGCGCACGTCCATGCCGAGCTTGGCGCCGATCAGCAGCAGCGAGTTGCCCATGTTGTTGCGCGCGTCGCCCAGGTAGGCGTAGCTGATTTCATGGATTGGCTTGTCGGCGTGTTCGCGCATGGTCAGCACGTCGGCGATCATTTGCGTCGGGTGGTATTCGTCGGTCAGGCCGTTGAACACCGGCACGCCGGCGAACTTGGCCAGTTCCTCGACGATTTCCTGCTTGAAGCCACGGTACTCGATGGCGTCGTACATGCGCCCGAGCACGCGGGCGGTGTCCTTCATGCTTTCCTTGTGGCCGATCTGCGAGGAGTTCGGGTCGATGTAGGTGACGTTGGCGCCCTGATCGTAGGCCGCGACTTCGAATGCGCAACGGGTGCGGGTCGAGGTTTTTTCGAAGATCAGCGCGATGTTGTTGCCTTTCAGGTGCTGCTGTTCGGTGCCGGTGTACTTGGCACGTTTCAGGTCGCGGGACAGGTCGAGCAGGTAGCGCAACTCGCGAGGCGTGTGGTGTTCCAGGCTCAGCAGATTGCGGTTATGAATATTGAACGCCATTTTGGATCTCCTTAAGTGTCGGTTATCCCCCTGGCCTGCGCTGGGTAAGTGCAGGCCAGGGCTAACAGGTTAGTAGTCGATTGGGTCGCGGATGATCGGGCAGGTCATGCAATGGCCGCCGCCTCGTCCCCGGCCGAGTTCGCCGGCGCTGATGGTGATGACTTCCACCCCGGCCTTGCGCAGCAGGGTATTGGTGTAGGTGTTGCGGTCGTAGCCGATGACCACGCCCGGTTCCACGGCCACCACGTTGTTGCCGTCGTCCCATTGCTCGCGCTCGGCGGCGAAGCTGTTGCCGCCAGTCTCGACCACGCGCAGGGCCTTGAGGTTGAGCGCCTGGGCCACGGTGTCGAGGAAGTTGGTGTCTTCGCGACGGATGTCGATGCCTTCCGGTTTGCTCTCATCGGGACGCAGGGTGAAGGCCACGATCTGGTTCACCACTTCCGGGAAAATCGTGACCAGGTCGCGGTCGCAGAAGCTGAACACGGTGTCCAGGTGCATCGCTGCGCGGGATTTCGGCAGGCCGGCGACGATCACTTTCTCTACCGCCTTGTTCTTGAACAGGTTCACCGCCAACAGGGCGATGGCCTGGCGCGACGTCCGTTCGCCCATGCCGATCAACACCACACCATTGCCGATCGGCATCACATCGCCGCCTTCAAGGGTGGCGTTGCCGTGATCCTTGTCCGGGTCGCCGTACCAGATCTGGAAGTCGGCGTTGGTGAACTCGGGGTGGAACTTGTAGATGGCACTGGCCAGCAGGGTTTCCTGACGGCGTGCCGGCCAGTACATCGGGTTGAGGGTGACGCCGCCGTAGATCCAGCAGGTGGTGTCGCGGGTGAATTGGGTGTTGGGCAGGGGCGGCAGAATGAAGCTGGTGTTGCCGAGGAAATCGCGGAACATCTCGATGGCCTTGCCACCGAAGCTGCTCGGCAAGTCGTCGCCCGATACGCCGCCGATCAGGAACTCCGCGATCTTGCGCGGCTCCAGGCTGCGCAGCCACGAGGCGGTTTCGTTGATCAGGCCCAGGCCTACCGAGTTGGCGGTGATCTTGCGTTCCAGAATCCAGTCCAGGGCTTCGGGGATGGCGACGATGTCGGTCAGCAGGTTGTGCATTTCCAGCACATCGATGTTGCGTTCACGCATCTTGGTGACGAAGTCAAAGTGGTCGCGCTTGGCCTGGGCCACCCACAACACGTCATCGAACAGCAGTTCGTCGCAGTTGTTCGGGGTCAGTCGCTGGTGGGCCAGGCCTGGGGAACAAACCATGACTTTGCGCAGTTTTCCGGCTTCGGAATGGACGCCGTACTTAACTTTTTCCGTGGTCATTACAGTGAACCTCCAGGGGACAAAACGATTGCATTACAGGGTCAGGAAGCCGTCGTAGAGACCGTAGGCCGCCACCACGGCACCCACGACCACTGCGGCGAAAATCAGCTTCTCGACGTTGGTGAAAACCGGTTTGTTGATTTCAAGCTTAGCCTTCGCAAACAGGATCACGCCGGGGGCATAGAGCAGTGCCGAGAGCAGCAGGTACTTGATGCCGCCGGCGTACAGCAGCCAGATCGCGTAGATCAGGGCCACGGCGCCGATGATGAGATCTTTTTGCCGGCCGGCGGCCGAGCCCTCGTAGGTTTCACCGCGCGCGGCCAGCAGCAGGGCATAGGCCGCCGACCACAGGTAGGGCACGAGGATCATCGAGGTGGCGAGGTAGATCAGCGACAGGTACGTGCTGGCCGAGAACAAGGTGATGACCAGGAAAATCTGCACCATGGCGTTGGTCAGCCACAGGGCGTTGACCGGGACATGGTTGGCGTTCTCCTTGCGCAGGAAGGCCGGCATGGTGTGGTCCTTGGCGGCGGCGAACATGATCTCCGCACACAGCAGCACCCACGACAGCAATGCACCAAGCAGGGAGATGATCAGGCCAACGCTGATCAGTATCGCGCCCCAGTGACCGACCACGTGTTCGAGCACGGCGGCCATCGACGGGTTCTGCAGCTTGGCCAGTTCCGGTTGGGTCATGATCCCCAGTGACAACACGTTGACCAGCACCAGGAACAGCAGCACGGTGACGAAGCCGATGACGGTGGCCTTGCCCACGTCGCTGCGTTTTTCCGCCCGGGCCGAAAAGATGCTCGCGCCTTCGATGCCGATGAACACCCACACGGTGACCAGCATCATTTTGCGCACCTGGTCCATCACGCTGCCCAGGTCGGGATTTTTCAGGCCCCAGATGTCGGCGGTGAAGATGTCCAGCTTGAAAGCGAACAACGCGATCAGCATGAACAGCACCAGCGGCACGATCTTGGCGACGGTGGTCACCAGGTTGATGAACGCCGCTTCCTTGATCCCGCGCAGCACCAGGAAGTGCACGGCCCAGAGCAGCACCGAGGCGCCGATCACGGCGGCAACGGTATTGCCTTCACCGAAAATCGGAAAGAAGTAACCCAGGGTGCTGAACAGCAAGACGAAGTAGCCGACGTTGCCCAGCCAGGCACTGATCCAGTACCCCCAGGCGGACGAGAAACCCATGTAGTCGCCGAAGCCGGCCTTGGCATAGGCGTAGACCCCGCCGTCGAGGTCGGGCTTGCGGTTGGCCAGGGTCTGGAACACGAACGCCAGCGTAAGCATGCCGACGGCGGTGATTGCCCAACCGATCAGGATGGCGCCGACATCGGCACTGGCAGCCATGTTTTGCGGGAGGGAAAAGATCCCGCCCCCAATCATCGAACCGACGACCAGTGCCACCAGTGCGCCGAGTTTTAGTTTTCCGGGAGCTTCAGACATTGCATGACTCCAATGCAGGAGAAGAGAGGCCACAGATTAATTCTGTTGGCTATTCCATCAACTGACTTAGATCAGTAAATGATGGCGTTCAGGAAACGCTTGGCGCAGTGCCATCATTTGCCCGGTAACTTCCTGTAATGCTTGTTCTAGAGCCTTCTGTCGACAGTTATTGCAACTATCTATTTTTGTTTCGAATTATGACGCTAGTTCCTTATCCAAAATCTGCAAGTTTTATCCTTGCCTTTTTTGTACAGGATGGATGTATCAAAAAAAGCTATAAAGCTAATGATTATAACGGCGCCAAAAAAGCCGATTTATGCAAGTTAAGACTTTGATTGGCGCTCTCCATTAAACGTAATTACGCTTCATTGTTTTAGTTAACCGCCGATTTGTTACGATCTGGCGGCACAGGCCGCCCCGCAACGGAGACACACCCATGACGCCAGCCCCGCAAAAGCTTCGCCTGAACGCATTGATCGCCCTGGTGGTGGGGTCGATGATCGGCGGCGGGATTTTCTCCCTGCCACAGAACATGGCAATGCAAGCCGACGCGGGTGCCATCCTGATTGGTTGGGCGATTACCGCGGTGGGCATGCTGACCCTGGCGTTCGTGTTCCAGACCCTGGCCAATCGCAAGCCGGAACTGAATTCCGGGGTGTACGCCTACGCCAAGGCCGGGTTCGGCAACTACATGGGGTTTTCGTCGGCCTGGGGCTACTGGATCAGCGCGTGGCTGGGCAATGTCGGCTACTTCATCTTATTGTTCAGCACCCTCGGCTATTTTTTCCCGGTGTTCGGCGAAGGCAACACGCCGGTTGCCATTGCCTGCGCGTCGGTGCTGCTCTGGACCGTGCATTTTGTGGTGATGCGCGGGATCAAGGAGGCGGCGTTCATCAACCAGATAACCACCGTCGCCAAGATCGTGCCGCTGATCATGTTCATCGTGATTGCCGCCGTGGCCTTCAAGGCCGACATCTTTACCCTCGATATCTGGGGGCAGAACAACCCTAAGTTCGGCAGCGTGATGGACCAGGTGCGGCACATGATGCTGGTCACCGTGTTCGTGTTCATCGGCATCGAAGGCGCCAGCGTTTATTCGGCGCGTGCGGAGAAACGCTCCGACGTGGGTCGGGCAACGGTCATCGGCTTTATTGGTGTGCTCGCGCTGTTGGTGCTGGTGAACGTGCTGTCACTGGGGATCATGACCCAGCCGGAGCTGGCCAAGTTGCAGAACCCTTCACTGGCGGCGGTGCTTGAGCACATTGTCGGCCCTTGGGGCGCGTGGCTGATCAGCGCCGGGCTGGCGATCTCGTTGCTCGGCGCGTTGCTGTCCTGGGCGTTGCTGTGTGCAGAAATCCTCTTCGCCACGGCCAAGGACAAGACCATGCCGGCCTTCCTGACCCGGGAAAACGCCAATCATGTGCCGGTCAATGCGATGTGGTTGACCAACTCGATGATCCAGCTGTTCCTGCTGATCACGCTGTTTTCCGCCGGGACCTACACCAGCCTGATCTACCTTGCGTCGTCGATGATCCTGGTACCGTACCTATGGTCGGCGGCCTATGCGGTGTTGTTGTGCCTGCGCGGCGACACTTACCAACAAGTGCCGGGCGAGCGCAGCAAGGATTTGCTCATTGGCGTCATCGCCTTGAGCTACTCGGTCTGGTTGCTATACGCCGGTGGCTTGAAATACCTGTTGCTGTCGGCGTTGTTGTACGCGCCGGGGGTGATCCTGTTTGCCAAGGCGCGCCGTGAGCAGAGCATGCCGCTGTTTACGGTCATCGAGAAGGGCATTTTCACCGGCGTCCTCGGCGGCGCGGGGCTGGCGGCCTATGGTTTGTACAGTGGGTTGCTGAGCCTGTGAATCTATTGTTGGCGTATGAGCCGCCCTATGACTGGCCGGCGATGCTCGGTTTTCTGTCGGCGCGGGCGATTACCGGGCTCGAGACGGTGAGTGACGGCGTGTATGCCCGCAGCATTGGTTTGCACGGTGTGCACGGCTGGTTCTCGATCCAGCCGGCGTCCTCGAATGCCCTTGAGTTGACCGTGGAATTTCCAGACCCGGGCGCGGTACCAGAAATCGTCGCCCGGGTGCGGCGGATGTTCGACCTGGATGCCGACCTGAGCGCGACGCATCGACACCTGGCGCTGGATCCGCTGATGGCACGACTGATTGCCGAGCGCCCGGGCTTGCGCATACCGGGTGCCTGGGACGGTCTGGAACTGGCGATTCGGGCGGTGCTGGGGCAGCAGATCACGGTGGTGGCGGCGATCAAATTGGCGGGGAAGCTGGTGGCGGAATATGGCGCACCGTTGGCGCAACCGTTATCGGGGTTGAGCCATGTGTTCCCCACGGCCGACGTACTGGCGGGGGCAGACCTGGCCGCGCTGGGGATGCCGAAAAGTCGCGGCCGGACATTGTCGGGTGTGGCCCAGGCGTTACTCGACGATCCGCGGTTATTCGAGTCGGGCCGGGAGGGCGGGGTCGCGCGGTTGCTGGCCTTGCACGGGATTGGCGACTGGACGGCCCAGTACATCGCCTTGCGGCAATTGCGCGAGATGGATGGCTTTCCCAATGGTGATGTCGGCTTGATCAATGCGTTGGCAGCGCTGGAGGGCGGGCCGGTGACGGCGAAGCAATTGTTGGCGCGGGCTGACGCGTGGCGACCTTATCGGGGGTATGCGGCGCAGTTGCTGTGGACGTCGTTGAGTCGTTCTGATTGAGCTGATCCGGATGCGGCGTTGGCCGTTCGGACGTCTTCGCTGGCAAGCCAGCGCCTACAGTGGTTCAGCGAATACCTGTAGGAGCTGGCTTGCCAGCGAAGGCTATCTAAAACTCACCACCACTGCGCGCGATGGGAACCTAATTCAGTAGCCGGCAAGGCCCATTGCAAAGGCGTTCCCGTGATCTTCAGCGGTGCGTGCAACCGATGCGCCGGCCCCCAGGGGGTTTGCTCAACCTGTACCCCCTGATCGTTTTGGTCTTCGGCGCGCAACGGTTCATCCGGGCCGGCTCCTTGCTCGATCAACAACCTCGCCGTACGCGCCAGCGACAACCGCGCCGAGCCCCCCGTGCCGTCGTTCAACCGCTGCGCCAACAACCTGATCGCACTGGCCGCCATCAAATACCCGGTGGCGTGATCGAGGGCCTGCACCGGCAACGGCGTGGGCTTGTCCGCCTGCCTCCACTGCATGCCCGCTTCGGCAATGCCACAGCTCATCTGCACCAGGCTGTCGAAGCCCCGACGGTTTTGCCAGGGGCCGCTCCAGCCATAAGCGTTGAGGCTCACATCGATCAGCCCGGGGTTCAGTTGCTGGCGCTGATTCATGCCCAGGCCAAGCCGCTCCAGTGCATCGGCGCGATAGCCGTGGAGCAGAATGTCGGCCTCCTTGAGCAGGCCTTCGAAAACGGCCCGGTCGGACTTATCCTTCAGATCAAGACGTGCGCAGCGTTTTCCCAATGTGACTTCCGGCACCACCCCTGGCTCGTTCCAGGTGGGCGGGTCGATGCGCAACACATCGGCACCCAGGCCTGCCAAAAAGCGACTGGCGATGGGCCCCGCCAATACCCGCGTCAGGTCCAGCACCTTGATGCCGGCCAGTGGTCGAGCGACTGAACCTGTCCACGGTTTGCCGTTCTGCCCTTGTGGGTGGGCGAATTGAATCAAGGGTTCGGCGTTGACCGCCAGGCCTTGAGGATGGACCTGCCATTCTTCCCAGGTGCGCATTTCGGCGGCACAACCACCGGCGGCGACCACAGCTTGCTCCAGTTCGCTGTTCGCCCATCGCGTCACTTTACTGGCCATCGCAGCGCGGTCGGCGCAGGCACCGAGCACGCGTTCGGCAGCGGCACGGTGATGGGGCGCGTTGGTGTGCAGGCGAATCCAGCCATCACGGGTAGCGTAGTCGCCGGCCACTGCATCCCACAGCGGTGGAACGCTCCAGCCTGTCGGGCGAATCGAGGTGGCGAACCAGAATGACGCCAGGCGGCGGTCGACTTCGAGGTTGGGCACGCGACCGGTTTGCTGGTGCAGCAATTCGCTGGTTGCCTGGCCGGCAGCGGCGATGCTGGCGCAGGCCAGGTCCGTGACGGCAAATGCCGAGGGCAGGGCGCCACTGGACGTGAAGGGAATCGGGGTGTGGGGCAAACCGAGTGCGGCTTGAATGGACGTGAGCAGTTCAGTCATCGAAGGGCCCTCCAGAACGAGAGCCCGATCTTAGTTCAAAACATGCCCGGATCATGTGAAACCTTGTGGGAGCGAGCCTGCTCGCGAAGACGGTGTGTCAGCCACATTGATGTTGCATGGGCTGGCGTCTTCGCGAGCAAGCTCGCTCCTACAGGGGATGGGGCTATTTTTCAAACACGGAACTGGTCCATCAACTTCATCTGGTGGGTGGTCAGCGAGTTGAGCTGGCTGCTGATTTGCGCCGACTCAGTGGCTTGGCCCGTCAGGGTTTCGGTGACGGTGCGAATCGCCGAGACGTTGCGATTGACCTCTTCGGCCACGGCGCTTTGCTGTTCGGCGGCACTGGCGATTTGCAGGTTCATGTCGCTGATCACCGTCACGGCGTCGCTGATTTTGCCCAGCGCCTGTACCGCTTGCTGGATCTGCCCGGCATTGCTGTGGGCCTGGGTCTGGCTCGAGTGCATGGTGGCGACTACGCCGCGGGTGCCGGACTGGATGCGTTCGATCACCAGGCGAATTTCTTCCACCGAATCCTGGGTGCGCTTGGCCAGGTTGCGGACTTCGTCCGCCACCACCGCAAAGCCGCGACCGCTTTCGCCGGCACGGGCGGCTTCAATTGCCGCGTTGAGCGCCAGCAGGTTGGTTTGCTCGGCGATGCTGCGGATCACCTCCAGCACCGAACCGATCTGCTCGCTGTTGACCGCCAGGGCTTCGACTTCGGTGACAGCCTTGCTGACCTCATCGGCCAACTGATTGATGTCGCGTGTGCTGCGTTCGATGATCTGCATGCCGTCGCGGGCCGACTGGTCGGCACCCTTGGCGGCGTTGGCCGCGTTCGAAGCGCTGTTGGCAACGTCGTGGGCGGTGGCGCTCATCTCGTTGGAGGCGGTGGCGACCTGGTCGATTTCGCGGAACTGCACCTGCATGCCTTCGCTGGTCTGGCGGGCAATCTCGGACGACTGATCGGCGGTGCCACGGGCGTCGGTGATGCTTTGCTTGATCTGCGCGATGGTCGGTTGCAGCTTGTCGAGGAAGCGGTTGAACCAGCTCACCAGTTCGCCCAGTTCATCTTTCTTGCTGTACTGCAGGCGTTGGGTCAGGTCGCCGTCGCCACTGGCAATCGCCTTGAGCATTTGCGCCACGCTGTTGATCGGACGGGTCACGCCGGAGGCGGTCAGCCAGATCAGCAGCAAGCCGATTACACCGGCGATCACGGCCATCACCACGGCGTTGATCGTGCCGCTTTGCTGGGCCTCGTTGAGCACTTTGTGCAGCTTCACCGAGTCGGCCAGCAGCACTTGCCTGGGCAGGTCGATCACCACGGCCCAGGGCTTGGCGTCGGCAATCGGGCTGACCGGGTACACCGCACGGATCAGGTCGCCTTGCTGGAGAATCTTCGGTGCGCCATTGCCGAGCAGTTGCAAGATGTCCTTGCCGTCAGCGCCCAGGGTCTCGGCGATGTTCTTGCCGACCTTGGCCGCGTCGACACTGAAGGCACCCAGCACACCGGTGCCGGAAACGATCAGCATGTGCCCGGCGCTGTTGAACAGTTCACGCTGGGAATCGACGGCCGCCGCTTGCAACGCGTCGAGGGCGATGTCGACACCGACCACGCCGATGGATTTGCCATCCACCACCAGCGGCACGGAAATGGTGGTCATCAACACTTCCTTGTTGCCGACGGTGTCGGCGTACGGGTCGAGCAGGCAGGTGCGCTTGCTGTCCCGCGGGCAGGTGTACCAGACGTTGTACGGTGTGCCGCTGAGGTTCAGGGTGGTCTTGGTCATGTCCTCTTCGACCATGATCGTGTTCAGCGTTTCACCACCGGCACGGCTGAAATAAGTGGCGAAACGTCCGGCCTCGTTGGACTGGCGGGCGGCATCGTTGACGAATTCGCTGTCCTTGCCGTCCAGGCCGTTGGGTTCGAAGGCCAGCCAGACGCCCAGCACTTTGCTGTTGCGCTCGAAGGCGGTTTTCAGGCTCAGGTTCAACTCTTCACGCAGCGCGCCCGGCTCCAGCGAGCGCTTGGCGGCCATGGTGCGCATGTCCTTGATCTGGTCGGCCAGTGCGGTCACCACCGTCAGGGTTTCACCGAACGTCTTCTGCACCCGCACCGCTTGCTCGGCGGCCTTGGCCTGGAGCAGGTCCTGCACGCTGGCGGTGAGCATCCGGCTGCTGGAGTCATTGACCAGGTCATCGTTCTGATTGGTCTGGTAGATGTTCATGCCCACTATCAAGGCGACTACACCCAGCAGGCACAGACCGGACAGCAAGACGATTTTCAGGCGAATGGACAGTGAGTCGAACATAGGGCGAGCTCGCGAATGGATGAAGTGTTGGCTGTGGGCCGCCGGGGCGCACTCGCTAAATCCATTTAGCGCCGATCTATGCACATCGGCGTGGCGACGAGGTTACATGAGGGGCAACCCGACGAACGGTAGTGGTTGAACGTTTGCGCAGAAAAATGTGCCGAAAAGCATTTTAAAACGAGAAAAAATGGCGGAATTGTTCAGGAGGGTTCTGGCATGGATTCCGGACGCGACCAGATCCACAGGTTGCCCAGCCCCATGCCAGCAATTGCCAGATAGATCGGCCAGCCGTGATCGAGCATCACCAGCATCAGACCGGCACAAAAAAGCATGCTGACGGTGGCGCTGACTTTTGCCCGGCGCGCGATGATCTTGCCGTTGCGCCAGTTCTGCAGGATCGGGCCGAACAACCGGTGGTTTTCCAGCCAGGCACTCAGGCGCGGTGAGCTTTTGGTCGCGGCCCAGGCGGCCAGCAGGATGAACTCGGTGGTGGGCAAGCCAGGTATGACAATCGCGATCAGGCCGATGCCCAGGCTGACGTAGGCCAGCAGGCCGAAGAGGAAGCGCAAGAGTTTTGAGGAGGTGGGCATGGGCTCGGGAGGAAGACGTTCTGGCTTGATCGGGAACTAGCGAGGTTGCTCGGTCCCTTGTAGAAGCAAGCTTGCTCGCGATAGCAATGTTCAATTCAACATCTCTATTGGATGCGAAGCCGCCATCGCGGGCAAGCCCGCTCCCACAGGGATCAGGTGGCTCAGGCCGGTTCAGCAGTTGTCAAATAAGCCTGCTCCAGCAGCACGGTAAAGCGGTTGAACGCGTCAATCGCGCCTTTCTCCACGTCGGCTTCTTCCTGGTCGCTGAATGCCAGGCCGTCCAGGGATTTGACGAAGCGCTTCCAGCCTTCAGCGCGGCCGCCGGCCGGTTCGCCGAGGTGGCGGGCGCCGAAGGTTTCGCTCAGGCCCAGGCCGACAGCGCGTTTGATCAGGAATGCAGCGCCGAGCTTCGAGCCTTCGGAGACGAAGATCCAGCCCAGGGCTTCGGCCTTGGTCGGGTGCTTCAGTGCACCGGCAACGGGTGGCGGTACGTCGGTGTCCAGGTCCGCGAGATCGGCCTTGGCCGCCTCGGCACGGCAACGCTCTGGCAGATCCGCGACGATGGCCGTCAGTTCGGCATCGTTGTACAGCGAGACCAGTTCGGACTGGAACAGGTACTGCGCGACCACGAAACGAGCGAAATTGGCCTGGGTTTCGAACGGTGCGTGCGCTTTGACCCGTGCATCGAGTTTGCTGTGCGGCTCGTGGGTGATCTGGTTCAAACGTTGCGAACGCAGGTGGGGGCGTTGAGCGGTGTCCTGGGTATTCATGGCAAATCCTTGGGGAAGTAGAGGCGCTTGCTAACGAGACGAATCAGCCGACGCCTGACAGTAAAAAATCCTTGGCGAGCAGTTTCACAACGGCTCGCCGAGGATGTCCGGATCAGATGTCCCAGATCAGGTTGACCGCGAAGTTGCGACCCGGCTGGGTCAGGCGATCGAGGTTGGCCGGCTGGGTGACCGAGGCTTCGCCGACGCTGTCGTAGCCGCGCACGTCATCCCACAGCCAGTACTTCTTGTCGGTGAGGTTGTAGACGCCGCCGCTGACGGTCACGTCGTCGGTCACTTTGTAGAACGCGCTCAGGTCGAGAATGCCGAAACCTGGGGTCTTGAACTGGGTGCTGGTGCCGTCCGGGGTTTTGAAGCTGGTGCTGTCGACGCGATCCTTTTTCTTCACCAGCGTCCAGCTCAGCAAACCACCGTAGTTGTCCTGGTCGTAACCGAGGCCGAACACGCCGGTCAGCGGGTTGACGGTATTGAGCGGCTCGCCGCTGTCGTCGTTGCGGCCGTAGGCATACGCCACCGAACCCTGGGTGTAGAGGCCTTGCGGCGCACCGAAGGCATCGAGGTTGAGGCGACCCTTGACCTCGGCGCCCTTGATGGTGGCGTGCTTGATGTTGTTGCTCTGGAACGTGGTCTCGGTGTAGCCCGGGGTGATGGCGTTCTCGTCGATGAAATCGCGGTACTTGTTGTAGAACACGGCGACGTCAAACGAACCCTGCTCGAAGTTGCCACGCAAACCGGTCTCGTAGCTTTTGCTCTTTTCCGGTTCGAGGTCCGGATTGGGCGCGACCTGATAGCCGCCGGCAATGTTTTCGAAGCGTCCGTACAACGCCTTGGCGGTCGGCGTGCGGAAGCCTTCGGCGTATTGGCCATACCAGGTGTAGTGGTCATCGAAGCGGTAAGTGGTGCCGAACTTCGGCGACAGGCGATGCCAGGTCTTGGTCTCGTCGCTTACCGTGCCGTTGCGACTCTGGTCGGCGGTGGCCAGGAATTCTTCGGTGATGTGCGGCTTGAGCTGGGTGTAGTCGTAGCGAGCGCCGGGCAGGAAGGTCCAATTGCCCCAACTGATCTGGTCCTGGGCGAACAGGGCATAGCTGTTGACGGTCGGGTCCGGGAAGTCACTGGCGGGTGTCAGTGTGTCAGTAGCGCTCGGGGCGCCAATCACACGGCAGGCGCCGGCCACGGTCAAGCAAGTGCCGGTACCGGTGCGCAGGCCGGTGATTTTGTCCTGTTTGATGGTGGTGCCATAGGTGACGAGGTGATCGGTGTCGGCGATGGCAAACGACTTGTCAGCCTGGGCGTCGAACACCCATTGGCGATCCTTGTAGTGGGTGTCGCGGTTACGCAGCACGGTCCGCGACGGCGCGTAGATTTCCTCGGTGCTCTGGTCGGTCTTGGCGATCTGATAGTTCAGCGACCACTTGATGTTGTCGGCCAGTGCGCTGTCCAGGCCGAAATTGTGTTCCAGGCCAAAGCGTTCACGGGTGATGGTGTCGTTACCGGTGCGGGACTTGTAGAAGCCGAAACCGCGCCCGGCATTGAACGGGCCACCCACCGCGCTCAGTTGATTGGTGTCGCTGTCATCCTTGTAATGCTCGTAGGTCAGCCCCAGGCGCGCGTCGTCGGCGTAATCCCAGCCCAGTTTCGCCAGCACGCTGGTGGTGCGAACGTCCTCGGGGTTGGCCTCGGTGCGGTTCAAACCGGTACCGCCGGTTTCGCCGTAGGCGTCTGTTTCATGGCCGTTGCGCTGGCTGAAGTGCAACAAGCCATCGAACTCGCCGGTGCGACCGGCCACGGTGCCGGACGTCAGCCAGCTTTCGTCGGCGGAGCTGTAGCCGGTCTTCAGGCGTGCGCCAACATCCTTACCGGGCTTGATGATGTCGTCTGCGTCCAGCGTGAAGTAGCTGACCGCGCCGCCAATGGCGTTGCTGCCGTACAGCACAGAAGCCGGGCCGCGGAGGATTTCCACGCGCTTGACGATTTCCGGGTCGACATAGTTGCGGTTGGTCTGGGCGTACGGGCCGTTGAAGAACCCGTCGGGTATCTGCACGCCATCGACCTGGGTCAGCACGCGGTCGCCGTCGATACCGCGAATGTTGTAGCCGGTGATACCGGCGCGCTGGCCGGCGCCGCCTACCGAAACACCGGGTTCGTAGCGCACCAGTTCCTTGATGGTGTTGACGTTGTTGCGGTCCATGTCTTCACGCGTATAGACCGAAACCGTACTCGGCACGCTGCTGACACTCTGCTCATTGCGGGTGGCGCTGATGGTCACCTGATCCAGATTGAGCGCGCTGCCGGCACTGCGCTTTTCCAGCACGATGTTGTTGTTGCCCAGTTTGCGGTAGCTCAGGTTGGTCCCCACCAACAGGCGATCCAGGGCTTTCTCCGGCGACAGCGAACCACGAACGCCCGGCGAAGCAACACCTTGCGCCAGCTGCGACGATACGCCGACCTGCCAGCCCGTCACGGCGCTGAAGGCATTGAGTGCCGACACCAGGGATTGCTGGGGAATGGCGAACGCGTAGTCGCCCATTTTGCGGGTCTGCTGCTCGGTGGCAGTGGCGGCCATCAGCGGTGCACTGCCGGCGGTCAGGATGGCGGCTGTCAGCAGTGACAGCACGCGGGAAGGGGAAGAAGCTTGGCGGGTAAGGCGAGAGGACATCGATAGCGCTCCGTGTCGCACGAATCTTTATAGGTGCTGATTGGCAAGGTGAGATGCGAATCAATTGCATTGGCTATAACGAGACGTACGGAGTTTGGCTATCGAGTAAAAATAATTCTCATTTAGTTCAGGATCACCAGCGCCGGGAATTCCCGGAGTCTGGCCGAGGTGATGTGGGCTAGCGAGCGAACCACGTCCAGCGGCTGATCGAGGCGATAGTTGCCGGTGACAGTGACATCGGCCAACTGTTCGTTGTTATTGATGATCCAGCCCGGGTAATAACGGCGAAGTTCTGCCAGCACCTGGTTCAGCGGGCAGTTTTCAAACACCAGTCGACCCTGGACCCATGCCAGGTCGGTGGCGGCATCCAGCTTGGCCGGGCGGTCGAAACCGTTGGGGCCGATGCGAATACTTTCCCCGGCGGACAAGCGCACCCGTGCATCATCGCGGGTAGCCCGCAGGTCGACATCCCCACGCTGCACCCGAACCTGCGCCACGCCATCGAGGTAACGCACGGCAAACGCGGTATCGCGCACGCTGGCTGTGACCGGGCCGGCGTCGATTTCCAGCGGCTGGCCGCGGTTGGCCTGGACCTCAAAAAAAGCTTCGCCCTGGTACAGGCGCGCCACCCGTTGTTGATCGTTGATGGTGCTGGAAAACGCCGAATTGGTATTGAGCAGGACCCTGGAGCCGTCCTCCAGTTGCAGGCGCTGACGCTCGCCGACCACGGTCAGGTGATCGGCCTGCAGGCGCATCGGCAAATTGCTGAAGTTGAACAGGCCGAGGATTAGCACGGCGGCGGTGGCCAATGGTTTCCAGTGCGGACGCAGCCGGGCGAGGATCGTGACTTTCGCCGGGCGGGCCGCCAGGCTTTGCGCGCATTGCGCCACTTGTGGGCCATCCCAGATCGCCTGGGCCTTGGCGAATGCCTGGGCGTTCAACGGGTCGGTGTCGAGCCAGGCCTGGAACTGGCGGCTCTGCTCCTCGTCGTGACTGCCGAGCACGATCAGCCAGTCCAGGGCCTGGTCCATCGCGCTAGCGGCGGCTTGCGCCGGTGAGGGCTCAGGGGAGCGGTGATTGTCCGTCACGGTGTTTCCTCGGCAGTGTCTGTGCACGGCTGTTTTTTTGGTGAAGCGTAAAAGTCGGCCAAGGGTAGCAAAGCCCGCGGATCGGTGCAGTCGCTGCTGGCAGGTGTAAGGGTTGAAGCTCAGTTGGCGTTCAAGCGATCGGCGACGCCGATGCAGATCGACATGATCAGTTTCAATTCTTTCTGCACGGTGCTGAGGGACACGTTCAACTCGTCGGCGATTTCCTGGTAGCTGTGTCCGTGCAGGCGGCTGAGGATGAAAATCCGCTGCTGGCGGTCGCTGAGTTCACTGAGGCTCACGTTCAGGCGCTCCAGCAATTGTTCGGCGTGGGCGGCGTCTTCGGCGCTGCTGGTGGGGGCGGCGATGCTGTGCACCACTTCCTGCGGTACGTCGTCGACCATAGTGCGCGAGTGGATGCGCCGCGCGCGCAAATGGTCGAGCGCCAGGTTGCGCGCCGTCTGGAAGACAAAGGGTTCGAGATGGTCGATGGCCCGTTCGCTCAGCGCACGGGTCACCCGCAGGTAGGTTTCCTGCAACAGGTCTTCGGCGGTGCTGTGGTTGTTGACCATCCGTTCCAGCGTGCGCAGCAGGGACGTGCGCTGGGTGAGGAAAACATCATTGAAGCGCGACTGACTCACGGGAGAACCTGATCCATTTCGAGCGAATGATAATGCTTATCATCCGTGCGAGTGGTCAAGTCTTGAATTGTCAGCACAGTGTAAAGCGCAAAAAACTGAAAGAGCTGGCTTGCCAGCGAATGCGTTTTCGAGGGCGCCTTCGCTGGCAAGCCAGCCACTACAGAATAGGGATTATTCGGCGTTGCACAGCGCCAGGCAGTTATCGAGCATGCGGTTGGAGAAACCCCACTCGTTGTCATACCACGCCAATACCTTGAGCAACTTGCCGCTGGACTTGGTGTGGTTGGCATCGAAGATCGACGACAGCGGATTGTGGTTGAAGTCGCTGGAGACCAGCGGCAGGGTGTTGTACCCCAGGATTTTCGAATGCTGGCTGGCTTCTTTCATCAGCGCGTTGACTTCATCGGCCGACGCTTCGCGTTTGAGCTGTACGGTCAGGTCCACCAGCGACACGTTGATCACCGGCACGCGCACCGCCATGCCGGTCAACTTGCCTGCCAGTTCCGGCAGCACCAGGCCGACGGCTTCGGCGGCGCCGGTCTTGCTCGGGATCATGTTCTGCGTGGCCGAGCGGGCGCGGTACGGGTCGGTGTGGTAGACGTCGGTCAGGTTCTGGTCGTTGGTGTAGGCGTGAATGGTGGTCATCAGGCCGCTTTCGATGCCCAACTCGCGGTGCAGCACCTGGGCCACCGGGGCCAGGCAGTTGGTGGTGCATGACGCGTTGGAGATGATCTGGTGCGACTGGCGCAGAATATCGTGGTTAACCCCATAAACGACGGTGGCATCGGCGCCTTTGGCCGGGGCCGAGATGATCACTTTGCGTGCGCCGGCCGTAATATGCGCGGCGGCTTTGGCCCGGTCGGTGAACAGACCGGTGCATTCGAACACCACATCAATTTTTTCCGCGGCCCAAGGCAGGTCGACCGGGTTGCGAATCGCGCTGACCGAAATACGATCGCCGTTGACGGTCAGGCTTTCCTGGTCGTGCTGTACATCGGCGTCGAACGTGCCGTGAACGGTGTCGTACTTGAGCAGATGAGCATTGATCGCGCTGTCGCCCAAATCGTTGATGGCGACAATCTGCAGATCCTGACGGTAGCCCTGGGTATAGAGTGCGCGCAGGACGTTACGGCCGATGCGGCCAAAACCATTGATTGCGATTCGAAGAGTCATTTATCTGCGCTACCGTCGTTTTGTTGTTGGAATTACAAGATTATTCGCAAAAAAATAGAAAACAAGCCTTTTTGATGGCAATATTTTGTTCAATCTACAACGAGTGACCTGAATCAACTGGTCCAACCGATCAAGAAAACCGTCTGTCATCCCATCGACACCGGCCTTCGATCAGCATAGACAATCAGGTCGCCACATCCGTTAGCCTGGAGTTCTACACATGCATCCCCGCGTCCTTGAGGTCACTGAACGGCTTATCGCCCGCAGCCGCGCCACGCGTGAGGCCTACCTTGCATTGATTCGCGGTGCGGCCAGCGACGGTCCGATGCGCGGTAAGCTGCAATGCGCCAACTTCGCCCATGGCGTAGCCGGTTGCGGCAGCGACGACAAGCACAGCCTGCGGATGATGAACGCCGCGAACATCGCGATTGTTTCGTCCTATAACGACATGCTCTCGGCGCACCAGCCATACGAAGTCTTCCCCGAACAGATCAAGAAGGCCCTGCGCGAAATCGGTTCCGTCGGCCAGTTCGCCGGTGGCACCCCGGCCATGTGCGATGGCGTGACCCAGGGCGAGCCGGGCATGGAGCTGAGCCTGCCGAGCCGCGAAGTGATCGCGCTGTCCACGGCCGTGGCGCTGTCCCACAACATGTTCGACGGCGCGTTGATGCTCGGCATCTGCGACAAGATCGTGCCGGGCCTGATGATGGGCGCGCTGCGCTTCGGTCACCTGCCGATGATTTTCGTGCCGGGCGGGCCGATGGTCTCGGGCATTTCCAACAAGCAGAAAGCCGACGTGCGCCAACGCTATGCCGAAGGCAAGGCGACCCGCGAGGAGCTGCTGGAGTCGGAAATGAATTCCTACCACAGCCCCGGCACCTGTACTTTCTACGGCACCGCCAACACCAACCAGTTGCTGATGGAAGTCATGGGCCTGCACTTGCCGGGCGCGTCTTTCGTCAACCCAAACACGCCGTTGCGTGAAGCCCTGACCCGTGAAGCCGCGCATCAGGTCACCCGCCTGACCAAGCAGAACAGCCACTTCATGCCGATCGGCGAAATCGTCGACGAGCGTTCGCTGGTCAACTCGATTGTCGCGCTGAACGCCACCGGCGGCTCGACTAATCACACCTTGCACATGCCGGCCATCGCCATGTCGGCGGGCATTCAATTGACCTGGCAGGACATGGCGGACCTCTCGGAAGTGGTGCCGACCCTGAGCCACGTCTACCCGAACGGCAAGGCCGACATTAACCACTTTCAGGCGGCGGGTGGCATGTCGTTCCTGATCCGCGAACTGCTGGAAGCCGGGCTGCTCCACGAGAACGTCAACACTGTGATGGGCCACGGCTTGAGCCGCTACACCCAGGAACCGTTCCTCGATAACGGCCAATTGGTGTGGCGTGAGGGCGTGACCGACAGCCTCGATGAAAGCATCCTGCGCCCGGTTGCCCGTGCATTCTCGGCCGAAGGTGGCCTGCGGGTGATGGAAGGCAACCTCGGTCGCGGGGTAATGAAAGTCTCCGCCGTCGCGCTGGAAAACCAGATCGTCGAAGCACCCGCCATGGTGTTCCAGGATCAGCAGGACCTGGCCGATGCGTTCAAGGCCGGTCTGCTGGAGAAAGATTTCGTCGCGGTGATGCGCTTCCAGGGCCCGCGCTCCAACGGCATGCCGGAGTTGCACAAGATGACGCCGTTCCTCGGCGTGTTGCAGGATCGCGGCTTTAAAGTGGCACTGGTGACCGACGGGCGCATGTCCGGCGCGTCGGGGAAAATCCCGGCGGCGATACATGTCAGCCCCGAAGCCTATGTCGGTGGCGCTTTGGCGCGGGTGCAAGAGGGCGATATCATCCGCGTCGATGGCGTCACAGGCACCCTGGAACTTAAGGTGGACGCCGAAGAATTCGCAGCGCGCACGCCGGCCAAGGGTTTGTTGGGCAACAACATCGGCACCGGTCGCGAACTGTTTGGTTTCATGCGCATGGCCTTCAGCTCGGCGGAGCAGGGCGCCAGCGCCTTCACTTCTGCCCTGGAGACGCTTAATTGAAACTGGCTTTGGTCGGTGACATCGGTGGGACCAACGCACGTTTCGCGTTGTGGAAAAACCAGCAACTGGAATCGGTCCAGGTGCTGGCAACGGCGGATCACGCCAGCCCGGAAGAAGCCATCAGTCTGTACCTGAACGGGCTCGGCCTCGCGCCGGGTTCAATCGGCTCGGTGTGCCTGTCGGTGGCCGGCCCGGTGAGCGGCGACGAATTCAAGTTCACCAACAACCACTGGCGCCTGAGCCGCAAAGGCTTTTGCCGGGCGTTGCAGGTCGAGCAGTTGCTGTTGGTCAACGACTTTTCGGCCATGGCCCTGGGCATGACCCGTTTGCAGCCGGGCGAATTCCGCGTGGTCTGCGACGGCACGCCGGAGCCGTTGCGCCCGGCAGTGGTAATTGGCCCGGGCACGGGCCTGGGCGTCGGCACCTTGCTTGATCTGGGCGAGGGCCGTTTTGCCGCGTTGCCGGGGGAGGGCGGTCATGTCGACCTGCCTTTGAGCAGCCCGCGTGAAACCCAATTGTGGCAGCACATCTCCAATGAAATCGGTCACGTCAGTGCTGAAACCGCATTGAGCGGTGGCGGTTTGCCGCGCGTGTATCGGGCGATCTGTGCGGTGGACGGGCATACGCCAGTGCTCGACACCCCGGAAGCCATCACCGCCGCCGGGCTGGCAGGCGACCCGATTGCCGTGGAAGTGCTGGAGCAGTTCTGCTGCTGGCTCGGTCGTGTGGCGGGCAACAACGTGCTGACCACCGGTGGGCGCGGTGGCGTGTACATCGTCGGCGGTGTAATCCCACGCTTTGCCGATTTCTTCCTTGAGAGCGGTTTCGCCAGGTGCTTCGCCGACAAGGGTTGCATGAGCGATTACTTCAAGGGGATTCCGGTGTGGCTGGTGACGGCGCCGTATTCCGGTCTTGTTGGAGCAGGAGTAGCGCTCGAACAGGCTTGAGACCGAGTCGCCTTCATCGCTGGCAAGCCAGCTCCTACAGGATCACCGGCATTCCCGGAATGTGCACATAACCCTGTAGGAGCTGGCTTGCCAGCGAAGAGGCCAGTACAGGCAACAAATTACCAAGGTTCATCAGGCATAATCCGCCCCAATTCCAATATCAAGGACGCCGCCCCGTGAGCTCAGTCAACAAGTCGATTTTGTTGGTCGATGACGATCAAGAGATACGCGAGTTGCTGGACACCTACCTGACCCGCGCCGGGTTCCAGGTGCGTACCACGCCCGACGGCGCCGGTTTTCGCCAGGCCCTGAACGACGCGCCGGCTGACCTGGTGATCCTTGACGTGATGCTGCCCGACGAGGATGGCTTCAGCCTGTGCCGTTGGATTCGCCAGCACCCACGCCAGGCGCAGGTGCCGATCATCATGCTCACCGCCAGTTCCGACGAAGCCGACCGCGTCATAGGCCTGGAGCTGGGTGCTGACGATTATCTCGGCAAGCCATTCAGCCCACGGGAGTTGCAGGCGCGGATCAAGGCCTTGTTGCGCCGCGCGCAATTTGGCCAGGAGCGTAACGGCGGTGAGGTGCTGGCGTTCGATGACTGGCGCCTGGACATGGTCAGCCACCGGCTGTTCCACATCGACGGCGAAGAGGTGATTCTGTCGGGCGCCGATTTCGCGCTGCTGAAGCTGTTCCTCGATCATCCGCAGGAAATCCTCGACCGCGACACCATCGGCAACGCCACCCGTGGCCGCGAACTGATGCCTCTCGACCGCATCGTCGACATGGCGGTCAGCCGCTTGCGCCAGCGCCTGCGCGACACCGAAAAACCGCCACGATTGATACGCACCGTGCGTGGCAGCGGCTATCAACTGGCAGCCAATGTGGTTGCCAGCAATGGCCACTGAGATCATCCGCAAACTCGTGGCCAAGGTGCCCATGCCGCACTCACTGCTCGGACGGATGTTGCTGCTGACGCTGCTTGCGGTGTTGTTCGCGCAGACCCTGTCCAGCGTGATCTGGGTATCGCAACTGCGGGCCACGCAGCTTGAAGGCCTGGTCACCAGCGCCCGCAGCCTGGCCCATTCGATGACCGCCAGTGTCAGTTATTTTCGCTCGTTGCCGGTGGCGTTTCGGCCCTTGGTGCTCGATCAGTTGCGCAGCATGGGCGGCACCCGGTTCGTGGTGACGCTCAACGACAAGCCGCTGGGCATGGAAGTGTTGCCCATCACCCCGCGCAAAGCGGCCGTGCTCAAGGCCGTGGACGAGGTGCTGCGCCAATCCCTTGGGCATGACGCCGATATCTCGGTGACCTTCGTCAGCCCCGAAGACCTGCGGATTTTCAACGCCGGCCTGAAACTCGACGAGTTGCCTCGCTCCTGGGCGCATTACGCACTGACACTTGAGCCGGTGAATCCACCGGTGCTGGTCACCCAGATCCAGATGGCGCCGGGCGAATGGCTGTACATCGCCTCGCTGTTGCCTGAGCCCTACACCAGTCTTGAAGAGCAAGGCCTGCCGGCGCAGCAAGTGTGGTTCATCGTGCTCACCAGCGGTTTCCTGTTGTTGTTCATTGGCCTGCTGGTGCACTGGCAAAGTCGCCCGCTCAAGCGCCTGGCGCGGGCGGCGCGGGATCTGTCGCTGGGAGCCGACGTCGAGCCGGTGGCCGAAGGCGGCGGCAGCGAAGTGGTCGAAGTGGGGCGTGCGTTCAACACCATGCGCGAGCGCATCAGCCGTTACCTGACCGAGCGCAGCCAGTTGTTCAGCGCGATCTCCCATGACTTGCGCACGCCGATCACCCGGCTGCGGTTGCGCGTCGAGTTGCTGGAAGATGAAACGCTGCAAGCCAAGTTCGGCCGCGACCTGGATGAGCTGGAATTGTTGGTCAAGGGTGCGTTGCAATGCGTGAAGGACACCGACATTCACGAGAACATCGAACCGGTGGACCTCAATCATGTGCTCGATTGCCTGGTGGAGCCGTACCTGGCGCCCAACGGCAACGGTCGCGTGACCCAGCAGGGGCGGGCGCTGGCGGCGTATCCCGGCAAGCCGCTGGCGCTCAAGCGCTGCATCGGCAACCTGATCGACAACGCCCTGAAGTACGGTCAGAACGCCCACCTGCATATCGATGACGATGACAGTGCATTCATCCTGCATGTCGATGACGAAGGGCCGGGCGTGCCGGAACAGCGGCTGGAGCAGGTGTTCGAACCGCACTTTCGTTTGGCCGGGCAGCAGCAGGGTTATGGCTTGGGGCTGGGGATTGCCCGCAACATTGCCCATAGTCACGGTGGTGAGGTCAGCTTGCAGAATCTGCGTGAGGGCGGGCTGCGCGTGACCCTGCAACTACCCCGCTCGCAGGACTGACACCTCGCCACAGGAAATCAATTGCTTCGGGAATGTCACAAGCCAGTGACATAAGTCCTCCCCTTCGTTACAAGCCCGCCTGCGTCCGTTGTTTATGCTGCCCCGCAGTCATAACAACAAAAAAGGTACGCCATGGACACCTTCCAACCGGCCTTCAGCAGTTGGCTGAACGCACCTGCCCATCAGCAATGGCTCGCCGCCGAAGGCTTGCGGTTGCTGGCGTTTGCCAAAGCGTCGAAGTTGCCTGAGGGCTTTGGCAACCTCGATGAAAAAGGTCAGCTTCCGGCGGATGCCCAAGCCCAGACCATGAACACCGCCCGCATGACCCACAGCTTCGCCATGGCCCACATCCAGGGCTTGCCGGGGTTTGTCGAGCTGGTCGATCACGGCATTGCCGCGCTGCGCGGGCCGTTGCGCGATGCGCTGCATGGCGGCTGGTTCGCGACCGCCGAACACCGCGACGGCAATACCGGCAAGAACGCCTACCTGCATGCCTTCGTCGCGCTGGCCGCGAGTTCGGCGGTGGTGGCGCAGCGTCCCGGCGCACAGGCCTTGCTCGATGACGCCATCGACATCATCGATACGTATTTCTGGAGCGAAGAAGAAGGCGCCATGCGCGAGTTCTTCAGCCGCGACTGGAGTGAGGAGGAGGCGTACCGGGGCGCCAACAGCAACATGCACGCCACCGAAGCCTTCCTCGCCCTGGCCGATGTCACCGATGACAACCGATGGCTGAGCCGTGCGCAGCGCATTGTCGAGCGAGTGATTCACCATCATGCCGCTGCCAACGGCTACCGGGTGATCGAGCATTTCGACCGCGCCTGGCATCCCCTGCGCGACTACAACCGTGACAATCCGGCGGACGGCTTTCGCCCCTACGGCACCACGCCGGGCCATGGTTTCGAATGGGCGCGGCTGCTGTTGCAACTCGAGGCATCGCGAGTGAAGGCCGGGATGCTCACACCGGGCTGGCTGGTCACCGACGCGCAAAAACTCTTCGAGCACAACTGCCTGCACGGTTGGAACATCGATGGCGCACCGGGCATTGTCTACACCCTCGACTGGGACAATAAAGCGGTGGTCCGTCATCGCCTGCACTGGACCCATTGCGAAGCCAGTGCCGCCGCCAGTGCGCTGCTCAAGCGAACCGGTGAAGCGCAGTACGAACACTGGTACCGACTGTTCTGGGAATTTTGTGACAGTCATTTCATTGACCGCGAAGACGGCAGCTGGCATCACGAACTCGACCCGCTGAACCGCCCGAGTGCCGATATCTGGCCGGGCAAACCGGATCTGTATCACGCCTGGCAGGCGGTGCTCGTTCCTCGTCTACCCTTGTCACCCAGTATGGCCACTGCGCTAGCGCAGCGGTTCCAGAGCACTCCTGTGTAACCATGTGGTGACATTCGGGCATCCCTTCGTTACCTGCGGGGGGAGACGTCCTGTTTAAACTCCTGTGCAGCGCAAGCACCAGACTTGCATGCATAACAACAAGAAAGGTACATCTCAGATGAATGCGATTTCTCGCCTCGCTACTGTCATTTCTGTCGCCTCCCTGTTCCCGCTCGCTATCTTGCCGCTCAGTGTTTGCGCTGCCGAATCCAAAGGTTCGGTGGAAGTTGTGCATTGGTGGACGTCTGGCGGTGAAAAGGCTGCCGTTGATGTACTCAAGGCCCAAGTTGAAAAGGACGGTTTCACCTGGAAAGACGGCGCCGTCGCCGGTGGTGGCGGTGCAACGGCCATGACCGTGCTCAAAAGCCGTGCCGTAGCCGGTAACCCGCCAGGCGTGGCCCAGATCAAGGGTCCGGACATCCAGGAATGGGCGTCGACCGGCCTGCTCGACACCGACGTCCTGAAGGACGTTGCCAAAGAAGAGAAGTGGGACAGCCTGCTCGACAAGAAAGTCTCCGATACCGTGAAGTACGACGGTGACTACGTCGCTGTGCCGGTGAACATTCACCGCGTGAACTGGCTGTGGATCAACCCGGAAGTCTTCAAGAAAGCCGGCATCACCAAGAACCCGACCACCCTCGAAGAATTCTACGCCGCCGGCGACAAGCTCAAGGCGGCAGGCTTCATCCCGCTCGCCCACGGTGGCCAGCCTTGGCAGGACAGCACCGTGTTCGAAGCCGTGGTGCTGTCGGTCATGGGTGTCGATGGTTACAAGAAAGCCCTGGTTGACTTGGACAACAGCGCGCTGACCGGCCCGGAAATGGTCAAGGCGCTGACCGAGCTGAAGAAAGTCGCGACCTACATGGATGCCGACGGCAAGGGTCAGGACTGGAACCTGGAAGCGGCCAAGGTCATCAATGGCAAGGCCGGCATGCAGATCATGGGTGACTGGGCCAAGTCCGAATGGACCGCTGCCAAGAAAGTCGCCGGCAAGGACTACGAGTGCGTAGCGTTCCCGGGCACCGACAAGGCGTTCACCTACAACATCGACTCGCTGGCGGTGTTCAAGCAGAAAGACAAAGGCACCGCTGCCGGTCAGCAGGACATCGCCAAAGTCGTGCTGGGTGAGAACTTCCAAAAGGTCTTCAGCATCAACAAGGGTTCTATCCCGGTGCGTAACGACATGCTGGCTGACATGGGCAAGTACGGTTTCGACTCGTGCGCCCAGACTGCGGCCAAGGACTTCCTGGCAGACGCCAAATCCGGTGGCTTGCAGCCGAGCATGGCGCACAACATGGCGACCACGCTGGCCGTCCAGGGCGCGTTCTTTGACGTAGTGACCAACTACATCAACGACCCAAAAGCCGACCCGGCCGATGCCGCCAAGAAACTCGGCGCAGCGATTCAGTCGGCCAAGTAATCCTTGGCCCCTGTAGGAGTGAGCCTGCTCGCGATAGCAGTTTGTCAGGTAACAGATTCATCAACTGACACACCACAATCGCGAGCAGGCTCACTCCTACAAGGGAATGCCCTGTCATCTTTATTCTGGATTTCCCCATGAGTTCTGTTGCTGTGTTCAGCAAGGCCTCGCCGTTCGATGCATTGCAGCGCTGGCTCCCAAAGCTGGTGCTGGCGCCGAGCATGTTCATCGTTCTGGTGGGCTTCTATGGCTACATCCTGTGGACGTTCGTTCTGTCGTTCACCACCTCGACCTTCCTGCCCAATTACAAGTGGGCGGGCTTGGCGCAATACGCGCGCCTGTTCGACAACGACCGCTGGTGGGTGGCGAGCAAGAACCTGGCGCTGTTCGGCGGCATGTTCATCGGCATCACCCTGGTCCTCGGCGTACTGCTGGCAGTGTTCCTCGACCAGCGCATCCGTCGTGAAGGTTTTATCCGCACCATTTACCTGTACCCGATGGCGCTCTCGATGATCGTCACCGGTACCGCCTGGAAATGGCTGCTCAACCCGGGCATGGGCCTGGACAAATTGTTGCGCGACTGGGGCTGGGAAGGCTTCCGCCTGGACTGGCTGATCGACCCCGATCGCGTGGTGTATTGCCTGGTGATTGCGGCCGTGTGGCAAGCCTCGGGCTTCATCATGGCGATGTTCCTGGCCGGCCTGCGTGGCGTTGACCAATCGATCATCCGCGCCGCGCAGATCGACGGCGCGAGCATGCCGACGATCTACTGGAAAGTGGTGCTGCCAAGCCTGCGTCCGGTGTTCTTCAGTGCCGTGATGATCCTGGCGCACATCGCCATCAAGAGCTTCGACCTGGTGGCGGCGATGACCGCCGGTGGCCCGGGTTATTCCTCCGACCTGCCAGCGATGTTCATGTACTCCTTCACCTTCAGTCGCGGCCAGATGGGCATGGGCTCGGCCAGTGCGATTCTGATGCTCGGTGCGATTCTCGCGATCATCGTGCCTTACCTGTACTCCGAGCTGAGGACCAAGCGTCATGACTAGTCTCGCTGCCAAACCGCCCGTCAGCCTGAGCCGCATCGCGATCTACGCGGTGCTGATCCTCGCTGTCCTGCTTTACCTGATCCCGCTGGTGGTCATGCTGTTGACCAGCTTCAAGACCCCGGAAGACATCAGCACCGGCAACCTGCTGAGCTGGCCGACCGTGGTCACCGGCATCGGCTGGATCAAGGCCTGGGCCACCGTTGACGGCTACTTCTGGAACTCGATCAAGATCACCGTTCCGGCTGTGTTGATCTCCACCGCCATCGGTGCATTGAACGGCTACGTGTTGTCGATGTGGCGTTTTCGCGGTTCGCAGTTGTTCTTCGGCCTGCTGCTGTTCGGCTGCTTCCTGCCGTTCCAGACCGTGCTGCTGCCGGCCTCGTTCACCCTCGGCAAGATGGGTCTGGCGAGCACCACCACCGGCCTGGTGTTCATTCACGTGGTCTACGGCCTGGCGTTCACCACGCTGTTCTTCCGTAACTACTACGTGAGCATTCCGGATGCACTGGTGAAGGCTGCACGCCTCGACGGCGCAGGCTTCTTCACCATTTTCCGGCGGATCATCCTGCCGATGTCGACCCCGATCATCATGGTTTGCCTGATCTGGCAATTCACCCAGATCTGGAATGACTTCCTGTTCGGCGTGGTGTTCTCCAGCGGTGATTCGCAACCGATCACGGTGGCGCTGAACAACCTGGTCAACACCAGCACCGGGGCCAAGGAATACAACGTGGACATGGCAGCGGCGATGATCGCCGGGCTGCCGACCCTGCTGGTCTATGTGGTCGCAGGCAAGTATTTCGTGCGCGGGCTGACGGCCGGCGCAGTCAAGGGGTAATCATGGCAACGCTCGAACTTCGCAACGTCAACAAGACCTACGGTGCCGGCCTGCCGGACACCCTGAAGAACATCGAACTGTCGATCAAGGACGGTGAGTTCCTGATCCTCGTCGGCCCCTCGGGCTGCGGCAAGTCGACCCTGATGAACTGCATCGCCGGCCTGGAGACCATCACCGGCGGCGCGATCATGATCGGCGACCAGGACGTCAGCGGCATGAGCCCCAAGGATCGTGACATCGCCATGGTGTTCCAGTCCTACGCGCTGTACCCGACCATGAGCGTGCGCGAGAACATCGAATTCGGTCTGAAGATCCGCAAGATGAGCCAGTCGGCGATCGACGAGGAAGTCGCTCGCGTGGCCAAGTTGCTGCAAATCGAACACTTGCTCAATCGCAAGCCGGGCCAGCTCTCTGGTGGCCAGCAACAGCGTGTAGCGATGGGCCGTGCGCTGGCGCGGCGGCCGAAGATCTACCTGTTCGACGAACCGCTGTCCAACCTCGACGCCAAGCTGCGGGTCGAGATGCGCACTGAAATGAAACTGATGCACCAGCGCCTGAAAACCACCACGGTCTACGTGACCCACGACCAGATCGAAGCGATGACCCTGGGCGACAAGGTGGCGGTAATGAAGGACGGGATCATCCAGCAGTTCGGCACGCCGAAAGAGATCTACAACGACCCGGCCAACCTGTTCGTGGCGAGCTTCATCGGCTCGCCGCCGATGAACTTCATCCCGCTGCGTTTGCAGCGCAAGGACGGTCGCCTGCTGGCACTGCTCGACAGCGGCCAGGCCCGTTGCGAGCTGCCGATGAGCATGCAGGACGCCGGTCTTGAGGATCGCGAAGTGATCCTCGGCCTGCGTCCTGAACAGATCGTGCTGGCGAGCGGCGAGGGTAATGGTTTGCCGAGCATCAAGGCTGAAGTGCAAGTCACCGAGCCAACCGGTCCTGACACACTGGTGTTCGTCAACCTCAACGACACCAAGGTCTGCTGCCGCCTGGCGCCGGACGTTGCTCCGGCCGTGGGCGAGACCCTGACCCTGCAATTCGATCCGTCGAAAGTGCTGCTGTTCGATGCCAAGACCGGGGAGCGTTTGGGTGTTGCAAGCGTGCTGAAAACTGAATCGCACGGTGCGAATGTCGCCCAATTCAAGGGCCGCTGAAGAACAAAACTGTAGGAACGAGCCTTTGTGGCGAGGGGGCTTGCCTCCGTTGGGGGCGAAGTACCCCTCAGACCTGTCACAGGCTCGGTCCACAGAGGGGACACGCGGCGGATAGATTGGTATCCGTCGCAACTGATGTAACCGCGTTGGAAAGCAAAAGTTAATAACAATAAAACGAGGATGTAGGGATGAAGATGAAGAACAAGGCCCGGTTGATCTGCCAAGTGTCAGCAGCGGCAGCACTGGTTCTGGCCGGCAATGCCATGGCCGCAGAAGCGTTCAGCTCCGACTCCAAGTGGATGACGGGCGACTGGGGCGGCGAGCGTACCAAGCTGATCGAGCAAGGTATCGATATCAAGATGGACTACGTCGGTGAAGTCGGTGGCAACCTGCACGGCGGCTTCAATGATGACAAGACTGCACGCTACAGCGACCAGTTCGGCCTGGGGGCGGCACTGGACCTGCAAAAACTGCTGGGTTGGGATAACACCCAGGCCAAGATCCAGCTGACCAACCGTAACGGCGAGAACATCTCCAACGACCGTATCGGCGACCCGCGTGCTGGCACCTTGAGTTCCTCCCAGGAAGTCTACGGTCGCGGCCACATGGTCCGTCTGACCCAGTTGTGGATTCAGCACCAGTTCTTCGACAACAAACTCGACGTCAAGGCCGGTTACTTCGGTGAAGGCGAAGACTTCAACACCTTCCCGTGCGAATTCCAGAACCTGGCGTTCTGTGGCTCCCAAGTGGGTAACTGGGCCACCAACATCTGGTACAACTGGCCGGTCAGCCAGGCGGCAATCCGCGTGAAGTACAACATCAATGACGAGCTCTACGCTCAGATTGGTGCGTACAACCAGAACCCGTCGCAACTGGAGCACGGCAACGGCTTCAAGCTCAGCGGTAGCGGCACTGCCGGTACTGTACTGCCGGTCGAGTTGGTCTGGTCGCCGAAGGTCAATACCCTGCCGGGCGAATACCGTGTCGGTTACTACAAAAGCACCGCGCCAGCCGACGACGTCCTCGAAGACGACAACGGCCAGAACGCTGCGACCAGCGGCAACCCGTATCGTGTCCACGATAGCAAGCACGGCTACTGGTTCGTCGCGCAACAGCAACTCACCAGCCACAACGGTGACGCTTCGCGCGGCCTGAACATTGCGGCCAATGCCACGTTCCACGACAAGGACACCAACTTCATCGACAACTACCAGTCGCTGATGTTTGTGTACAAGGGCCCGTTCGACGCGCGTCCGAAGGATGACGTGGGCATCGGTTTCGCCCGTATCCATGTCAACGACGACGTGAAGAAAAACGCCGAGCTGGTCAACGCTTCCAACGGTGTGACGGACTACAACGACCCGGTGTTCTCGCCGATTCGTGAGACCGAATACAACTACGAGCTCAACTATGGTTTCCACGTCACCAACTGGCTGACCGTGCGTCCTAACCTGCAATACATCACCCACCCAGGTGGCGTGGATGAAGTCGACAACGCGCTGGTGGCCGGCCTGAAAATTCAGTCGGTGTTCTAACGCGTCTGCGATAAGCTTCGCTCCATGTGCGCATATTTGCGGACAGCCAAGGCTGTCCGCTTTTTTTTGTCTCTTTCACTGGCGTGTGGATCACTTCATTTTCGACTCGGACGCGATCTTCTGTAGGAGCTGGCTTGCCAGCGAAGGTCGTTAACGATAACGCGTGTGAACTGGATAAATGCGGCGCACTTGAGTCCATCGCCAGCAAGCCGGCTCCTACAGTTTCCCGGGATTGCGTGAAGAACCTCTTTTTTTGCGGTGAATCCAGTGGGCTTGGTTTAGTGCCTTTGTGGCAAGGGAGCTTGCTCCCGCTGGACTGCGCAGCAGGCCTTCTGTTGGGGGCGCTTCGCACCCCAGCGGAAGCAAGCTCCCTACCACAGATAATTTCAGTGACTGTTAGTACCCCCATGTTTTCCAGGACCGTAGTCAATGCTTGAGCATCCGCTACAACGCTTCTTCAAATCCTTGCGCGGCCGTCCGGTGTTTGCGTGGGAGCGCTATCAGATGCGCGACGTGCTGGTGATCGACCATCCGTTGTGCCAGGCGGTGTTCAGTCGCCAGGGCGCGCAGTTGTTGCACTTCCAGCCCACGGGCCAGAAACCCTGGCTGTGGTGCGCGGCGAAGTGGCCGCAGGTCGGCGCCATTCGCGGTGGCGTGCCGGTGTGCTGGCCGTGGTATGGCCGTCACCCGAGCGAAAACGCCTGGCCGTCCCATGGTTGGGCGCGGTTGCTCGACTGGAAGTTGCTCGACAGCGAGAGTGATGACGATGGCGTGCGATTGCACTGGCAATTGAAGTTGTGCGACTGGCAAGTGGACCTGCAGGCGCACCTGGGTGAGCGCATGGAACTGCGCCTGAGCACCGAGCATCAGGATGATTTGCCGTGCCAGTTGAGCCAGGCGTTGCACGCTTACTGGCGTATTGGCGCTGTCAGCGAGATAGCGCTGTCCGGGCTCGAAGGCGCGCAAGGTTACGACCAGTTGAGCCGACAGGTGTGTCAGCAGGAAGGCGAGCTACGGGTGGACGGCGGCTGTCAGCGGGTATTCCAGCATGAAGGCGAACTACAGCTCAATGATCACGCCTGGCAGCGGGCGTTATGCATCGATACCGGGGATACGGCCGACACAGTGGTGTGGCATCCCGGGGCGCGGCCATTGCTGGGCGTGACCTGGAATGAAGTGAATGAATTTGTCTGTGTCGAAGCGGCGAGCGGTGGTACCGACAGCTTGTGCCTTGCACCTGGGGAGCGGGCGCATTTGAGTTTGCAGGCGCGGGCGGGGGGGTAGCGAAGGGGCGAGGTGTAGCGGATGACGCTTTCGCTGGCAAGCCAGCTCCTACAGGTCCGATGCAATCCGTGTAGGAGCCGGCTTGCCAGCGAAGAGGCCGGATCCGGCAATAGAGATCTAGTTGAACTCATCCCCAACCGGATACCGGCTCGCATTCAAGCTCTCTTTGATCTTGCGTAAATGCGGCTGGAAATCCACGCCCCGGCGCAAGGTCATGCCGGTGGCGAGTACGTCCAGCACGGTCAACTGGATGATCCGCGACGTCATCGGCATGTAGATGTCGGTGTCTTCTGGCAGCGGAATGTTCAGGCTCAGGGTGCTGGCCTTGGCCAGCGGCGAGTTCTCGGCGGTCAGGCCCAGTACCGAAGCGCCGTTTTCCCGGGCGATGCGCGCCACTTCCACCAGTTCGCGGGTGCGGCCGGTGTAGGAAATGATCACGAACAGCTCGCCGGTGTGGGCCACCGAGGCAATCATCCGCTGCATCAGTACGTCGGCATGGGCGGTAACGGCCAGGTTGAAGCGGAAGAACTTGTGCTGCGCATCCAGCGCCACCGGGGCCGAGGCGCCGAGGCCGAAGAAGTGGATTTGCCGGGCCTGGATCAGCAAGTCGACGGCACGGCTGATCAGGTTTGGATCAAGCGCCTGCAAGGCGCTGTCCAAAGAGGCGATGGCGCTGCCGAAAATCTTCTTGGTATATGCCTCGGGATTGTCATCGGCTTCGACCGCGCGGCTGACATACGCCGCGCCACTGGCCAGGCTCTGAGCCAACTGAAGCTTGAGTTCCGGGTAGCCACTGACGCCGAACGAGCGGCAGAAACGGTTGACCGTCGGTTCACTGACCGAGGCCGCCTGGGCGAGGGCGGCGATGCTGAAGCGGGTGGCCTGCTGCGGGTTGAGCAGGATCACCTCGGCGACTTTGCGTTCGGCCTTGTTCAGCTCTTCAAGGCGACTCTGGATTTGCTCCAGTAAATTTCGCACGCGGTCCATATAAGTATCCTTGATTCACCGGCACCGATAAGCGCGCGGCTAATGCAAAAAGGGCCTTTGGTGAGGCCCGTCACGGTGGCCTATCCTACTGATGGCTCCGACCGACCACCACTCGGAATCTGTATTTTGCGAAAATGTTGTAGTTATTACTACATTTTCCCTTGAGTGATGCCTTGAAAAAAGGTATTTGTAGCTTAACTTGATAAAAGAACAAACATCATGCTCTCGATTACGGTTGAACCGTGCACCTTTGCCTTGTTCGGCGCCCTTGGCGACCTGGCCTTGCGCAAGCTGTTTCCTGCCCTCTATCAACTTGACGGCGCAGGCCTCTTGCACGAGGACACGCGGATCATCGCGCTGGCCCGTGAGCCGGGCAGCGAGCAGGAACACCTGACGTTCATCGCCTCCGAGCTGCGCCGCTATGTCGGTGCCAAAGAGCTCGATGACGCCGTGGTCGAGCGTTTCCTGGCGCGCCTGAGCTACCTGCACGTCGACTTCCTCAACCCTGACGATTACGTGGCCCTGGCTGAATCGGCCGGTACGGCGCAACGGGTCATCGCCTACTTCGCTACGCCGGCTGCGGTCTACGGGGCGATCTGCGAGAACCTGGCCAAGGTCGGCCTCGCGGAAAATACCCGCGTGGTGCTGGAAAAGCCCATCGGTTCGGACCTGGAATCCTCGCGCAAGGTGAACGACGCCGTGGCGCAGTTTTTCCCGGAAAACCGCACCTACCGCATCGACCACTACCTGGGCAAAGAGACGGTACAAAACCTGATCGCCCTGCGTTTCGCCAACAGCCTGTTCGAGACCCAGTGGAACCAGAACTACATTTCCCACGTGGAAATCACCGTGGCCGAGAAGGTCGGTATCGAAGGCCGTTGGGGTTACTTCGACAAGGCCGGTCAGTTGCGCGACATGATCCAGAACCACCTGCTGCAACTGCTTTGCCTGATCGCCATGGACCCGCCCGCCGACCTGTCCGCCGACAGCATCCGCGACGAGAAGGTCAAGGTGCTCAAGGCCCTGGCGCCGATCAGCCCGGAAGGCCTGACCACCCAAGTCGTGCGCGGCCAGTACATCGCCGGCTACAGCGAAGGCAAAGCCGTGCCGGGCTACTTGGAAGAACCCAATTCCAACACCCAGAGCGACACCGAAACCTTCGTCGCCCTGCGTGCCGACATCCGCAACTGGCGCTGGGCTGGCGTGCCGTTCTACTTGCGTACTGGCAAGCGCATGCCGCAGAAGTTGTCGCAGATCGTCATCCACTTCAAGGAACCGTCGCATTACATTTTCGCTCCCGAGCAGCGCTTGCAAATCAGCAACAAGCTGATTATCCGCCTGCAGCCGGACGAAGGCATTTCCTTGCGCGTGATGACGAAAGACCAAGGCCTGGACAAGGGCATGCAGCTGCGAAGCGGTCCGTTGCAGCTGAATTTTTCCGACACCTGGAGCAGCGCACGGATTCCCGATGCCTACGAACGGTTGTTGCTGGAAGTGATGCGCGGCAATCAGAACCTGTTTGTCCGTAAAGATGAAATCGAAGCCGCGTGGAAGTGGTGTGACCAGTTGATCGCCGGGTGGAAAAAATCCGGTGATGCGCCCAAGCCGTACGCGGCCGGGTCCTGGGGGCCGATGAGCTCCATTGCTCTGATCACGCGGGACGGGAGGTCGTGGTATGGCGATATCTAAATTGAAACTGCCTCAGGGTGTAACGGCCCTTGAGTTCAAGAACCCGGTGCAATTGGCTGAAGGCCAGGCATTGGCAGTGGCCCAGCAATTGCGAGACGCGATGGCAGCCCAGGGCACGGCGACCCTGGTGGTGTCCGGTGGCCGCAGCCCGGTGGCGTTTTTCCAGCAGTTGGCCAAGCAGACGCTGGATTGGTCGAGCGTGGTGGTCAGCCTGGCCGACGAGCGGTGGGTGCCGGTGGAACACGCCGACAGCAACGCCGGCCTGCTCAAGCGTTACCTGCTGCAAGGCCCGGCGGCCAAGGCGAAGTTCCTCAGCCTGTACAGCGCCAGCGCCAATCTGGAAGACGCTGCCGAGCAGGCCGACCGTTTGCTGTCCGAGCTGCCGGCGATCGACGTGCTGATCCTTGGCATGGGCGACGACGGCCACACGGCTTCGCTGTTCCCCAACAGCCCGAACTTGGCCGAGGCGTTGCAGGTCGATGGCGTGCGTCGTTGCTGGCCAATGATGGCGCCGACTGTACCGCGTCAACGCCTGACCATGAGCCGGGCGCTGCTGGCGTCGGCCAAACACAAGATTCTGTCGATTTCCGGTCAGTCCAAGCTGACCACCCTGAGTAACGCACTGGCCGGTAACGACGTCGCCGCCATGCCGGTGCGCGCATTTCTGCAACCTACGTTAGAGATTTACTGGTGCCCATGAGCCAAGGAACAGCCGCTATGACAAACCTATCCCCGACCGTTTCCATGGCGGATAAAGTTGCCCTGATCGACAGCCTCTGCGCCAAGGCGCGGATCCTGCCGGTGATCACCATCGTTCGCGAGCAGGACGTCCTGCCGCTGGCCGACGCCCTCGCGGCCGGTGGCCTGACGGCCCTGGAAGTGACCCTGCGCTCGCAGTTCGGCCTCAAGGCTATCCAGATCCTGCGCGAGCAGCGCCCGGAGCTGGTGACCGGTGCCGGCACGGTGCTGGATCGCCAGATGCTGGCGGCGGCAGAAGCGGCAGGCTCGCAGTTCATCGTCACGCCAGGCATCACCCGTGACCTGCTTGAAGCCAGCGTCGCCAGCTCGATCCCGCTGCTGCCGGGCATCAGCAATGCCTCGGGCATCATGGAAGGCTATGGCCTGGGCTATCGCCGCTTCAAGCTGTTTCCGGCGGAAGTCAGCGGCGGCGTCGCGGCCATCAAGGCCCTGGGCGGCCCGTTCGGCGAAGTGAAATTCTGCCCAACCGGCGGCGTGGGTCCGGCCAATATCAAGAGCTACATGGCATTGAAAAACGTCATGTGCGTGGGCGGTAGCTGGATGCTCGATCCGGAGTGGATCAAGAACGGCGACTGGGCCCGTATTCAGGAATGCACCGCCGAGGCCTTGGCGCTGCTGGACTGATCGCTACACCCTACACCTCGTTGTGTGTTCTACGGCTTTACGGTGCGCTTGGTCGGTGCACCGTTTTTTTTGCCCGCACGAAAGTGCCTGGCTCGACCCCTGACACACCGTTTTCGCGAGCAAGCTTGCTCCTGCAGGAATGAGGACATCATGCGATACATAGTTACCGCATAACGAAAACCGGCCAGTGCTAGCCTGCGTTCATCTTATGGAAGAGAGAACGTCATGGACGCCAACACCTCAGATGTACCTGCCAACCCGGTCTACCTGCTGTCCCCCGAGCAAATTGCCGGCCCGTATTTCCGTAACCCCAAGCTGATCCGCCGAAACATCAGCGAAGGCGCCGACGGCATTCCGCTGGTGCTGCGCCTGGTCATCGTCGATGCGATGACTGGCGAACCGGTCCCCGACGCACTGGTGGATATCTGGCACTGCAATGCACGGGGGGCTTATTCCGGCTGGAGCAAGATCAACCCGGACGTCGAGGTCGACAGCGGTGACATCGGCGCCGTGCCGCGAACCGACGACGACACCTACCTGCGCGGTGGGCAGTTCAGCGACAAGGCGGGGATCGTGCGCTTCACCACGATCTATCCGGGCTTTTATGCCGGCCGTGCCTTGCACATTCACGTGGCCGTGCGTATCACCGCCGGCAACAACTACCAGCAAGAGCGGCATGTCGCCTGGGTCGGGCAGCTTTACCTGCCTGAGGTGGCCTCGCGCTCGGTGCTCTGCACCCGAGCGTACGGCGGTCGAAGCGTGCCGGCCCTGAGCAACGACCGGGACTTTTTCTATACCACCATGGGCGGTGAAGCCTCGACCCTGAGCGTGCATACGCTGGGGCGGGATTCGGCTGACGACGGCTTTTTCGGGCAGATGACGATCGGCATCGACACGTTCGCCGCATCGACGCAGATCAAGCCCGAGGACTTTGACAAGTACACCGTCTGACCTCAGCCCAGTTCGGTCAACGCCCTGACCAGCAGGTCCATGTCAGCCGTCGTGGTGGTCAGCCCCGGCGTGATGCGCACGCACGGGCCGCACGCCGCGCCGTCGCGGGTCACGGTGAACAGGTTGTACTCGTTGAGCAAGCGCTCGACCATGACCTGTTGATCGGCCTGCCGGGTAAAGCGCAAGGACGTGATGCCGCAATACAGGCGTGGATCATCCGGGGTCAGGACTTCAATGCCCGGCAGTTCGCGCGCCGCGACCACCCAACGGTTGCGCAGGTAGTTGAGCCGCGCACCTTTGGCCGCGGCCCCGCCCATCGCCCAATGCTCTTCGAGCACCAGTGGCAGGGTCAGCAACGCCGGGATGTTGGGCGTGCTGTAGGAAGTGCGAGCGCGAATATCGGTGGGCGGGTAATGCATCTCGCCCATGTCCGGGTCGATGTCGGCCAGGCGCTCGGGGGCGATGTAGATGAAGCCAAGGGTCAGCGGCGCGCCGATCCACTTGTGCAGGTTGTAGCCGGCGAACGCGATACCCAGCTCGCTGAGATCGAACTCGAGCTGGCCCAGGGCATGGGCGCCGTCAAGGATGACGTCGATCCCGTGTTCCTTGGCCGCGGCGGCAATCGCCTGGACCGGCATCACCAGGCCCGTGCGGTGGGTGACGTGGGTCAGGGCCATCAACTTGAGCCGCGGATGCCGTGCAAAGGCTTCGCGATAAGTGTTCAGCAGGCTGTCGAAGGTGGCCGGGTGAGCGTGTTCGATCTCGATCACTTCGACACCACGATGGCGGGCCAGCCAGCGCAGGGCGCCTTTGACGGTGTCGTATTCCAGGTCGCACACCAGCACCTGGTCGCCGGGCTGGAGGCGGTTGTAGTTGCGGATCAGCGACTGCAAACCCTCCGATGCGTTGCGGGTCAGGGCGATGCTGGCGGCGGGCACGCCAATCAAACTGGCCAGTTGCGCACGGATCTGCAGGCTGTCGCCCTGTTCGAAGCGCTGACGGACGTACAGCGAATTACTGCGGTTGACCCGTTCGATGTTGCGCTGGTATTCCTCGATAACGGTGCGCGACATGCGGCCGAAGTAACCGTTCTCCAGGTTGATCGGTCCAGGTTCGGTATTGTAGCGGTCGGCAAAAGTTTGCCAGAAAGCTTCATCACGGGCGCGGCGGGTGTTGTCGGGCATGGGCAACTCGGTAGTGATTCAGTGGCGCGGGGCAGGCTTGCGGTGTTTGGCGCGCAGCGGTTCGAGCAAGTCGGATAAACCGTTGTGATCGATTTCTTGCATCAGCGCCAGCAGGCCGCCGAGTTCGCCATGGGGAAAACCTTCGCGGGCAAACCAGTTCAGGTAAGGGCCGGGCAGGTCGGCAATGATGCGCCCCTTGTATTTGCCGAAGGGCATTTCGCGGGTGATCAGCAGTTCGAGCTTTTCAGGATTCATCGAGCGGTCGTCTTGAGTCGGTCAGTCTGGAAAATACAGGCATTCTGCATGCAGGCCAAATGACAGATCATGCAAATAAAACGGATACAGATTTGCTCGTATTTCATAACTTATTGAAAAATAAAGACTAAGTCGGTCATTACTAGCTGGCATGCACGGTGCAATGGTTGTTACACCTTTCATCCACCGCAAGGAATTGAAAAAATGACCGACATGAATAAAGAAGCGATCTCTGTACTCAACGACCTGATTGAAACCAGCAAGGACGGTCAGGAAGGGTTCAAGACTTGCGCTGAAGACATCAAGCACCCAGAACTCAAAACCCTGTTTATCCAGCGTGCTGCCGACTGTGGCACCGCTGCGGCAGAATTGCAGTCAGCCGTGCGCTCCATGGGTGGCGATCCGGAAACCTCCACCAGTGTCAGTGGCGACTTGCACCGCCGTTGGGTCGACGTGAAGTCGATGTTCACCGGCAAGGGCGAGGAAGCCGTGCTCAATGAAGCCGAGCGCGGTGAGGACCATGCGCTCAAGGCTTATCGGGACGCCATGGAGAAGATCAACAAGCACAACCTGGTCGGCATTCGTGACCTGGTTGAACGTCAGTATCACGGCGTGCAACGCAATCACGATCAGGTAAAAGCCCTGCGTAATCAGGCGCGTGCCCGTTCGTAACAGCGGGTAGAAGCAACTGTAGGAGCGAGCTTGCTCGCGATGAGGGCCTGTCATTCAACAGTGATGTTGACTGATCCGGCGCTATCGCGAGCAGGTTCGCTCCTACATTTTTTGCGGCGTAGATCAGCCGATGCTGATGGCCGGCAACTCAGTCAGCGTCACGCTCTGCTGCTTGCGTGGCGCCATGATTTCCGCCTCGCCGTCCACCACCAGCTCATCACGCTGGTTGAACACGCGGGTGGCGATGCGCACGCGGAATTTCGGCAGTTTTTCGAGGATTTCCAGGCGAACGGTCAAGGTGTCGCCGATCTTCACCGGTTTCTGAAAGCTCATCTGCTGGCCGATGTAGATGGTGCCCGGCCCAGGCAATTCACAGGCGACCGCCGCGCTGATCAACGCGCCGCTGAACATGCCGTGGGCAATGCGTTCCTTGAACATGGTGCTGGCGGCGTATTCGGCGTCCAGGTGAACCGGGTTGTGATCGCCTGACATCGCGGCGAACAGCTGGATGTCGCGCTCTTCTACCGTCTTGCTGAAACTGGCGGTCTGGCCGACCTCCAGAGCTTCGTAAGGGGTGTTGGTAACCTGGGTCATCTGTCTCGATTCCTGTGACGAATTAAGTAATTCACAACAAAACTATTCGGATCGGTGCGGCCGCGGCGTGCTCAAGGCCTGTGCGATCCAGTTCAGTACATCGGCGATGATTTCATCGCGGTTGCTCTCGTTGAACAGTTCGTGCCGCGCCTGCGGGTAAACGCTCAATTGCAAGTGCTGGCTGCCGGCCGCGCGCAGTGCGTCAGCCAGATCCTTGAGACGTTTGCCCTCGCTCACCGGATCACATTCACCGCCCATCACCAGCAAGGGCAGGCCCGGGTCAATCTGCGCGAGATTGGACGCTTTGCTGATTTGCTGCAAGCCGCCGAGTAAATCGATCCACAGCTGATTGGTGCAACGGAAGCCGCAGAGCGGGTCGTTGACGTACAGGTCGACCTGCGCCGGATCGCGGCTGAGCCAGTCGAACCGCGTGCGTGCCGGTTTGAATTTTTTGTTGAACGAGCCGAACGACAGCCACTCGATCAAGGCGCTGCGCCCTTTGCGGCCCTGGCGCAGGCGTTCGAAGCGGGCGATTTGCCGCGCCGCGCGATAAAGCGCCACCGGCTGGAAATTCGAGCCGCTGAGAATAGCCCCGTGCAAGCTGGCGCTGTGGTGCAGCAGATAAGCCTGGGCGATGTAGCTGCCCATGCTGTGCCCCAGCAGGATGATCGGCACGCCGGGATATTGCTGGCCGATGTGCTGGTTGAGACTGGCGAGGTCGCTGACGACCTTGCACCAGCCATCGTCGTCGGCAAAATGCCCGAGTGTCCCGTTTTCGGCCGTTTTGCCATGTCCGCGCAGGTCCGGCGCGCAGACCCCATAGCCCTGATCGCAGAACTTTTGCGCCAGCGCTGCATAACGACCGCTGTGTTCGGCCATGCCGTGGGCCAGCAGAATCATCGCCTTGAGGTTGCCCTCGGGAAGCCACTGGTTGACGAAGAGGCGGCTGTGGTCGCTCGTGGTCAGCCAGAAAGTGTCATGGATCATGGCGGTTCCTTTGCACGGGGTCGTTGCATTGTATAGCGCATCCGGTTGCCCGCGACGGATCAGCCCACGCCGAGGCAGGAAGATTCACACGATCAATGACGGGTTTGCGCATATTTGCCTCAATCGCCATAGCTGCTAGTGTCCGTAAAGCTCCGCTTTTCGCTTTCTGCCTTTGAGGGATCAAAGAGAAATGACAGAAAATCGGCCCCGGATAGATTCAGGTAAAGAGGACAAGAACAATGCAACCTGATTTCTGGAATGACAAACGCCCGGCCGGCGTGCCCCTGGATATCGACATGGGGGCCTACAAGTCGGTGATCGAGGTGTTCGAGCGTTCCTGCAAGAAGTTTGCTGACCGCCCCGCGTTCAGCAACATGGGCGTGACCCTGACCTACGCCGAACTGGAACGCCACAGCGCCGCTTTCGCCGGTTATCTGCAAGCCCACACCGACCTGGTGCCGGGGGATCGCATCGCGGTGCAGATGCCCAATGTCCTGCATTACCCGATTGCCGTGTTCGGCGCCTTGCGCGCCGGGCTGGTCGTGGTCAACACCAACCCGCTGTACACCGCGCGGGAGATGCGTCATCAGTTCAAGGACTCCGGTGCCCGGGCGCTGGTGTACCTGAACATGTTCGGGCAGAAAGTCCAGGAAGTGCTGCCCGACACCGACATCCAGTACCTGATCGAAGCGAAGATGGGGGACTTGATGCCGGCCGCCAAGGGCTGGCTGGTCAACACCCTGGTCAGCAAGGTGAAGAAAATGGTCCCCGACTATGCCTTGCCCCAGGCCATCTCCTTCAGGAGCGCCTTGCGCATGGGCCGTGGCCTGGGCATCAAGCCGCTGAAGGTCGGCCTCGATGACATTGCCGTGCTGCAATACACCGGCGGCACCACCGGCCTGGCCAAGGGTGCGATGCTGACCCACGGCAACCTCGTGGCGAATATGCAGCAGGTACGTGCCTGCCTTGAACAGTTCGGCAGTGACGGCCAGCCGTTGTTGCGCGAGGGCCAGGAAGTGATGGTCGCGCCGCTGCCGCTGTACCACATCTATGCGTTCACAGCGAATTGCATGTGCATGATGGTGTCGGGCAATCACAACGTGCTGATCACCAACCCGCGTGACATCGGCGGCTTCATCAAGGAGCTGAAGAACTGGCGGTTCTCGGCGCTGTTGGGGCTCAACACGCTGTTCGTCGCGCTGATGGATCATCCGGACTTCAAGACCCTGGATTTCTCCAGCCTCAAACTCACCAACTCCGGCGGCACCGCACTGGTCAAGGCCACCGCGGAGCGTTGGGAACAGTTGACCGGTTGTCGCATCACCGAAGGCTACGGCCTGACCGAAACCTCGCCGGTGGCCTGCACCAATCCGTACGGCGACCAGTCGCGGCTGGGCACGGTCGGCTTGCCGGTGCCGGGCACCTCGCTGAAGGTCATCAACGATGACGGCGTCGAACAACCCTTGGGGGAACGCGGCGAACTGTGCATCAAGGGCCCGCAAATCATGAAGGGCTACTGGCACAAACCCGAGGCCACCGCCGAGGTGCTGGATGCCGAGGGCTGGTTCAAGTCCGGGGACATTGCGGTGATCGACCCGGACGGTTTTGTGCGTATCGTCGATCGCAAGAAGGACATGATCATCGTCTCGGGCTTCAACGTGTACCCGAACGAAATCGAAGACGTGATGATGGCGCACCCAAAAGTGGCCAACTGTGCCGTCATCGGTGTGCCCGACGAGCGATCGGGGGAGGCGGTGAAGCTGTTCGTGGTGGCCCGTGAGGCCGGGGTCAGCCTTGAAGAGTTGAAGGCTTACTGCAAAGAAAACTTCACGGCCTATAAAGTCCCCAAGCACATCGTGCTGCGTGAGTCGCTGCCGATGACACCGGTGGGCAAGATCCTGCGGCGGGAGTTGCGTGATATCGCTTGATTGGTGAATGGCCGCGCTTTGCGCGGGTCGCTGTAGGAGCGAGCTTGCGCGCGAAGGTCGTGAACGATAACGCGCAAACCAGCTGCCCAGTGGCGGTCTTTGGTTTTTCGCGAGCAAGCTCGCTCCTACATATTCATCTAGGCCCCGTTTTTCGCGGGCTTCAGGGCTTTATAGGTTTTTTGCTCTAAAATGACCGCTTGTCAGTCTTGAGTCACAAATGTGACCGTAGAGGCCGCTTTTGGCTCTAGTCGACCCTTGGCAAAGCTGCTACTCTCGGCGCGCTTTTGTGACTTCTCGGCCTTCTGTCAGCCAGATTCACCAATGACTAAACACCAATAATAATCGCATCAAATGCGGTGCTGAATTCGCGTTGCTGAGGAGTGGGCTTCCATGATCGAAGACTTTTGGAAGGATAAGTACCCAGCTGGGATTGCTGCCGACATCAATCCAGACGAGTATCCGAATATTCAGGCAGTGTTGAAGCAATCCTGCCAACGCTTCGCCAACAAGCCGGCATTCAGCAACCTGGGCAAGACACTCACCTACGGTGAGTTGTATGAACTCTCCGGTGCCTTTGCCGCTTATCTGCAACAGCATACCGACTTGCAGCCCGGCGATCGAATCGCCGTGCAACTGCCCAACGTCTTGCAGTACCCGGTTGCCGTCTTCGGGGCGATTCGCGCCGGGCTGATCGTGGTCAATACCAACCCGCTGTACACCGCGCGGGAAATGGAACACCAATTCAACGACTCCGGTGCCAAGGCCCTGGTCTGCCTGGCCAACATGGCGCATCTGGCGCAAACCGTGGTGCCGAAAACCGGCGTCAAGCACGTGATCGTCACCGAAGTTGCCGACTTACTGCCGCCGCTCAAGCGCCTGCTGGTCAACAGCGTCATCAAGTACGTGAAGAAGATGGTGCCGGCCTATCACTTGCCCAAAGCCGTCAAGTTCAACGACGTGCTGAGCAAAGGCCTGGGCCAGCCGGTGACGGAAGCCAACCCGGCCAGCGGCGATGTCGCGGTGCTGCAATACACCGGCGGCACCACCGGCGTGGCCAAGGGCGCGATGCTGACCCATCGCAACCTGGTGGCGAACATGCTGCAGTGCAAGGCACTGATGGGTTCCAACCTCAATGAAGGTTGTGAAATCCTGATCACGCCGCTGCCGCTGTATCACATCTATGCGTTCACCTTTCATTGCATGGCGATGATGCTGATCGGCAACCACAACATCCTGATCAGCAACCCGCGCGACCTGCCGGCGATGGTCAAGGAACTGTCGAAGTGGAAGTTCAGCGGTTTCGTCGGCCTGAACACGCTGTTCGTGGCCCTGTGCAACAACGAAGGCTTCCGCAGGCTGGATTTCTCGGCGCTGAAGGTCACCCTGTCGGGCGGCATGGCCCTGCAACTGGCCGCCGCCGAACGCTGGAAAGCGGTCACCGGTTGCGCCATCTGCGAAGGCTACGGCATGACCGAAACCAGTCCGGTGGCGACGGTCAACCCGATCCAGAACATCCAGATTGGCACTATTGGCATTCCGGTGCCGTCGACCCTGTGCAAAGTCATCGATGACGCCGGTGTCGAGCAGCCGATGGGCGAAATCGGCGAACTGTGCGTGAAAGGCCCGCAAGTCATGAAGGGCTACTGGCAGCGTCAGGAAGCGACCGATGAAATGCTCGACAGCGAAGGCTGGTTGAAAACCGGTGACATCGCGCTGATCCAGGCAGACGGTTACCTGCGCATTGTCGATCGCAAGAAAGACATGATCCTGGTGTCCGGCTTCAACGTGTACCCGAACGAGCTCGAAGACGTGCTGGCCACGCTGCCGGGTGTGCTGCAATGCGCGGCCATCGGTATTCCGGATGAGAAGTCGGGCGAGGCGATCAAGATTTTCATCGTCGCCAAACCGGGCGTAACCCTGACCAAGGAACAGGTGATGGAGCACATGCGCGCCAACGTCACCGGCTACAAGGTCCCGCGCTCTGTGGAGTTCCGCGATGCGCTGCCGACCACCAATGTCGGCAAGATCCTGCGCCGTGAGTTGCGCGATGAAGAGTTGAAGAAGATCAACGCGAAGAAAGCCGTCGCGTAACCCAACAAAAAGCCCCGCTGATGCGGGGCTTTTTGTTGGCGCAGACTTTGTGGTCAGGGCGGCTTTTGTGGCGAGGGGGCTTGCCCCCGTTGGGCTGCGCAGCGGACCCAAAGCCAGTCACTGAGATATACCTGAAGTACCATGTGCATCTGATTTACGATGCCTGCGCCGCCGAACGGGGGCAAGCCCCCTCACCCCAGGAGTTCTGCGTATTACTGGCGAAACGGCGCAAAATTAACGTTGGTACCCGCCGGGCGCATGTCCTGCAGGAAGGAATCCTTGTCAGCGCTCAGTTCCAGGCTCAATGCCGCCTTGCGCTTGCCTTCGTTGCGCACCACCAGGCCCTCGAGCTTCTCGCGCAGGAACACCGTCGGCACTTTCAGGTGCAGCAATTCGTCGGTGGCCGGCGTGTGCATCAGCAGGTGAATCCACTCGTACTGACCCACGGCCAGGCGCGTCACCGGCAGGTCGAACCACCAGATGTTGCGATTACGGTTCAATTCGGCGAAGTGGCAGTTGTTGATGCCAAGCACAGCGCCGCCAAGTTCCTGGTTTCTGCGGGCAATGGCCTGCTTTTTATCGAGTTTCATAACATTCCTACGGGGTTGGATCTTCAGCGCCATGGCCTGAACGTGTGGCGCATTCTCGGGGGTTGGCCCGCAAACATAAAGCGCAACCTGCACCGGACGATGAAATGTCGGCCTGAAAATAAATGAAACTCCCTGCAAACCCCCTCGGTCAACCTTGTGTAACGACTTTTCCATCGATTGAAAATGTTCACAGGAGAGACACCATGAGCAGCACAGGCGATAAAGTCAAAGGCATGGCTAACGAAGCGGCCGGGAACGTCAAGCAAGGCGTCGGCAAGGCCACCGGTGATGACAAAATGCGCGCCGAAGGCGCGGTGCAGGAAAAGAAAGGCGAGGCCCAGCAAGCCGTCGGCAAGGCCAAGGATGCATTGAAGAAAGGTATCGACAAGGCTTGATCCGGCCTTTGATAAGTGTCAGAAACGGCCATCCACGGATGGCCGTTTTTGTGTCAGCCTGAACTTGCACACTGAAATTGTTTCAAAGTCGCCAAGTGGGCTACCTTGATCAAAGAAAACAGCCCTGAGTCGCCACGACTTCAACCCAAATCCGTATGCGGCGAATGGAGACGCAAATGATTTTCCCGGACATGAGAGGCCTGCCCCTGCACCGTGTGATGATGCGCACGGTCACCGAGTTCGTCGAAGACGAGATGTCGACCTATGCCTCGGCGCTGGCCTATCAAATGCTGTTTTCGCTGTTTCCGTTCATTCTGTTCCTGATCGCCCTGATCGGTTTCCTGCATTTGCCCGACTTCTTCTCCTGGCTGCGCCTGCAATCGGAACTGGTATTGCCGCCCCAGGCGTTGGAGCAGGTCAACCCGGTGATCGACCAGCTTCAGCAGTCCAAGGGTGGCCTGCTCTCGGTGGGTATCGTGATTGCGCTGTATACCGCTTCGGCCGGCGTGCGGCTGATGATGAGCGCGATGAACGCCGCCTACGACGTGGTCGAGGGCCGGCCCGTGTGGAAACGCTTCCCACTGTCGATCATCTACACCGTCGGCATCGCCGGCATGCTGTTGATCGCCGCTGCACTGATGGTGCTCGGCCCGCAAGTGATGAGCTGGATTGCTTCGCAGGTCGGCCTGGAAGATTTCATCGTCACCGTTTGGACCATTGCGCGCTGGCCGGTGATCGTGATCCTGCTGATGATGGCGGTGGCCTGCATATACTACGTCATGCCCGACGTCAAACAGCAGTTCCGCTTCATCACGCCAGGTTCGGTGCTGGCGGTGGTGGTATGGATCATCGCCTCGCTGGGCTTCGGTTTGTACGTCAAGGAGTTCGCCAACTACAACGCCATGTATGGCAGTATCGGCGCGATCATCGTGCTGTTGCTGTACTTCTATATTTCTGCTGCGGTACTGCTGCTCGGCGCCGAGATGAATGCAGTGATCGAGCACATGTCCAACGAAGGCAAGGACCCGGGAGAGAAAGTCCCCGGTGAGCACGGTCCCGGCCACGACGAAAAACACCACGTGTCGGGACTGGGCCGCGATCATTCGCTCAAACCGACCTCTGACGAAGCCTGATCATGATCCGTGACATTCTGAAAATGGGCGATGAGCGCCTGCTGCGCATTGCCCCGCCGGTGTCCGCCGAGATGTTCGACAGCCCTGAGCTATGGCAACTGATCGATGACATGTTCCAGACCATGGAAAGTGTCGGTGGCGTGGGCCTGGCTGCCCCGCAGATCGGCGTCGACCTGCAATTGGTGATCTTCGGTTTCGAGCACAGCGAACGTTACCCGGACGCCGAGGCCGTGCCGCAGACGATCCTGATCAACCCGTTGATCACACAGCTGAGCCCGGTCCTGGAAGAGGGCTTCGAAGGCTGTTTGTCGGTGCCCGGCCTGCGTGGCGCGGTGCAGCGTTACCAGCACATTCGTTACGAAGGCGTCGACCCCAAGGGCGAACCGATTGTGCGCATCGCCTCGGGCTTCCATGCGCGGGTGGTGCAGCACGAATGTGATCACCTGATCGGCCGCCTGTACCCGTCGCGCATTACCGACTTCAGCAAGTTCGGCTTCACCGAAGTGATGTTCCCGGACCTCGACCCCAACGCCGACGAATGAACACTCGCAGTCCTCTGTAGGAGCGAGCCTGCTCGCGATGAGGCCCTGTCAGTCAACATTGTTGGCGACTGATGCGCCGCCATCGCGAGCAGGCTCGCTCCTACAGTTTCAGGGTCGTTATTTCGCTTCCAGCCCCATCGCAATCATCGGCTTGCTGCGCGCATACCGAGTCAAGCGTTCAACCATTGCGTACGGCATCGGCGGATCGAACGTAAAACCGTGAAGCTCATAAAACCCGCGCAAGTCCGGATGGCAGAACAACCACACCGGCAGCTCGCAGTCCTTCACCGCGACAGCGATCAACCCCGCGGCAATCCCCTGGCCGCGACACGCCGGGTCGACAAACAATCCTGTCAGCCAATGCCCGCCGGACACCGGTCGCAAGCACAGCGCGGCGACGATTTCATCGCGTCGTGCGACCCACAGTTGCGCGTCGCGCACGGCTTTCATCGACGACTGATGAGCGCGGTAAAACTTGTTCATCAACGGCCATAACGGTTCGTCGAGCAGGGTGTATCGGGTGTCGGTCATGGTCTTGGGCTGTCGATGGGCAAGGCCTGCGATTATAAAAGAACGTACGCGCCGGGATAGGTGTATACCTGATCTCACATCCCTGTGAGTGGAGTACGCATCATGTCCAAAGGTATGGATTCAAAGAAAGCGGCGAAGAAGAAACCGGCGAAAACCGCCATTGAAAAACGCGCGGACAAGAAGGCCAAGAAGGTCGACGTGTTCGGTCACTGAGCCCGTGTTGATCGATCGCTCCCACGCAAGGTGGGAGCGATTGTCGTAAAAATAATCTGCAGGATTTCCCAAGGCCATTGCACAGAAGGGGATTGGTCCCCGATCTGAGCAACGCCATGCCTCATTACTTTGATGACACCCACCGGGAAGAAATCGACACCCTGCGCCGACGTTTCACCGCACGCACTGAATGGCCGACCTGGCTGCTGCTGATCGGTGTCTACGGCGGCTGGTTTGGCATCGTTTTGAACAGTCATCGATTGGGGGTGTGGTGGAGCACGCTGTTACTGATACCACTGCTGGTGCTGTGGTTATCCGTGCAGCACGAACTGTTGCACGGTCACCCCACACGCTGGGTGCGCCTGAACAAAATCCTGGGTTATGCGCCGTTTGCCGTGTGGTATCCGTACACCTTGTATCGCGACAGCCATTTGCAGCATCACCGCGACGAAGACCTCACCATTCCCGGTCGTGACCCGGAAAGTCGTTACCTGAGTGCCGATCATTGGCAGGGCCGTTCGCTGTTCGAACAGAGCCTGCACTGGCTGAATAAAACCGTGCTCGGCCGCTTTGCCCTGGGTGCACCGCTGGCCTTGCTGGCACTGGCCCATGATGAACTGCAACGCCTCAGAGCGGGCGAGCCGCAGGCCTGGCAGATGTGGTTGAGTCACGGCTTGATGACCGGGTTGATGCTTTGGTTCTTGTCGAATTTCAGTGCGCTACCGGTTTGGCATTACCTGTTTTTGATCAGCGTGCCGGCGCTGTCGATTGCGATGGTTCGCTCCTACTATGAACATCGGCCTCACGCCGCGCCGGAGCAACGTACCGTACTCAATGAAGCGGCCTGGCCGTGGCGCTGGTTGTTCCTGAACCTCAATTTTCATCTGGTGCACCATGATTTGCCGAGCCTGCCCTGGTACGACTTGCCCCGCGTCTACCATGCCCGCCGCGAGCAATGGCTGGCACGCAGCGGCGGGTTTCTGGTGCAAGGTTATGGGCCGTTGTGGCGCCGACATGGCGTGAAAGCCATCGACAGCCCGAGGCATCCGTTTCACTGAGGCAGAGACAACCTTCAAACCCTCTAGGAGCGGGCTTGCCCGCGAAGAGGCTGGCACATCCTGCATCAATGTTGCCAGGCAGGACCCTTTCGCGGGCAAGCCCGCTCCGACAAGGAATACGTTACGCAGGAACATTTTGATGACCCCACGCATCGCCGAACTGCTGATGTACACCGCCCCAGTACCCATCCACCAGGCCAACGAACGCTGGCTGGCGCGAATAATCTCCAGTCTTACGCCAATTCGGCGGCCAACGCCGCCTTCACCGCCGGCCGCTGATCCACCCTCGCTTGAAACCCTGCCAACGCCGGCCACCCATTCAAATCAATCTCAAACAACCTCGCCCAACGCAACACCGTAAACAAGTACGCATCAGCAACACTGAACCCGCCCGCCATCAAAAAATCTTGTCGCTCCAACGTCTGGTTCAACACCGCAAAACGCTTGAACAGCTTCTCCTTGATCAACGTTTTCACTTCATCCGGGAATCGGCTGTTGAACAGCCAACCAAGCCCGCCATGAATCTCCGTCGAAAGGAAGTTCAGGCACTCCTGCAACCGTACCCGCTCGAATGTCCCCTGGGCTGCGGCCAGTTTCGCTTGTGGCTGCAGATCCGCCAGGTATTGCAGGATCGCCGGCCCCTCGGTCAGCAACTCGCCGTTCTCCAGTTGCAAGGCAGCGACGTAACCCTTGGGGTTGATGGCGAGAAAGTCGTCGCCGTCGGCGGTGGTTTTGGTGATGTTGTCGACACGGATCAATTGGAAGGGCAGTTCCAGTTCGCGCAATACGATATGCGCTGCGAGCGAGCAGGCTTGGGGGGCGTAATACAGCTTCATGGGGCGGGCTCTGGTTGTGGGTTTACGCCAGTGTCATAGTGCTCGGCACCCTCGGTAAAATTAATCTTTCAGAAAGCTACCATAAGGAAAGCTACTGCCATGATGAACCTGATGCACTGGCGAATGGTGGTGGCCGTGGCGGACACCGGCAACATCACCCGCGCCGCCGAACGGGTCGGCATGACCCAGTCAGGCGCCAGCCAGGCCTTGGCGCTGATCGAGGAAAGCCTCGGGGTGCAATTGTTCACTCGGGAAAACCGCCAGACATTGCCGACCGCCATCGGCCTGCCGGTTATCGATCAGGCGCGGACCATGCTCGGTGCCCTGGAAGCCATTCGCAGCACCATCGAGGCCGCAAAAGGTATTCAACGCGGGACGATTCGCCTGGCCAGTTTTCCCATGGTACTGGCGACCTTTCTGCCGCCGTTGCTGCGTCAGTTCAACCGGCTCTACCCCGGCATCGAGGTGGTCGCCCTGGAGGTCAGCGATGACGAAGTGGAAACCCTGCTCGGCGCGGGATTGGTGGATGTCGGCGTGGTGCTCAATCCGTCTGCCGAGCGCAAGGCCAGTCCTTTGGGACGCGATGCGTGGATGGCGGTATTGCCCGGCGGCCACCCGCTGGCGCGGCGCTCCCATGAAGAAGGTGTGTCTCTCGCCGAGTTGGCGGCGCAACCCTTTGTATTGGCCACGGGCGGTTGTTCGACCAATGCACGAAGCCTGGCTGCCGATGCGGGCCTGCAACTGCGGGACGTGCGCGTCGAGGTCCGTGAATGGAGCAGTGCGTTCACCCTGGTGCGGGAAAACATCGGCGTGAGCCTGGTGCCGGAAATGACATTGCCGGGTAATCGCCAGGGTTTGCGTGTGGTGCCGGTGTTGCCGAGGATCGAGCGCGAGTTTGCCTTGGTGGTCGCGGCGAACAAACCAACGTCGGCGGCAGTGCAGGTGCTGCTGGACATGCTCGGCGAACGGTAACCCCCCAACCAGTTGCTGAACCGTTTTTGTCCTCAATGCTGGCCGACTAGTGGCCTTGCAAGCCCAAGGTTGCTGTCTATGATCAGTTGTAACTAACCATGTCGGCCGTGATGAGGCGGTCGATGTCTTGGCGAAAGAGTGCGCAATCGAAGGCACCCACACTTGATGACAAGGAGCTTTGCGCTAAATGGAATTTGTTGTGAATCTGTTAGGGCTGGCCTGCGTGCGGGCTATCAAGAGAAGGATGTCTTGATGAGAGTGCCGTTATAGGGACCCTCCGATTGATCATCATTTATCACCTGACAAGTCCTCCTTTTTGGAGGCGTGCGTGTGCCTGTTCCACGGAACGTAGTGGTGGATTTGAAAGACCTGCAACTTTCATCAATCAAAAAACCGCGCTTAAGGTGATACAACCATGTTCAACCTACATCACAAGGCTGACCTGCTGGAAATCGAACGATTCAGCTGTGCGCTGACCGAGGCCAACGCCAAGTTGGCGGCGATCAGTCGTTCGATGGCGATGATCGAGTTCACCCCGGACGGCATCGTCATTGATGCCAACGAAAACTTTTGCAGCACCATGGGTTACAGCGCCGATGAAGTGCACGGCAAGCATCACCGGATTTTTTGTGAAGAGCAGTTTTATCGCAGCGACGACTACACCAGGTTGTGGCGTGACCTGGCGCGGGGCGAGCCGCTGAGCGGGACCTTCCTGCGCTTGCACAAAAGCGGCCGGGAGATCTGGCTCGAAGCGAGCTATATGCCGGTGCTGGGCCCCGACCGGCAAGTCAAGAGCGTGATCAAGGTCGCCACCGACATCACCGCCAAGGTCAACAAGGAACATGAAAACGAAAGCCGTCTCGCAGCCATCGGCCGCTCCATGGCGGTGATCGAGTTCACGCCCGAGGGCAAGGTCATCAGTGCCAACGAGAACTTCCTGAAAACCATGCAGTACTCGCTCAACGAAGTGGTGGGGCAGCATCACAGCCTGTTCTGCCACCGTGCCGAAGCCGAATCTCAGAATTACCGCAATTTCTGGGCATCGCTCAATCGTGGTGAATATCACTCCCATCGTTTCGAGCGCCGGAACAAACAGGGCCAGACCATCTTCCTCGAAGCCTCGTACAACCCGTTGTTCGACGCCAAGGGCAGGCTCTACAAAGTGGTCAAGTTCGCCAGCGATATCACCCATCAGATGACCACCCTGCAAACCGCCGCTGAAGCGGCCCACAGCACCTCGGTGCAAAATGACGCCTGCGCGCGCAAAGGTTCCGAGGTGGTGCAGCAGACGGTGCAGGTCATCCAGGACATTTCCCAGGATCTGAACGAAGCGGCGCTGAGCATTGATGCGGTGAGCAAGCAGTCGGACATCATCGGCACCATCGTGCAGACCATCCGCGGCATTGCCGACCAGACCAACCTGCTGGCGCTCAACGCGGCGATTGAAGCGGCGCGTGCCGGTGAGCACGGGCGTGGGTTCGCGGTGGTGGCCGATGAAGTGCGCAGCCTCGCAGCGCGCACCAGCCAGGCGACGCTGGAGATCGTCGATGTGGTGCGCAAGAACCACGACTTGTCTCTCAGCGCGGTATCGAGCATGCAGTCGAGCTTGAGTCGAACGGGGCTCGGCGTGGAGCTGGCGAACGAGGCGGGGGAGGTGATCCTGGAAATCCAGCAGGGTTCGCGGCATGTGGTGGATGCGATCAGCCAGTTCAACTCCACATTGCAACTGAACTGACCCGTTTCATTGTAGGAGCGAGTCTGCTCGCGAGGATCGACAACAATGACGCGTGTTTTCTGGCTAAACGCAGCGCTCTTGAATCCATCGCGAGCAGGCTCGCTCCTACATAAAATGAGCAAATGAAAAAGGGGTCCCGGTAGAGCGACCCAAAAAGATCGGCAAAAAGCGCACTGACAGGAGGGCCAGGAAGGTTGAGGCGTTCGGTCATTGAGCCTGCTTCGGCGGAGCCCGGCAATCGGGCCTCCGTTATCACATCCAAGCCAATAAGCATTCGATCTGCCTCCTTCCCCGCGCCGTCGCCCGGGGAAGGAGGCAGGGCAACTTTGTCTGTTGGTTTGCCCTTGTTCCGAGTCGCTCGAAGTCCGGTACCTGTTAGTTCTGACAGTAGACTGACTATCGAATCGGTCGGATTATGTGTTCTCGGGTACATGGCTGGGTTAACGATAAACCTCGGCTGGAAGCCGTAGTACTCATAACTCGCATGGATGAGATTTAATATGAAGATCAAATGGGTTGTTATTGTTTTTTCAATAATTGTCTGCCTCGGAGCAATCTACTTCTTAAAAGGAGAGAAAGTGTCGGTAGCGCAAAGCAACTACACACTGTTCAATTCCACAATGACTAAATTACAGAAGGCCGAGGTTCAACAACAGATTGATCAACAACTCGCTAGAAAAGCGGGAGCGCGGCAGGTCAGTGCTACCCAATTGGTTTATGGAGATGGAGCAGTCATTATGACTTTTCCCCCCAAGGACTCCGCTCAACCGGACAGTACCTGCGACTATGGTTATTTTTGCGTCTGGGAGCACCCATATTTTACCGGCAGGAAAGTTTCATTGCGCAGTAAGCAAGAATTCAGTCCATTCAATCTTGCAGACTACGATATGAGCCTCCAGGTGTCGTCGTGGAAATATAACAATAAAGCCTACGCCTCGATCGTATACGGGGTGAACAGGAGAGATGGGGTAGGAGTCATAGAAACTAGCACTCTAAAGGAAATTGGTATTGGTGATGAGTGTTGCCCATTCAGTGTTCCCGAAAAATCAGACCCTTCCGCAGCGTGGACAGAAATATATGCCATCGATCACCTTCAGTCCCAGGGTGACAAAATAGTAAGTATCAAGGTCTCTACACTATTTGGCGGGGATACTAAGTGAGCACCAGTTGCAGGCGCTGCCTGTTAAAGCGCTGCGAGGAACTTGTCGACCCTCTGTAGTTTGTTCTGGTCGCCATTTTCCTGTTATTTTTCAGCCTTGGCGATTTCTGCCATGTCCTGCATGCGCTGGGCAATTTCTTCGCCGATCGCCATTTGCTTCTCTGGCTGCATTTGGTCGATCTCTTCCTGGGTCAGCCCCATTTCATCTAGGATTGCATCGCGCAGGCGCTCTCCCGGGGTTTTGCTCATGTACTCCTTGAGCTCATCCGTGGCCGAGCCTTTGGTCCCGATCGAGTCCTTGACGCCTTCAGGTAGCGGCGCATAGACCGCTTGCAGGTTCACGCGGGTCTTGGCGGACGGTTCGTCCCCGGGACGCTTGGGGAGTGAGGTCACCAGCGATCATTCAAGGCAAGCCGTTGCAGCCATGCTTGAGGAAGCCCGGACGTTGCGCCAGGCGCTGGAAATACTCATCGACCGCCGGGTAATCGGGGCGGTCAATCGGCGTCATCAGCCAGCGATTGACGGACAGGCCGATGACGATGTCCGCCAGGGTAAACCGCGGCCCGGCGATATACGCCTTGGTGGTCGCGAGTTGATGCTCGAGCAGGCCCATCTTCTGGTTCCAGCCACGGATGCCGACTTCGAGGCGATGCGCGTCCTGGAATTCCGGGTCCTTGCGTACCAGCGCCATGAACGCATAACTCCAGGAAGGATTGAGTTCGGTGGCTTGCCAATCCATCCACTGTTCTACCCGCGCGCGGGCCGCAGGTTCGGTCGGCAGCAGATCGGCATGATGGTGATGATGTTTGCCGACCAGGTAGCGGCAGATAGTGTTGGACTCCCACAATACCAAGTCCGCATCGACGATCACCGGCACCTGGGCGTTGGGGTTGAGCCTCAGGAACTCCGGGCTGTGGGTGGACGCAAAGCCGCTGCCCCAGTCCTCGCGTTCGTAGGGGATGCCCAGCTCCTCGCAGGTCCACAGGAGTTTGCGGACGTTGATGGACGAGGCTTTGCCGAGAATCTTCAGTGCGTGTTCCATGGGGCTACTCCGTTAGCGAATCGACGCTTCTGGAATCTAACAAGCGGATGGGGGACACCCTAAAGGTTAGTTGAAATTGTGGCGAGGGGGCTTGCCCCCGTTGGGTTGCGAAGCAGCCCCTAAAACAGGCTCAGCGGTCATTGAGGTACACCCCATGGACCGGATCGCGACTGCTGCGCAGCCGAACGGGGGCAAGCCCCCTCGCCACAAGGTCCCTGGCATGACCGCAGATGAGGTGTGCTCAAGTACTCTCGCGCACCTTCAACTCAAACCCCATGTCCTGCACCGGTCTGGCCACGGTGTTGCCGGCCATCAGCGTCAGCATCTGCTCGGCTGCACGACGGCCGATGGCCTCACGCGGGGTATTGATGCTGCTCAAGCGCGGGACCATGTGTTCGGACATCGGCAAGTCGTTGAAACCGAGGATCGCCACTTGCTCGGGAATCTTGATGCCGTTGCGCATCGCCTCAAGCAGCGCACCCTGGGCCAGGTCGTCGTTGCCGAAGAAAATCGCATCGACATCGGGATGGCTGGCCAGCAGTTGCAGAAACAACTCGCCGCCCAGGCCGACGGAAGAGGCGCGTGGGGTCAACACTTCCAGGTCCGGGTCATACAAGCCGGCCTTTTGCACGGCTTTGCGAAAACCCTCGCCGCGCAGCAGGGTGCGCTGGTCCAGTTGCGCGCCGATGTAGGCCAGGCGTTTACGACCGCGGGACAGCAAGTGCTCGGCTGCCGTTTGACCGGCCGCCAGCTGCGAGAAACCCACGCAATTGAGCCCGGCCGCGCTGTCCAGTTCCATCATGTACACGCAGGGAATGTTGCTGGCTTCGATCATCCGCCGCGAACTTTCGGTGCGGTCGAAACCGGTTAGCAACAGGCCGCGGGGTTGATAGGCCATGTAGTTGCGCAGCAGGTTTTCTTCTTCGTCACGCGAATAGTGGAAGTTGCCGATCAGCACTTCGAAGCCCTTGGGCCGTAAAACCTGATGAATGGCTTCCAGGGTATCGATGAACAGCAAATTGGATAATGAAGGCACCAATACCACCACGGAATGGCTCTGGGCCGAGGCCAGCGCACGGGCGGCAGGGTTGACCACGTAGTTGAGGTCCAGCGCCGCTTTCTGGACTTTTTCCACCAGTTCGGTGGCCACGGTGCTGACGCCCCGCAAGGCGCGCGAAGCGGTAATTGGGCTGACACCGGCCAGCCGGGCAACTTCGTTCAGGGTAGGGCGGCCAGTGGTGCGGGTATTTTTATCGTTCTTGGTTGGGTTCATCGACGGCTTGCCAAACAAAATTCAAGGCACTAAGGTAGCGCTGTCTCGAAGCAGCTGCAAATGCGTAAGCGAGGGTTCGCCTGATCCTTGCTTTTTGGCGTTGGGACTCAACCTGCTGCAACCCACAAAATGACAAGAAAGGCGTCGGCAACTTCTGCTTTTGGTCTAGTGTCATAACTGGCAAAGGTAGCGCTGTCTGCGCGCTGAGGTGTTACATGAATCATCCCATCACCGCCCTGGTCATCATGGGCGTTGCCGGTTGCGGCAAGACATGCGTCAGCGAGGCCCTGTGCCATCTGAGCGGCGCCACTGCCATTGAAGGCGACTCTTTCCACCCTGCCGCCAACATCGAAAAGATGAGCGCGGGGATCCCCCTGAACGACGAAGACCGTGCCGGCTGGCTCGACAGCCTGTGCGATGAACTGCGCCGTATCGACGCCAAGGGCCAGCGCCCGGTGCTGACCTGTTCGGCGCTCAAGCACATCTATCGCGAACGCCTGCGCAGTGCCTTGCCGGGCCTGGGCTTCGTGTTTCTTGAGTTGACCCCCGAAGTTGCTGCCGAGCGTGTCTCCCATCGTCCGGGCCATTTCATGCCGGCCACGTTGATCGAAAGTCAGTTCGCCACCCTCGAATCGCCCAAGGGCGAGCCGTTGACGCTGGCGCTGAATGCCTCGATCCACAGCGTTGAAGAGCTGGCCGCGCAAGCGCACGTCTGGTGGCAGGCCAACGGCCTGAAACAGGCGGTATGAACGTGCTCGAAAAGACAGCGCTGTCCTCACGGCTTCTGATTAACCCGCTTTAATAACAACAACAACCAGGAGACACCCCCAATGTTTGGCATGTCCCACGAGACGTTCCTGCTGCTTGATGCAGTGGTCACGGTGATCGGGCTTATCGTCCTGATTACCCAGTTCAAGCTGCACCCGTTCATTGCCCTGACCATCGCCGCGACCTTCCTCGGGCTGACCTCCGGCATGCCGATCGGCACCATCATCAAGGCGTTCCAGGATGGCTTCGGTGGCGTGCTTGGTTTTGTCGGCATCATCCTCGCCCTGGGCACCATGCTCGGCAAAATGATGGCCGAATCCGGCGGTGCGGATCAGATTGCGCAGACATTGATTCGCGCGTTCGGCAAGGACAAGGTGCAGTGGGCGATGATGTTCGCCGCGTTCCTGGTCGGCATTCCGCTGTTTTTCGAAATCGGCTTCGTGCTGCTGATCCCGCTGGTGTTCATCGTCGCCCGTCGCACCGGTGTGTCGATCATCAAGATCGGTATCCCGCTGCTGGCCGGTCTGTCCGCGGTCCACGGCCTGGTGCCGCCGCACCCGGGCCCGCTGCTGGCCATTGGCGTATTTGGCGCTGACATCGGCAAGACTATCCTTTACGGCCTGATCGTTGCGTTGCCGACCGCCATTATTGCCGGTCCGATCTACGGCACGTTCATTTCCAAGTACATCCCGGGTATTGCCAACAAGGAGTTGGTGGAGCAATTGGCCCGCGAACCCGACGCCAAGGAACTGCCGAGCTTCGGCATCACCCTGGTCACCGTGCTGCTGCCGGTGTTCCTGATGCTGCTCAAGACCTTTGCCGATGTGGCACTGCCGGACGGTCATTTCTTCCGTACCTTCATGGACTTCGTCGGCCACCCGATCTCGGCGTTGCTGCTGGCGTTGCTGCTGTCGCTGTACACCTTCGGTCACCGTCAGGGCATCGACTCCAAGCAGATCCTCAAACTGCTGGACTCAAGCCTGGCGCCAACCGCCGCGATCATCCTGATCATCGGTGCCGGTGGCGGCTTCAAGCAGATGCTGGTGACCAGCGGCGTGGGTGACGTGATCGGCCATATGGCAGTGAACGCGCAAATCTCGCCGATCCTGCTGGCCTGGCTGGTGGCGGCGGTGATCCGTATCGCGACCGGTTCTGCGACCGTGGCGACCATCACCGGCGCCGGCATCGTGGTGCCGGTGGTGGGGATGATTCCGGGTGTGAACCGTGAGCTGCTGGTGTTGGCCACCGGTGCCGGTTCGCTGATTCTGTCCCATGTCAACGACGCGGGTTTCTGGCTGGTGAAGCAGTACTTCAACATGACCGTTGCCGAAACCTTCAAGACCTGGACCGCGATGGAAACCATCCTGTCGGTGGTAGGCCTGGGCTTTATCCTGTTGTTGTCGCTGTTCGTTTAAGCGTCTCTTCTTTTAAGTAGCGCGCAGGCACAAAAAAACCGCAGCGATGCGGTTTTTTTGTGCCCCAGGGATAGACCTGTTCATTGTGGCGAGGGGGCTTGCCCCCGTTGGATTGCGCAGCAATCCCAAAACCGGTCCCTGCGTTTCTTCAGGCAGAATGCGTTAACGGGTTTTACGACGACTTCGCCGCCGAACGGGGGCAAGCCCCCCTCGCCACAAGAGTGTTGTTGCCACAGGTTTTTGGGTCAGGTGCTGGATTTGCTGACTAAGCCATCTGCCCGAAACATCCCGCGAATCCCGCGCACGGCCTGACGAATCCGGTCCTGGTTTTCGATCAGCGCAAAGCGCACATGGTCATCGCCATACTCGCCAAAACCAACGCCCGGCGAGACACACACTTTGGCCTCGGCCAGCAGTTTCTTGGCGAATTCCAGCGAACCCAAATGCGCATAGGCCTCGGGAATCTTCGCCCAGACGTACATCGAGGCCTTCGGGTTTTCCACCATCCAGCCCAGTTCATGCAAGCCCTTGACCAGCACATTGCGGCGCTGCCGATACTGCTCGGCGATGTCGCGCACGCATTGCTGGTCGCCTTCGAGTGCGGCAATCGCCGCCACTTGGAGCGGGGTGAAGGTACCGTAGTCGTGGTAACTCTTGATCCGCGCCAGGGCGTTGACCAGTTCCGGGTTGCCGACCATGAAGCCGATGCGCCAGCCGGCCATGTTGTAGCTCTTGGACAGGGTGAAAAACTCCACCGCAATGTCCTTGGCTCCTGGCACCTGCATGATCGACGGGGCTTTCCAGCCGTCGTAGACGATGTCGGCGTAGGCCAGGTCGTGCACCACCAGTACGTCGTACTGCTTGGCGAGGGCAATGACGCGCTCGAAGAAGTCCAGCTCCACGCACTGCGCGGTGGGGTTGGACGGGAAGCCAAGGATCATCATCTTTGGCTTGGGGATCGAGCCGCGAATCGCCCGCTCCAGTTCAGCGAAGAAATCCACGCCCGGCACCAGCGGCACCGAACGCACCTGAGCGCCGGCAATCACGGCACCGTAGATGTGAATCGGGTAGCTCGGGTTGGGCACCAGCACGGTGTCACCCTGGTCCAGGGTCGCCAGCATCAAGTGCGCCAGGCCTTCCTTGGAACCAATGGTGACGATGGCTTCACTTTCCGGGTCGATGTCGACCGCGTAGCGTTCCTTGTACCAATTGGAAATCGCCCGGCGCAGGCGCGGAATGCCCTTAGACGTGGAGTAGCCATGGGTGTCTTCGCGCTGGGCGACCTGCACCAGTTTTTCGACAATGTGCGGCGGCGTGGCGCCGTCGGGGTTGCCCATGCTCAAATCGATGATGTCTTCGCCCCGACGACGGGCGGCCATCTTCAGCTCGGCAGTGATGTTGAACACGTAAGGGGGGAGTCGATCGATGCGCGCAAAGCGGCGCGGCGAACCTTGTTCGGCCATTGTTGCCTCGGATAACGTAAGCGCCCGGAACCGTCCGAGCGACGCAGGTCACTGCGGTGACCTGTGGCGGAATGTACGGTCAGCTGTGGCAGACTGTCCAGCCTCAAAGTAAACAAATTTGTCCGAAGGATAGGGTTCGATGGAATTTACCAGCGGCTTCTTGCTGAGCCTCTCGCTGTGCCTGGATATCGGCGTGGCCAATATCGCGATGATCACCCTGGCCATGCAACGCGGCTATTTCCAGGGCTTCGCGCTGGGGCTCGGGACCTGCGTTGGCGACCTGATCTACGCGGTGCTGGCGCTGGCCGGCATGACCGTGTTGCTGCAGTACGACACCGTGCGTTGGGTGTTGTGGATTGGCGGTTCGGCGCTGCTGGTGTACTTCGCGGCGAAGATGATCTATTCGGCGATTCACCACGAAGCGGTGCTGGCACAGTCCGAAGAGGTGGGGCAGAACTCCCACCGCAAGGAGTTTTTCCGGGGGATTTTCCTCGCCATGTCTTCCCCCAGCGCGATTCTCTGGTTCGCCGCGGTGGGCGGTACGCTGATCGCCCGTTCAGGTGGCGGTGGTGCCCTCAGTTCGGCGCTGTTTCTCGGCGGTTTCCTGTGCGCCGGTTTGCTCTGGTCAGCCGGACTGTGCTTCGCCGCCAGCCATGGCGGCAAGTTGCTGGGCGACAAGCTGCTGCGTTACTCCTACATGGCATCGGCGGCGATCTTCTGCTATTTCGCGGTGTACGTGATTCTATCGGGTTACAACGAGTTTGTTGGCATGGCTGCCGTCGAGCAGTTACACGCGCTGTAACTGGGCGAATCGGGTTTGGCTTCTATACTCCCAGCCGAACCCATTTTCATGCATCAGGAGTCGAGACATGGATGAATCAGCACGCGTCGAGCTGGAGCAACCGCGCTTCGAACACGGTCACTTCCTGCTGATTGCAGGACTGGGTGGACGATTCACCCAGCAAAGCACCCAAGGCATTCCCGAGCTTTGGGAAAAATTCATCCCGCACCTGGGCCGTATTCCAGGGCAAAAGGACGAAGTGACCTACGGCGTCTGCTGCAATTTCGATGGCAAGGGTGGCTTCGATTACATTGCCGGTGTCGAGATCAGCAAACTCGATGACCTGCCGGAGACCTATCGCTGGGTCGAAGTACAGCCGCAACGCTACGCGGTGTTCGAGCACAAAGGTCCCTTGAGCGCGCTGCCCGAGACCTTTCGCTACATCTTCGACACCTGGCTGCCACACTCCGGGCACCAGGCGCAGGATGCCCCGGAGTTCGAGCGCTACAGCGAAGACTTCAACCCCAAGCGGCACACCGGCAAACTGGAAATCTGGCTGCCGATCAAGGCGTGACAGCGGCATCGGGAGGCGAGTGCGCCGATTCGTCTCTCGCTGTCCCACGGCCGCCGGTTTATGATCCCAGCCTTTCCCCCGCTGATTCCGAGCTGCCATGAACCCCCTCATCCGCAACGTTACCGCCACCGATCTGGACCGCTGCTACGCCATCGAAACCGTTGCCTATGAAGGCGACGAAGCCGCGACCCGCGAGAAAATTGCCATGCGCATCGCGACCTGGCCCGAGGGTTTCATCGTCGCCGAGGTGGACGGTGTCGTAGCCGGTTTCATCAACTCCGGTGCGGCGTTTCAGGTGGAAATGTCGGACGAGGCGTTCAAGGAATTGATCGGCCACGACCCGGACGGGCCGCACGTGGTGATCATGTCGGTGGTGGTGCATCCGGATTATCAGGGGCAGGGCCTGGCCAAACAGCTGATGGGCGAGTTCATCGAGCGCATGCGCGCGATGGGCAAGGCCAGCATTAACTTGATGTGCAAGGAACGGCACATTGCGCTGTACGCAAGGTTCGGTTTTGCCTACATCAAACCGTCGGCGTCCGACCATGGCGGCATGGCGTGGCACGAGATGGTGCTCAATCTCTAACCGAACACAAACCCCTTGTAGGAGCGAGCTTGCTCGCGAAGGTCGTCAACGATGACGCGGGCAATCTGGATAAACGCGGTGTGCCAGAGTGCTTCGCGAGCAAGCTCGCTCCTACAGGGGTTGGGGGTGTGGCGGGATATGGGGTCTGTTAAAATACCAACCCCATCCGCCGCTCATAACCAATCCGCCCCTTGTACGCCTCGCCGCTGTCGACAAAACCATACTGCGCATATAAACCGATCGCCGATGCGTTGTCCGCATCCACCGACAACTCCAGCCCCTTGATCCCAGGCCAGGCCAGGCGCGCCGCCTCGGGCAGTGCTTGCAGGCATGCCTTGCCATAACCCTTGCCTTGCGAGCGTTGATCGACTTGCAGCGCATGCAGCGTGGCGCTGTGTTCATCGGCCCAAGCGGGCAGGGCGGGCGGGCGCTTGAGCAGCAGGAACGCGACGGCAATGTCCTCGGCCAGTAGGGCAAACCCTTTTACACCCTGGCCTGGCTTGGACAGCAGGGCGTGCAAGGCGCCGTGAATGTCGCCGCTGAACTTGATCTGTTCCGGATGCACTTCTATTGCCTCGACCTGCTGGCGTTGCAGCGCATTCAGGCGTTCATAAGGCACGAGTCGAGCGGTCACTGGAGTATCCTTTTCCAACAGAAAATGAGTCTCGAATTCTAGCGAATCTGGCGTCATGGGTTATTTTTATTTCAGCTGTCGATTCGCCGGGTCGCCAGACGACTAAGGGTGTCTTCCCATAAAAACCACGGAGAACCACCATGAATTCGCACACCCAGATCCAGAACCTGATCGAGACCTATCGCCAGGCCATGATGGCCAAGGATGTGGATAAAATCATGACCCTGTATGCCGACGACATCGTCTCCTTCGACGCGGTCAAGGCCCTGCAATTCAAGGGCAAGGCGGCGTACCGTGCGCATTGGGAGGATTGCATGAAGATGTGCCCCGGCCCGCATATTTTCGAATTCCAGGACATCCGCATCGAGGCCTCCCAGGAGGTCGCCTTCGCCCACTGGCTGGCCCATTGTGGCGGCACCAACGACAAAGGAGAGACCCAGGCCTGCTGGATGCGCGGCAGCGCGGGCTATCGTCAGGTAGGCGGGTTGTGGCAGATCGTCCATGAGCACTGGTCTGCGCCATTCGACATGATGAGCGGCGCCGCGCTGTTCGATCTCAAGCCCTGATTTTTTGTCGAGACACCGGGCCAAAAGCGCAAGCCGCGGCCCTCGTTGATCCGTTCAACGCAGGAGACGTTCATGAAATATCTATGCCTGGTCTACAGCGATGAGCGCCTGCTGCATTCGCTGCCGGAAAGTCCCAGGGACGAAGAGTGCATGGCGTATGCCGAGTCGGTCCAGGGCAGTGGCCGGTTGCTTGCCGGCGAAGCACTGGAATCGGTGCAGTCTGCCACGACCGTTCGCATGCGCAACGGCAAACTGTCGATTACCGACGGCCCGTTTGCCGAAACCAAGGAGCAACTGGCCGGCTTCTACCTGATCGATGCCAAGGACCTCAACGAGGCCATTCAAGTCGCCGGCAACATCCCGGCGGCCCGGGTCGGCAGTGTTGAAGTGCGCCCGATTCGCCAGTTGAATCCTTAAGATGCCAGGGCCGCCGGTTCAGGCATTGGTCGAGCGGGTCTATCGCGAAGACTCGCGGCGCATCCTGGCGACCCTGATCCGCTTGCTGGGGGATTTCGACCTCGCCGAAGAAGCCTTGCACGAGGCGTTTTTCATCGCGGTCGAACGCTGGCAACGTGACGGCGTGCCGGACAATCCGCGTGCCTGGCTGGTGTCCACCGGGCGCTTCAAGGCCATCGATGCCTTGCGTCGGCGCGCACGTTTTGCCGCATCGCAGCCCCTGCTGATCGCACAGCTGGAGGCGTTGGAACAGGCTGACTGGAGTGATGAAGACGTGGAAGACGATCGCCTGCGGCTGATCTTCACCTGTTGCCACCCGGCCCTGGCGCCGGACGCTCAGGTGCCGCTGACGCTGCGCGAAGTCTGCGACCTGACCACGGAAGAAATCGCCCGGGCCTTTCTCTCGGCCCCGGCCACCATCGCCCAGCGCATCGTGCGCGCCAAGGCGAAGATCCGCGACGCGAAAATTCCTTACCAAGTGCCGACGCTGGCGCAATTACCCGAGCGCCTCGACAGCGTATTGCGGGTGATTTACCTGGTGTTCAACGAGGGCTATTCGGCGTCCATTGGCGCAGAACTGGTCCGCGAGGAGTTGACTCGCGAGGCGATTCGTCTCGGTCGATTGCTCGTGGAGTTGCTGTCGGAGCCGGAGGTGATGGGCCTGCTGGCGTTGATGCTGTTGCATGAGTCGCGCCGCCCGGCGAGGACGTCGGCCAGCGGCGAGCTGATTGTGCTCGACGAGCAGGACCGCTCGCTGTGGGACGCCGGGTTGATCCGCGAAGGCTGCACGCTGATCGAGCAGGCGCTGAGCATGGGCCGCTTCGGACCGTATTGCCTGCAAGCGGCCATCGCGGCGGTGCACGCAGAGGCCCCGACGGCGGGGGACACCGATTGGCCGCAGATCGTCGGCCTGTATGACGTCTTGCTGCGGGCGGTGCCGTCGCCGGTGATCGAGCTCAATCGCGCAGCGGCGATTTCACAGCGCGATGGGCCGTTGGCGGGGCTGACACTGGTCGACGCGATTCTGGATCGCGGCGAGTTGCTCGATTACCACCTGACGCACTCGGCGCGGGCGGAGTTTTGCCAGCAACTGGGGCGCAAGCAAGAGGCGCGGGCGGCGTGGGTGCGGGCGTTGGAGTTGACACGGCAGGAGCCGGAGCGGCGGTTTATCGAGGAGCGGCTCAGGGCGCTGGATTGATGTGCCCTTGCGGGCCTCTTCGCGAGCAGGCTCGCTCCTACAGGGATTAATGGTGTCTCGAAACGGTGGGAGTGAGCCTGCTCGCGATAAGGGTCGAAGGACCGTCACTCCAGCATCTTGCCCAACAGCCAGCTCCCCGCCGGCCCCGGTGGATTCAACCTGGACCACAACGCATCCACCGACACCGTTTTCGGCCAGCCGCGCACCACCAGTTCCCGCAACGTGCCCGGCCCGAACCGCTCCACCAGCCAGCGCGGCAACGGTGCCCAGCCGAATCCGCCCTGGGCCATTTCCAGCAACATCAGATAACTCGGTGCCGACCAGACACGCCCCTTCGCCCGGCTTTCATACGGATTGATGATGGTGGCCAGGCGCAGTTCGCGGTGTAACTGCAAGGCGTCCTGGTCGACGTAGTCCTGTGTTGCCAACGGGTGTGTGGGCGACACGAACAGGGCGATTTCCGTGCGCTCGTCCACGGTCGAGCTGACCAGGTCCGGCGGGTAGCTCTCCTGCATTTCGGCAAAGGCAATGTTCGCCCGGCCGCTTTGCACCAGCGATACCAGGTCATCGCATTCGGCGATCAGGCATTCGAGTTCAAGGTCGGGATAACGCTGTTCGAAGGCACTCAGTGACGCTTCGAAACGGTCCGACTGATAGGTGTCGGACAACGCCACCGTCAGCTTCGCTTCCACCCCTTGGGACAATTGGCTGGCAGTCAATTCCAGGCGACTGGTGGCGGCCAGGATCTCTTCAGCTCTTTGCAGCATAACGTGCCCGGCCGGGGTCAGTCCGGGCTTGCGGCTGCTGCGGTCAAACAGCGTCAGGTTGAGGTCGATTTCCAGGCTGGCCACTGCCGCGCTGATGGTCGACTGACTGCGACCGAGTTTGCGCGCCGCGGCGGAAAACGAGCCTTGGCTGGCGGCTTCGACAAACGCCAGCAACACTTCGTGAGAGGCCATGAACTATCGCCTTGATCGATGGTTATTGATTATGAAGTATCGGTGTGATGGCAGAACATGGCAACCACAGTCACGCAAGGGAGTCTGGCCATGAGCGCCAACAAATCCATTACCGAGCGAATTTTCCAGGCCATTGGTTTCGAACTGCTGGCTATCCTGATCTGTACCCCATTGCTGGCCTGGCTCATGGACAAACCGATACTGGACATGGGCGCCGTCACCCTCGCCATGGCCGCCCTGGCCCTGGCCTGGAACGTGGTGTTCAACGGCTTTTTCGATCGTATGCTCAAGCGCCTGGAAATCGCCCACAACGCCTGGGTGCGGGTGGTGCATGCGCTGTTGTTCGAAGGCGGACTGGTTGCGCTGGGCGTGCCGCTGATTGCCTGGTGGCTGAACGTCAGCCTGTGGCAGGCGTTCGTGCTGGATATCGGGGTGTTGCTGTTTTTCCTGCCGTATACCTACATTTATCACTGGGTGTATGACGTGGTGCGCGAGCGCATTGTGATGCGTGAGCAAATCATCACCTGCGAAAATACATGACCTGTAGGAGCTGGCTTGCCAGCGAAGGCGACTTGTCAGTCAACATGATTGTTGATTGTGCTGGCCTCTTCGCTGGCAAGCCAGCTCCCACAGGTTTTGTGTCAGGTTCCCGTCTAGTTATCAGACGTGGAAGTAACCCACGCATGAATCGAACGGCAGGCGCTTGAGTTCGATCTTGTTCAGGTCCAGCACTTCACGCAGGGCCTTGGTTTCGCCCGGGAAGTTGCGGTAGGCGACTTCGTCCAGTACCACGATGGCGCCTTTTGGCATGTACGGCAGGAAGGTCTCCAGCGCGACTTTGGTCGACTCGTACAGGTCGGTGTCGAGGATCAGCATGGCCACGACCAGGTCCGGACGGGTCTTGACCCACTCCGGCACGGTCTTGACGATGTCGCCCTTGACCAGCTCGCAACGCGGGATGCGGTTGACCGGGCGCAGCAGGTCATTGGCGTCGATCATGTCCTGGATCAACGACTGGTCGGTGTCGGCGAACATGGTCTCATTGACGTCGGCCGGGTCTTCTTTCTTGTCGATGCTCTGGAAACCTTCGAAGGTGTCGAAACCGACGATCGAGCGGTTGATCGCGTACGGCTCGAGGATCATCGACAGGTGCATGTAGAGCATCAGCGAGTTGCCCTTGTACACGCCACACTCAATGATCGCGCCCGGTACTTCGGCGACTTTCTTGAAAAGCTCCATGCGCGACAGTGCAGCCGTCACGCCGATGCGGTTGGCGAAGACGAACGGGGCGTCGGCCACGTACTCGGCATCGACCCGTTTCAGGACGCTGGTGCGGGTTTCGTTGTACTGGGCCTCGGCGGGCGTGATGCGACGCTTGGTCATTGCTGGATTCCCTGGAAATTCGAAAAGTCGTGAGCGTGGAAATAGTCTTTGAATCCGGCACCGACGTCGGGGCAGGCACTGTCGACGTTGATGGCGCCACGGTTGTGCTTGAGGTCATCGAGGTGCATCACGCGAAAGTCCACGCTGAAGCGGGTGCAGTCGGTATGGTTGGCAACGGTGCCGTGCAGGTGCGAGCCGGAGAAGATCAGCATCTCGCCGGTATTGCCGGCGATGCGCAATTCTGACGCGGTATTGATCTCTTCCAGCGGCACCGGGTGCACGCGGACTTCCTCCTTGAGGTTGTCCTTGGCCTTGTGTCGCTGGGTGTTGATCCAGTCGTCGAGGCTCCACTGGCTGGAGGTGTTTTTCACCGGCACGTCGAAGTAACCGGCGTTGATCATCATGGTCTGGTCGGGGCGGATGGTGTGCACCGGCATCCAGGTGTTGATCTGGCAATCGACGCCGCCATACCAGGTGTCGCGATGCGGTCTGTAGGCATAACTGACACCGGCGTGCAGGTAGTCATAGTTGGGCACTACGCGAATGCGCGGCACGTCGAAAATGTATTCGCGAGGGTCGGCACCGATTTCGTCGATAAACGACAGGATCAGGTCCTTGGCGCGCTGGCTATTGGTGAACTGGCCTTTGAGGCGCGTGACCAGCACCACGAATTCTTCCACCGGCATCAGCGTATGCAGCGCTTGGTGACGGGTTTCCCCATCGAACGCGGCGGTAATGCTTTGCTGGGCGAACGCACACAGGTCCTTGGCCGCGCGCAACTGCGTGTTCAGGAAAATATCGCCCGCATAAATGGCTTCTTTGAAGTCAGCTTTTTGCTGCAGCTGATTGATGTACAGATTCACGGTTCCTCTCCTGAATACATCGAGTCTCTTATGAGTCGGCATCACGCTAGCAAACTGAAGGGTGGCCCGACGTGAGGCGCGTCAATAAAGCGCAAGCCCTTGAGCGGTGAGCAAATGTCGTGCCGCCGGACGAAAAAAATCCCGGCGGGATAACCGGCCGGGATGATGTGCTGCAACCCTGGACTTTTTACCTCCAGGTTTTTTCAGTGATTCAGAACAATTGCGTGAACAACCAGTACAAACTGCCCGACAACAGGATTGCCGCCGGCAACGTCAGCACCCAGGCCATCAACAGGTTGCGGATGGTCTTCATCTGCAAGCCGCCGCCGTTGGCAACCATGGTCCCGGCCACGCCCGAAGACAACACATGGGTGGTCGACACCGGCAAGCCGAACATGTCGGCGGCGCCGATGGTCAGCATCGCCACGGTTTCGGCCGACGCGCCCTGGGCGTAAGTCAGGTGGGTCTTGCCGATCTTCTCACCGACGGTCACCACGATGCGTTTCCAGCCGACCATCGTGCCCAGGCCCAGGGCGATGGCCACGGCAATCTTCACCCACAGCGGAATGAAGCGCGTGGAATTGTCGATCTGTTGCTTGAACAATTGCAGCTTGCCGCTGGTGTCGGCGTCGAAATTGCCGACCTTGTTCTTGTCCATCAGGCGAATGGTTTCGCTGGTCAGGTACATGTCGTTACGCACGTTGCCCACGGCCTCGGCCGGGACTTTCGACAGTGAGCCGTAGCTTTTTACCTGAGCACCGATGCTGCCCGTCAGCGCTGCCAGCGCCGGCACCAGTTGCGGGGTGGCTTCCTTGCTGCGCACGTATTCTGAGAGCACCGGGCGCGGGTCGGCCGGGGACGGTTGCGGCGCAGCCTTGATCAGCGCTTGCTGGGTCACTTCGGCGACCGCCGCGAACTGCAACGCTTGATCGGCGGGCATGGTGCGGTTCAGTGCGTAGGCCATCGGCAGCGTGCCCACCAGGATCAGCATGATCAGGCCCATGCCTTTTTGGCCGTCGTTCGAGCCGTGGGCAAACGACACGCCGGTGCAGGTCACGATCAGCAGGCCGCGAATCCACCACGGCGGCGGGGTCTCGCCTTTAGGCTCCTTGTACAGCGCACGATTCTTGACGAACGCGCGCAGGGCCAGCAGCAACAGCGCGGCGCAGCCGAAGCCGACCAGTGGCGACAGCAGCAGTGCGTAACCGATCTTGGTCGCTTGCGCCCAGTCCACGCCGCTGGTGCCGTCGCGGCCGTGCATCAGGGCGTTGGCCACGCCGACGCCGATGATCGAACCGATCAGGGTATGCGAGGACGAGGCCGGCAGCCCTAGCCACCAGGTGCCGAGGTTCCACAGGATCGCGGCGATCAGCAGGGCGAAGATCATCGCGAATCCGGCGGACGAGCCGACTTGCAGGATCAGCTCCACCGGCAGCAGCGCGATGATGCCGAACGCCACCGCGCCGCTGGACAGCAGCACCCCGAGGAAGTTGAAGAACCCGGACCAGACCACCGCCACGTTCGGCGGCAGCGAGTTGGTGTAGATCACCGTGGCCACTGCGTTGGCGGTGTCATGGAAACCGTTGACGAACTCAAAGCCCAAGGCGATCAACAGGGCCACGCCCAACAGCAGGAACGGCGTCCAGGTGGTCACCACCGTGCCGAGTTCGTGCATGTCGTGCATCAGGCTGTAAGCGGTAAACAACAAGCCGATGGCCAGCACGGCAAAAAACACCACGATGGTGAGCAGGCCGGGTTTTTTATCGAATTGTGGTTTGGCGCTGCCGGCGGGCGCCGGGGCGGCGGTGAAGGAGGGCGTAGCCATCACTGACATTCCTGAGGAGGGAGGTGTATCGGTGATAATCGTTGCCAATTGTTACAGGGAGACTGCTTTGGATCAGGGTTTGGGTGTTTCGTGGGCCATCTTATCTGAAACCCCACAGATCCTGAGGTGATGCGAAACCCTGTGGTGAGGGGGCTTGCCCCCGTTCGACTGCAGAGCAGTCGTCAATTCAGCTAACCCGAATTGAATGACTGAGTGATGGGGCGGCTTCGCCACCCAATGGGGGCAAGCCCCCTCGCCACAGTCGATCAGTGTCAGGTGAGGGCGGGGCTCAATAATCCTGCTGCTTGCGAAACGCCCAGCGCCCGGCAATCACGGTAAACGTCGCCACCAGTGCCACCAGAATCCAGAAACCCTCCGGGTCACCGGCCAGCGGAATACCGCCGACGTTCATGCCGAAAAAACCGGCGATGATGTTGATCGGCAGCGCCAGCACCGTCACCACCGTCAGGGTGAACAGCGTGCGGTTGGTCTGTTCGTTGATGTTGGCGGCGATCTCTTCCTGCAACAGCTTGATCCGCTCACCCAGCGCCGTGAGGTCGTTGATGATCAACGCAAACTCCTCGGTGGATTTGCGCAACTCCTTCACGTCTTCCTTTTGCAGCCATTGCGGTGGCCGATTGAGCAGGCGCAGCAAGGAGCCCGGCTCCAGCGCCAGCAGCCGTTGCAAACGCACCAGCACCCGACGATTGGCGCCCAGTTCGGCGCGGTTGGTCGATAGCCGCGACGAGAGCAATTGGTCTTCGATCTGGTCCACGCTCTGGCTGGTCTTGCGCACGATCTGGGTCAGCACCTCACCCTGGTCACGCAGCAAATGCACCAGCAGTTCCAGTGGTGAGCGGAAGCACTCCCGGGCTTTCACCGACGAACGCAACTTGTCCACCGAGTGCAGCGGTTGCAGGCGAGCGCTGATGATCAATTTGCTGCGGGCGCACACCCACAGCGTCGAGACATCCGACGAGACCAGGTTGCTGAGGTTGAACACTACGTCGTTGACCACCGCCAGCAATGCGTTGTCGACGTGCTCGATGCGCGTCGAGCGCGAGCCTTCGTGCAGCGCTTCGAAAAATTCCTCGGGCAATTCCAGATGGCTTTTCATCCAGCGCTCACACGCGGCGTGCGCAAGGTTCAGGTGCAGCCAGAGAAATTGCTCGTCGCTCTCGGGGTGTTCCAGGTACTGCAAGGCCTCGGCGGAATTGATTTCCCGACCGGCCTCACCGGGGCGAAAGCTGAAACCGTAGAGCAGGCCGAACAGATCCGTGTCGCGATGGCTTTGATCGATGCTGTGGTTCATGAGGACTCGCAAGGGGAGACGCCTGTCACGGGTTTTACAGGTTCACTTGAGCGGCATCATCGCAAGCTCGAATGACGTTTTTGTGACAGCAAAATAACCGCAAACGGTTGCGCTACCGGCGGTCGGAATATTCTCAAGAACCGCTCTGGCACGCCGATCACGCTTGGGTTAAGTTGCGCGCCGCAAACTTCAGTCGCGACCGCAGACAGGGATGTCCGGACACTTTTCACGCCCTCGCGGGCGTGCCTCATTCCTGTCATGAGTACCCTTCGATGCTTTTGCAAAAGTCCCTGAGAACGCAAATTCTCGCCCTGCTGAGCGGCAGCCTGCTGGCGATGCTGTTGATCGCCCTGGCGTGCTTTCACTTCCTGTCCAGTGGCGTTCAAAGCTACGCCAACCTGATCGAGGGCCCGCTGCATACCTCGCAATTGATCGATGAAGCCAACCTGCAGTTCAAGGTGCAGGTGCAGGAGTGGAAAAACGTCCTGCTGCGCGGCAAGCAGCCGGCGGACCTGAGCAAGTACTGGGGGCAATTCGAAGACCGTCAGCGCGATGTGCAAAACATCCTCGGCGAACTGGCCGCGCAGAAAAGCATCGAGCCGTCACTCAAAACCCGCATCGAACGGTTGCGTGACGAGCATCGCCAGTTGGGCGTGGCCTATCAGAAGGGCCGGGACGCTTATGTAGCGGCTGGCGGTGATCCGATGGCGGGCGATAACGCGGTCAAGGGTGTGGACCGCGCCGCCAGCGATCAGATGAGCGAACTGGTGAGCGAATTGCGCAAGCAGGGCGCCGAGCAATCGACCTTGATCAGTGCCGGTGCCGAGCGCACGGTGTGGCTGGGGATCATGGTGATGCTGGTGTCAGGTCTGCTGATCGGCCTGCTGAGCCTGTGGCTGGTTAACCGCAATCTGATCGAGCCGATTCGCAAACTGATCGACTACGTGGCGCAACTCAGCCAGGGCCGATTTGCCGAGCGGGTAGCCAGCACCCGTCAGGACGAGTTGGGCAAACTGGCGATGGCCGCCAATACCTTGCGCGACTTCCTCGCCGAGACCTTCAGCCGCTTGCAGCGCAGCGCATCAGACCTGGACAGCGCCAGCGGTGAATTGAACTCGATCGCCACCCTGATGGCCGGCGGTACCAACGAGCAATTCAACCGCACCGATCAGGTGGCCACGGCGATGAACGAAATGTCCGCCACCGCCCAGGAAGTCGCGCGTCATGCCGCCGAAGCGGCGCGGGCTGCCGACGATGCTGACCAGTCAGCCCAGCAGGGCGAAAAAGTCATGCAGGTCACCATCCATACCATCACCCAGATGCGCGGCGAAATCGCCAACACCGCCACGGTCATCCGCCAACTGGAAACCGACAGCGGGCGCATCGGCAAGGTGCTGGAAGTGATTCGCGGCATCGCCGAACAGACCAACCTGCTGGCGCTCAACGCGGCCATCGAGGCGGCGCGTGCCGGTGAGGCCGGGCGCGGTTTCGCCGTGGTGGCCGATGAAGTGCGCAGCCTGGCCCAGCGCACGGCGGCGTCAATCATCGAGATCAACCAGATCATCCAGACCGTGCAGACCGGTGCCATCGAAGCGGCGCAGGCGATTGAGAGCGGTCAGTCGCGCAGCGAGCAAAGCGTGCAGCAAGTGACCGAGGCGGGCGCCATGCTCGAACGCATCACCCTCGCCGTGGAAGCGATCCGCGACATGAACCGCCAGATCGCCACGGCTGCCGAAGAGCAGACCTCAGTGGCCGAAGACATCTCGCGCAACCTCACCGAAATCACCAGCATTGCCAGCACTAACCTGGACAACGTGCAGCGCACCGAAGCGGCCAGCAGCAACCTGCACGGTTTGTCGGGGCGGTTGAACGAGGTGACGGCGCGCTTGAGCGCCTGATGTCGGCGACCGTGTACCGGGTTGCTTACCGAGTCGGTACACAGTCGCTCTCAAGTACGCGCGGGAGGTGACGATGATGGGGGGAACACCCGCCCCTATTGGAGTCACACCATGGTCAGCATCACCTCTGTTTCGATCACTCAACCGCTGGCGACCGCTTCGAAGACGGTCGCCAGTAGCGACAGCAGCACGATGTTCGCATCGTGCGGCTTCGGTGTGTTTGAGGATTACTTGTCCTGTTTGTTTTTCAGGACCTTGCCGTTGGAAGCATCGATGTCGACATCCCACTCGACGTTCTTGGCGTCACGCAGTTCGACTTCATACTCGTAACCGTTGAAATGGTTATCCAGTTCGGTTTTGGTAATCGTTGCACCCGGGTGCAGATCCAGCGCGATCTTGTTCAGATCTTCCAGCGGCTTGATCTTGCCATCCTTGACCAGTTGCGGGATCTCATCGACCCGGACATCGGCCTGGGCCAGGCCGGCGGTCAGGGTCAGGGTTGCAGCGGTGAACAAAGCAGTCAGGGTCTTCATGGGCTTCTTTCCTTGGGTGATCTGTTTAAGTGAGATCAGGTTAGTCTGTGTAACTTAATCCACCCTTAAAGCCCTCGACATGCCTTGCATCAACGCCACAGGTTTTGTGCAGCTAAACATCAGTAGCCGTTGTTCTTCAGCACTTGATCGACACTTGCCGCCGCCGGGCGTTTATAAAACTTCAACAACTCGCTGGCGCGGTTGGTGAAAATGCCGTCGACACCAGCGTCCATGACTTTCTGGTAGTCCACCGCAGCGTCGACGGTGTAGACGTGCACCAGCAGGCCCTGATCGTGGGTGTACTGGTTCATCCACGGTTGTACAAGGTCCGAATAACTCTGGTCGCCACCCTCGGTCAGCGCGGCGGACGGGCCGGTGCCGATGGCACCCTGGGCCTTGGCGTAGTCGACCCAACCCTGGAATTCGGCCTTGTCCTTCGGTTGCTGTTTCGCATAGTAAGCAGCCTTGTCCTTCTCGCCGGACTCGGCAAAGGTCACCCTGGACCTGGGTTCGATGCTGCCTTCGCCGACCCACAACAGCAAGATCTTCGGCACCTTGGGCATTTCCTTTTGCAGCAGTTCGAGGCTGCTTTTCTCGAAAGTTTGCAGCACCACTTTGCCGTTGCCCAGGCCGACCGGCAGATCATTGTTCGCCAGTTTTGAATCGATCGGATTTAACCAGCCACGGGCCTGAAGCTTGGCCTTGAGGTCGTGTTCGATGCCGGGAAACTGCTTTGGCTCCTTGGTTTCGATGTATAGGCCGGGTTTGTGCTGGGCGTTGCCTTCGGCGATGTCGATGATTTCATCGAGGGTCAGGATCTTCAGGCCAGCGAAAGCAGGGCGCGCGCGATCCGGGTAGGCGGCGTTGAACCAGCTGCCGGCGTCCAGTGTTTTCAGTTCGGCCATGGTGAACGCATTGGCCGGGCTGTCCTTGCGCTCGGGGAATTTGCTGGCGACGTCGGTGGTGCGTTGCAAGTTGTTGTCATGCAGGGCAAACAGCACGCCGTCCTTGCTGCGTTGCAGATCCATCTCCAGGTAGTCCGCGCCCAGGTCACGGGCGGTCTTGTAGGCGGCAGCGGTGGATTCGGGTGCGTCGAAAGACGCGCCACGGTGGGCGATTACCGCAGGGTGCGCAATGCCCAAGCGGGTCGCCAGTGCCGTGGGGGCGCTGGCGGCCTGTGCCTGGCCAAAGCCGAGCAACAGGCTCAGCCATAAGGCGTTTTTAGTAACGTTTGCAGCCATGGTCGAGATCCTTTCGCGATGAATGAACAGTCCCTTTTAACAACTGATCGTTAAAGGCGCTATCGCGAGCAGGTTCGCTCCCACAGGTTTAGTGGTGTTCGCAGATTTTGTGTACACATAGAACACTGTAGGAGCGGGCTTGCCCGCGAAGACGGCCTCAAGAAAAACCGCTTCATTTACAGACTGAACCCATAGGCCCGCTCAACCCGACACACCCGCGTATGACACCGCGCATACCAGGTCGAACGCCCACGCTCGCGAATCGCCGTATGCTCAGGGTGTTGCTTCCACGCCAGAATCGCCGCTTCACTGGTCCAGTACGACGCCGTAATCCCCAAGCCGTCGTCACCCCTTGCAGACTCCACCCCGAGAAACCCTGGCTGCTCACGGACCAACTCCAGCATCCGAGTGGCCGCTTCGGCGTAACCCTGGTCACCTTCAGTGCGCAGCGAGGTAAAAATCACCGCGTAATAAGGCGTCTTCGGTGTGTCAGCGATCATGAAGTTTGCCTCGTGCACGCACTGACAAAGTCACGCACCAAGGGTGGCAAGACACCCTTTAGTGCCGCCCGCTCGGGCTGGAACAACGTGGCGATAAAGAATGGATGACTGCGGAGTTCCACCGCACGTAGCCCTTGTTCCGAATCAAAGCCGACCGCGTGCAGTTCACGCTCGAGCAACGCCGCTTCGAACTGCGGATTCACCCCGTAGCGGCAGCGATAACCCTCACGTATCTCGGACGTTTCGTACGCCTGGGCAATCAGCGAGCCTTCACGCAGATGGATCGTATCGACCGCTTCCACCAGCGAACACGTCAGGGGCGTCAGCAGCGCCCGCGTCGCATCGGGCGCCGTCTCGCCGTGTTCGGCATCTGCCCAGCCAAGCACATTGCGCGCATATTCCAGCACCGCGTGTTGAAAGCCGCCGCAGGTACCGAGGAAAGGTCGCCGTTGTTCGCGGGCAAAGCGAATCGCCGTTAACGCGCCGTCTGTGCTGCGGTAGGGGCTGGCCGGCACGCACCAAAAGCCATCGAAGGTGTGCAGCGGCGTCCCGGTGTGAATTTCATCGGTGGCCAGCCATTGCCCTTGCAGGTTCAGGCCAACGTGTTTTGCGGTCATTTCGAGGGCGACGGGAATGGCTTGGTGAGCGGTGACTTGCGGGTCGTAGTCGCCGATCAGGGCGATGCGAATCGAGCGGGTTTCCATCTTGGGCCTCGGTACTTGTTGATTGCTGGTGCCCACTATAGATTGGCGTTCACGCACTCAATATTGGCGTTTTCCCAAGTGATCAATGCAGCAACGCACTATCGACTCGACTATGCGGGCCTGGCGCTGATCCTCGCCCTGGTGCGCGGCGGCTCGCTGGCCCGCGCCGCGCAGTTGTTGAAAGTGGATGTATCGACGGTGTTCCGGGCGGTACGCCGGCTGGAGGCGGCACTGGGTCAGCAATTGTTTGAAAAAAGCCGCGCCGGCTACCTGCCCACCAGCCTGGCCCAGTCCCTGGCGGAACAGGCCGAGCGCGCCGAGCAAGCATTGGAGGCGGCGCGCATCGGTGTGGAGCAGGGTGGGGAAGTGATCAGCGGCATCGTGCGCCTGACCTGTACCGATTCGGTGCTGCAAGGTTTGCTGTTGCCGGCGCTGGCGCAGTTCATGCCGAACTATCCGGCGCTGACCATTGAACTCTGTACGTCCAACGATTTTGCCAATCTTAGCCGCCGTGATGCCGATATCGCGCTGCGCCTGACTCGCACGCCACCGGAGCATCTGGTAGGACGGCGACTGGCGGATATTGCCTACCGCGTGTGTGCCAGCGTGGGTTACCTGCAATCGGTCGATGTCAGCGATCTGGCTTCTTTGACCTGGATCGCCCCGGATGACTTCCTGCCGGATCACCCGACTGTGACCTGGCGCCGCCAGACCCTACCCGGCGTGATGCCGGGCTATCGCTGCAACAGCATGTTGTCGGTCAGTGAGTTGGTGCGAGCCGGATTGGGCGTGGCGGCGCTGCCAGACTTCTTGATCGGCGAAGGATTACAACCGTTGGGCGAACCGCTGCACGGTTACGACACCGCGCTGTGGCTGCTGACCCGCCCCGACTGCCGTGCCTTGCGCTCGGTGGTCACCCTGTTCGATGAGTTGGGGCGGGCGCTGAAGCCTTCCTGAAACCACTCAGGTCTTGGGCTCATCCTTGCGCACAAAGTGTTGATGCATTTCGCAGGTCAGGTTTTCGATGTGTTCGGTGAGGGCCTTGGTCAGCTCCGTGAGGCGGGTGTTCTGCTCCAGCAACGCCAATAGTTGGGCGGTGTTTTTCGCGGCTTCGGCCTGCCGCTCCGTATTGGCGATTGCCAGCGCCTCGCGGTGTTGCGCGTCGGCATCGGATTGAGCTTTGTCCCGCGCGGCCTGACGCGTCTGCGCCAACAGAATCAATGGTGCGGCATAGGCCGATTGCAGGCTGAAAGCCAGGTTGAGCAGGATGAACGGGTACACATCGAAGTGGGTGAGCCCGGAAACGTTGAGGCACACCCAGGCCACCACGATCAGCGTTTGTGCGCCGAGAAAAGTCGGTGTACCGAAGAACCGCGCAAAAGCTTCGGCGCGCAGGGCAAACTTGTCATTGCCAAAGGTCGGCGCGAGGTGGGCATGAGGACGATGGAAACGCAGGTGATCGACGTGGGCGGCGGTTTCGTGGCTGGTGTTCATGATGCTCTCTGTCTGGCGCTGGGACTGAAACTCACTATAGCCTCAGCGCCAGTTTCATTTTGAAACATATCGTGCCATTCAAATCAGAGCCAGCAATCCTTAGACCCCGCCGTTGACCTTGTCATTTATTGCAACTGGTAGCAGGCCAGAAACATGTCCAGCGCGGACTCGGCCACCCGGTGTTGTTCTTCGGCTGACAAGCCGGGTTGCCTCATGGAAATCTGCGGCCAGAATGCAAAGGACTTGAGCAGGCCATGGATCTGTTGAGCGGCGAATTCGGGAGCCGCGGCCTTCAATCGGCCATCCGCTTGAGCTGTCCGAATCCACGCTGTCAGCCCTTCTTCGCGTTCGCCCATTCGGGCCACCATGTCCTGCGCCCGCTCCGGGGAATGAATCGTCGCCGCAATGGCGACCCGTGCCAGGTCGAGAAAATTGTCATCGCCCAACATTTGCAATTTGGCCATCAGCAGCGAACGCAACTGGTCGCGTAGCGGCTGGTCGGGACGGTAGGCCGTTTCCTGTTCCGCGCTCACTCGGATCCATAACTGATTGAGGATCTCGGCGAACAACTCTTCCTTGCTGGGAAAATGGTTGTACACCGTGCGCTTCGACACGCCGGCAGTGGCAGCAATCTTGTCCATGCTGGTGATTTCGAAACCGTTGTCACGGAATTCGTTGATCGCGGCTTGAATGATCGCTTGGCGTTTTCGGTCGGTGAGGCGCTGTGGAGCTGTCATAAGTACGCTTCGGCAGGAAGAAAGGGAGAATTACACTCGGTAGTTTACTTGTCATCGACTTTGATGCAACCTAGAAACTACACTGTGCAGTGTAATGTTTTGTTAACCCTGCCCAGCAAAAATAGAAAGTCCGGCCGATGCGTGCGTGCCTTGGCCATTTATCGTCCCAAAGCGGAGAATCGTGCGATGCGCGGTTTTTCTGGAGTCATTCAGTCATGGCCAATTCAAACTCCCCGGCGGACAACGCCTCCACACCTGAAGCATCCCGACAGGCTCAAGGGCAGTACCAAAACTTCACGCCGGTTCAACGTTTAAGCTTTGGCAAAACCATGGGCATCCTGTGGAACGCGCTGTTCCACAAACCGCTAAACACCCGCCCAAGTGCGCCCGTCCCGGTGCAAGCCCTGACTCGAACCGCACTGATCGCAGCGCCCAACCACAGCGTCTATCGCCTGGGCCACTCCACGGTGCTGCTCAAGCTGCGCGACAAGTTCTGGATCACCGACCCGGTCTTTGCCGAGCGTGCCTCGCCCGTGCAATGGGCTGGCCCCAAGCGTTTTCACCAGCCACCGATCAGCCTGGAAGAATTGCCACCGATTGAAGCGGTGATCCTGTCCCACGACCACTACGACCACCTGGATCATGCGGCCGTGCTCAAGCTCGCGGACAAGACCAAACACTTCCTCGCCCCGCTGGGCGTCGGCGACACCCTGATCAAGTGGGGCATCGACGCCAGCAAAGTCCGCCAACTGGATTGGTGGCAAGGCACGGAAGTCGATGGCATCCGGTTCATCTCCACCCCATCGCAGCACTTCTCTGGTCGTGGCCTGTTCGACAGCAACAGCACCCTCTGGGCCTCGTGGGTGATGATCGACGGCGACACGCGCATTTTCTTCAGCGGCGACAGCGGGTACTTCGACGGTTTCAAACGCATCGGCGAACAATACGGCCCCTTCGACCTGACCTTGATGGAAACCGGCGCCTACAACGTCGATTGGCCGCACGTGCACATGCAACCCGAACAAACCCTGCAAGCCCACCTCGACCTCAAGGGCCGCTGGTTATTCCCTATTCACAACGGCACCTTCGACTTGTCGATGCACGCCTGGTACGAACCCTTCGACCGTATCCTGGCCCTGGCCTGGGAAAGCAACGTGTCGATCACCACACCGCAGATGGGTGAGGCGTTCAACCTGATGCATCCGCAGCGTGGTGGGGCGTGGTGGCTGGCGGTAGAAGGGGAGAGTGATCGGGGGGTGGTGCAGAACGCGTAAGCTTCTGAGACAGGGCCACTTGCCATGAAGTGGCCCTCATATATCCCTCACTCCACCCTCGCAAAATCCGCCCGCCCCATTGGATTTGGCGTCGACCCTTTCACATTCATCCCTCGACCCGGCGCAAACCCCGGGAAGAACACCAACCCTTCGGCCTCGAGCCGATAGGCCAACGCCAGGCGCGTGACATCCAGCACCTCCTGGCGCGCCTCGAAACGCTGAATGGCATCCACCGATACCCGGGACTCTCGCGACAGCTCTTTCACACTCCAGCCCAGCATCGCTCGGGCCTGGGCGCAGTGGGACGGGGTGAATTGGAAGAGGGCGATACGTTCCAGGGTGATTTTCATCGCTTGAGAGGCCATGGTGTTCTCCGGGCTCGAGAGTGTTGGTCAAAATATACTGTGTTTTTGTACAGTTGTTTTGAGCCCGAATCAAACGCATTTTTTGATTTGTCTTTTCAGGCAGACGAATGGCAGTGCACCTATTTGTCCGCCAACCCCGGTGCTTCCCGCACAATAAAGTGATCCAGATTTTCAATGTTGGCGCTGAACACCCCGAACGTCTGCTCGGGGTTTTTCTTGCTCGGTACCTGCTTCAGCTCCGGCGTCACGCCATAAAAGAAACAGTACAACGCCCGCCCGCTCTCGATGGCGTGCTTGATCTCCTCTAAAAACGCCTTGCGCTTGCGGTAGTTGTCGATCAGCTTTTTGCTCAGGTAGACATTGACCGAGTACGGCTTTTTCTCGAACCAGACTTTCTTTTCGAAGTCGATGCGAAAGCTCTGGGTGTAGTCCTTGATCTCCTTGACCTTGCCCCAGTAGATCAACCCCCTGTTATCCTGCAGGTATTCGATCTTCTTGAAAAAAGACCCGTAAGGCGCGGTGTGTTCGCCAATTTTCAGCGGCACGCGCTTGAGCAGGTCTTTGTCGTCGAAATTCGATACGAAACATTCCACCGGGTGGGCGAAGACGCTGGTCTTGTCCGGGGCTGATTCCCTGTTCGGTTGCTCGACGTTGCTGGTCATCAAGGGCGTCAGCGACTCATCCCGCACCTCGTCCGCCACGACCTTCGGGTTGGAAGGCTTACGCACATACTCCCGCCGTGTCAGTAACAATTCCGACGGGAAATGTTCCTCGCGGCTGTCCTCCGTTTGCGCCTCATCCACGCCCGACGCTGGTGTCTTCACGCTGACGTAAGGGCACCCCTCGACATGCCGCGTACCCGGCAGGTTCTTGAAGTGCGGCGTGCGCATGTAGTTCACATTCTTGGCGTTGAACGTGCCCAGATCATTGGCCGCATCGAATGCCAAGCGGCAGGCATCGTTGGGGCATTGGAAATGCTCCCTGGCGGAATCGAACGCCATCGTCTCGTCAAAATTCAGATCCCGAACGTCGTAGATCGACAACTTGTCGTTGAGGCTGAGGCAGTAGGCGAGGTCGAATTTCATGGCCGGTTCCAGATCCTTCAAGTGGACAGCTTCCAGCCATGGCGTATTCGAAGCAATAGCTACACTGAGATCACTTCGATATCGCCGAGTCAGCAGCCCCCTGTAGGAGCAAGCTTGCTCGCGATGGTCGTGAACGATGCTGCGTGTCTGCTGATTAACGCAGCGCCTTTGAGTCCATCGCGAGCAAGCTCGCTCCTACAGAATGAACAACATCAAAGAGGGCGTTCATGAGCCATCCAGACACCTCGCCCCCCGTCCCGGAGCCTGGCCGAATAGCCCGCCGGGACGAACAGCGCGGTTGGCGCCGCTGGCTACCAGGGTTGGGCGTGCTGCGCGAATACCAATTGGCATGGTTGCGCCACGACATCGTCGCCGGCCTGGTGCTGACCACAATGCTGGTGCCCGTCGGTATCGCTTATGCGGTGGCTTCGGGGGTGCCCGGCATCTATGGCCTGTACGCGACCATCGTACCGCTGCTGTTCTACGCGTTGTTCGGCCCCAGCCGGATCCTGGTGATGGGCCCGGATTCCTCCCTGGTGGCGGTCATCCTTGCGGTTATCCTGCCACTCTCCGGCGGCGACCCGCAGCGTGCCGTCGCCTTGGCGGGGATGATGGCGCTTGTCTCCGGCGCGGTGTGTGTCCTGGCCGGCGTTGCGCGCCTGGGGTTCATCACCGAACTGCTGTCCAAGCCGATCCGCTATGGCTACATGAACGGCATCGCCCTCACGGTGTTGATCAGCCAACTGCCCAAGCTGTTCGGTTTTTCGATTGAGGCCCATGGCCCGCTGAGGGATTTGTGGTCCATCGTCTCGGCGCTGATGGACGGCAAAGCCAACTGGACCGCGTTCATGGTGGGCGGGCTCACCTTGGCGGTGATCTTGCTGCTCAAAAGAAGGCCGCAATGGCCGGGCATCCTGATCGCCGTGGCGGGCGCAACGATTGCCGTGGGCGCACTCGACCTGGCGGGGCGCGCCGGTGTGAAAGTCCTCGGCACACTGCCCCAAGGTTTGCCCGGGTTCGCCATCCCCTGGATCACCACCGCCGATATCGTCCCGGTGTTGATCGGCGGTTGCGCCGTCGCGCTGGTCTCGTTTGCCGATACCAGCGTGCTGTCCCGTGTCTATGCGGCGCGGACCCGAACCTACGTCAACCCGAACCAGGAAATGGTGGGCCTGGGCATCGCCAATCTGGCCGCCGGGTTCTTCCAGGGTTTCCCGATCAGCAGCAGCTCCTCACGTACGCCCGTGGCCGAGGCTGCCGGTGCCAAAACCCAATTGACCGGCGTCGTCGGCGCACTGGCGGTGGCGTTGCTGCTGGTGGTGGCCCCGGACCTGCTGCAACACTTGCCGTCCAGCGCCCTGGCGGCGGTGGTGATCGCTTCAGCCATCGGCCTGATCGAGATCGCCGACCTGCGCCGGATCTACCGCATCCAGCGCTGGGAATGCTGGCTGTCGATTGTCTGTACGGTCGGCGTGGCCGTGCTCGGTGCGATCGAGGGTATCGGCCTGGCCATCGTGATCGCGATCATCGAATTTCTCTGGGATGCCTGGCGCCCTTACTCCGCCGTGCTGGGACGCGCCGACGGGGTCAAGGGCTACCACGACATCAAGCGCTACCCCGAAGCGCGCCTGATCCCCGGCCTGGTCCTGTTCCGCTGGGATGCGCCGCTGTTCTTCGCCAACGCCGAACTGTTCAACGACCGCGTGCTGGACGCCGTGGCGGCATCGCCCACACCGGTGCGTTGGCTGGTGGTCGCCGCAGAACCGGTGACCAGCGTCGACGTGACCTCCGCCGACATGTTGGTGGAACTGGACGACACACTGCACGCGGCGGGTATTGAGTTGTGCATTGCCGAGATGAAGGACCCGGTGAAGGACAAGCTCAAGCGGTTCGGGTTGTTTGCGCGGCTGGGGGAGACGGCGTTTTTTCCAACGATTGGGACGGCTGTGGATAGTTATGTGGCGAACTATCAGGTGGATTACAGGGGGCGAGACAATGAAGGGAATTGATTGCCGTCAAATCTGCTAGATCGAAATCGAGACTTCATATCAAGGAGCGCACCATGCCGAACAACTGGCCCGCCGGGATTGAACACGTTGTCGTGCTGATGATGGAAAACCGTTCGTTCGACCATTTGCTGGGGGATTACACAAGCATCGATCCCGCGTGTGACGGTATCAACCGCAAGGCGCCCAGCACCAACCCGCTGAAGCTGGCCAATGGCAATTCGACGGTGATCACCCAGGCCTCGGAGTTCCCGGAGAACTACAGCCTGTGGGCGCCGCCACCCCCTCTGCCTCCGGCGCTGCCGCCGGGCAACAGCGAGGGTTTTGACCTTGGCCACGAGTTCGTCAACGTAGAGAAACAACTGGGCGTCTCCTTCAAGACTAGCCCGGCCAACCCCACGCTCAATGGTTTTGCCCAGGACGCCTACGACAAGGCCCGCACCGACCTGAAAGTGTACAAAACCTGGTCGCAATCCATGGCCCAACGGGCGATGAACTACATCCCGTTCGGCGCTACGCCCGCGAAGGATACGCTGCCGGCCATCCACGGATTGGCGCGAAACTTCACCGTGTGCGACCGCTGGTTTTCCTCGGTGCCAGGCCCAACCTGGCCGAACCGTTTTTTTGCCATGCTCGGCAGTTGCAATGGTCATCTGCTGATGCCTTCCACCGGCACGGTACTGGCCGGCATCAAAAGCCTGATCGCACAGTTTGGTGGCGAGAGCATTTTTTCGCTGCTGCGCAACAACGGCCATGACGCGCGTATTTATTCCGACGGCGCTGTGCCACTGGCGGCGCTGGTCAAGGGTGGTTTGCAGCACCTGAGCATCGAGGACTTCAAGTCGGATGTGAGCGGTAACACGCTCCCCGAACTGTCGTGGATCGAGCCGAGCTATGGATTGCTCAACGGTAAGCTCGGGCCCAACGTGTCCCATCATCCGCCTGAGGATTTGCGTTTTGGCGATCAGTTTGTCGGTGAGGTGTTCAACGCCTTGGCGGCCAACGCCGCGGTATGGAACAAAACCCTGTTCGTGCTGCTGTACGACGAGCATGGCGGTTTCCATGACCACGTTGTGCCGCCGACCTGCGTGGCGACGGGGTCATCGGTCGATGTGCCCTGGAAAAACCCCTTCACCCGCCTCGGCGTGCGTGTACCGGCGATCCTGGCTTCGCCGTGGCTCAAGCCGGGTTTGATCCCCTGGACCGGGGATGTCCAGGCGCAGCACTACGATCACACCAGTTTGCTGGCCTTTCTTTGCGATCACTTCAAATTGCCGCGCAGTGCGCTCGGCCCACGGGTGGTCGCCGCGCAGCACTTCGGCAATGCACCGATCTGGCGTGACGCGCCGGTCGCAGCGGCGGCACCGACATTGGCAGCCACTGTGGTGCCAAGTCGCGTGGGTTTGCCGTTGATCGAGTCCGAACTGGCGACGCAGAGCCGACAGGTAGTGGACAGCGCCACCGGTTACTTAGACGGCCTCGATCCCGAGCAGATCTGGAAGAGCAGCGCGCAATGGGTCAGTGGCTTTCTCGGCAACCGCAGCCGCGCCTTGGCGGATCCCGCTCAAGCCGTGCTCACGCCTGCTGCGCCCAGTGCGGACAGCCTGGAGGCGAAACTGCGGCGCTTGCAGGATTTGATGGTCACCGCCCAACAACAAACCGTGCCTGCCGTGGCCGCGCCGGCCAGCAGAGCCTTGGTTGAAGCGGGAGCTGAGGCCGCGCCAACACGACTGCGCATCCTGTGCCTACCTGGTGTCGGGTTCAGCCGCGCAGCAGGCGGGCAGGGCGGTATCGACGCCAATTGGCAGGAACAATGGCGTACCTTGATCCGCACTCAACTGGCACAGAACGGCCGCCTCATCGATGACCAGGACATCGACTTTCTGTCCTTCGATGAGCAACTCAAGGAGGGGCCGGATTTCGCCCAGATCACCCGAGGCCTGGCGATGCTGAGGGCTGACGCCAGGGGCAAGGCCGATGAGCGCTTTGGCAGTTGGGGCCTGCCGGTCAACCAGATGTTGCGCACCTCGGTGGGCGCCATCGTGCAATGGATCGAAGACGCGGACTTGCGTACTGAACTGACCCAGCATCTGCTGGCGAAGATCGACGCATTCAATCCGCAGATCATCTTCGCCCAAGGCCTTGGCAGCCTGATCGGCTACGACGCTTTGCGCCGTTCGGTGGCGAAAAAAGGGGCGGCACTCAAGCGCATCGATGGTCGCGTGTTCGCAAGCTTCGGCTCCCCCATCGGCCTACCATTGGTGATGCGCGAAGTGTGGGGCGGGCGGGTCCTGCGCCTGAGCGAAAACGGCCGAGGCATCCGCCGCTGGTTCCACCTCCATAACCCCAACGACGGCTTGCTGACCCGGCCAATCACCTCGCCGGATTCTGCGCGAGTCGACCTGCAAACCGAATTCACCTTGCCATTGCGCGATGACCTGCTCGACCTCAATCACGCCGCCCAGGCCTACCTGTCGTCACCCACCAGCCAGACCGGCCTGTGGCCACAACTGGCCCGCGATGTGGTGGCCGCACGCGCCCTGGAAGTGCCGGCGTTCCTGTCCCGCAGCGGCCAACGCAAGCGCCGCGCCCTGGTGGTCGGCATCAACGACTACCTCGACCCGAGCGCACGCCTCGACGGCTGCATCAACGACACCTACCTGATCAGCCGCATGCTCCAGGAAAGCGGCTACGACGCCGGCGACATCCGTTTGCTACACGACGCCCGAGCGACCCGGGCCAACTTCGTCGAGCGCCTCGAATGGCTGGTGGAAGGCGCCCGAGCTGGCGACGAGCGCGTACTGTTCTACTCCGGCCACGGCACCCAACTGCCGGTCTACAGCAGCAGCGGCGAAGCCGACTGCATGGACGAAACCCTGGTGCTCCACGACTTCGACTGGGACGACGAAAGCACCCACTTCACCGACAAACTGTTCCGCCAGTTCTACAGCCACCTGCCCTTCGACCCGGACGGCCACGGCGCCAAACTCACCGTCATGTTCGACTGCTGCTACGCCGGCGGCATGACCCGCGGCAACGGCCGCGTGCGCGGCATCACCCCACCCAGCGACATCCGCCATCGCATGCTGCGCTGGGACCCCTACGCCGGCGACTGGGACCGCCGCGTCTACGCCGTCGACAGCGACCGCCGCGACTTCAGTGAACAAGACAACAAAACCCGCGGCCTCACCCGCACCCGCACCACCCAAGGCGCCGCCACGGGCCTTCGCCCCGAGAAAAAAGCCCAACTGCTGCGTCAGGGCAAACTCTATGGTCACCATGGGCCCTACATGCCGCTGATGCTCTATGCCGCGCGGGAGAACGAAAAAGCCAGCGAGTATGAGGTGGGCTCCAACCACTACGGTGCCTTCACTTATGCCCTGGTCGAACAACTGCGCAAACTGCATCAGGAGGATGCGACGTTGGGGTTTGATCAGTTGATTGAGCGGGTGGGGAGTGTGTTGAGCGCGAGGTCGTTGGGGCAGACGCCGGAGATTGTTGGGCCGAGCGGGGTGAGGGCGGCGGTGTGTCCTTGGCGGATTAGTGGGTTGGGGAGGTGAGGTTTTAGCTTTTTTGCAGGCAAAGAAAAGGGCCGCAGGAAAACTCTGCGGCCCTGATACCACTGACGTGCCCAAGACAGCCGCTGAACCCCTGTGGGAGCGAGCTTGCTCGCGATTCGCAAGATCAACACAGCAACCAAGCCAGCCACCAACCTTGTGGCGAGGGGGCTTGCCCCCGTTGGGCTGCGAAGCGGCCCTACATTCTGCAACTCGGGAGCATCAGACAAATCGAGTTGTGCGGATTTACGACTGCTGTGCAGCCGTACGGGGGCAAGCCCCCTCGCCACAGGTTAATGTTCTGCTCGGCTATTCGGGTTTCAACCGCTTCACCCTTGTATAAAGCAAAGCAGTGAAATCCTCCCGGTCACTCGAATGGTGACAACGCCGATGACAGTTCGGGCATAGCGCTACAGCATTGCTCGGACGATCCGAACCGTCCTGTGCCAAATGCTTAACGTGATGAACCTCAAGAAACGGACTGCCTGACTTTTCAAACGGAGCAGGCTTGCGACACCCTTCGCATCTACCTTTAGCCTGTTGGCGAACCCACGCTCTCACTTCCGGATCGCGAACATACGACTTTCCGCTGGACTGAATCTGCTCTGGTTTCTCAATCCCCTTCGGCTCGACTTTAATCGGTTGTCGCTCAAGCTTTGCAGCTCGCTGCTCCAGTGTCGCCTCGTCGGCGGTCGGGGCAAAGTCTTCGGGAGTCAAAGGGCCTGGAGCATTGAGTGCTTCACGAATGCTCTTCGCAACATTGGCGCCGACATTTTTGGCGGGTTTGTAGCCCTCAATGCGATCACGCCCGAGTTCAACCAACACGGTAGAAATGTTCTGCATCCGAAACTCAACCGAACCTTTGGTCCGACCAGCCAAAGCACCCTCGCGCAGGACGCGATTTTCATGAGCCTTGTTGATCGCCTGACCGTTCTGCTCGCGAGAAAGCATGCTGAGATAGGCATCGACCGCAGCCTGAATCTCTACCTCACTCCAGTCGCCGTTGCTCTTTTCCGTATCCATACAATCGCCGAGGGTTAAATACCCTCGGACGATACTGAGTGGCTACTACGACTGTCTACGAAAATTCCTACGAGTCTGAGGGATTTTTCACTCGCTTCGTCCTAAGACGTTCACCCTGATGTCGAACGTAATTCGCATGTCTTGGAGTTAGGTTGATTAAAGCCTTACTAGATAGCGTTGATAAATCCAGCCTTCTATATCTTCGCCGTCTACATCTGCCCTAACATGAATCCAAACAGACTTGTCACCTTTTAGATTTTCTACCCAGGTTCCCTTGCCTAAACGAGCCAGTTTATCTGAGTTTTTGTTAGGTTTTGCTCGGAGGATTACTTCGTCTGCCGTAACAATGCTATAGCCTTTGAGCAGCGTTCGCTGCTCTGCTGATAATGAATTTACTGTGGCGCGAATTCCTTCGGGGGTTTTCGAAGTTTCTGTGGCGTTTTGGAATGTCGTAAGTAGAGCGGCTAGCGCAATTACGTTCAAAAATTTCTGCAATTTATCCCAGAAAAAAGTGAGGAATACGGAAAAGTATTTATAGGCTTCTCCAGTAAGCTCAGTAAGGTTTTCTCCTCTTTCAATTGCCTCAACTATTTCTTTTTCTAATTCAAGCTGGTTGGTTGGGGTTTTATAGGGTATTCCTGTGTGCGGTTCTAAGTGGGTGGTTTCGAATAAAAATTCTTTGGTGGCTCTAATGGCTTCAGGCGAATGAGACGTCAGATAGTTATAGAGGAAAGAGTTCTTCCGCTCTTCGAACCACTCAGGTCCCAAGGCTAAAACGTCAAGGTTGCTAAGGCGCGCAGCAGCCTCTCGAATCCGGTTACTCACAACTACACCAACATTTTTGGCCGGTTTGTACCCAGAGATGCGTTGTAATCCTAGCTGCTCAAACACGGCAGAAATATTCTGCATACGAAATTCGACGGAGCCCTTTGTGCGGCCAATTAAGACTCCTTCACGTAGCACACGATTCTCATGGGCCTTATTGATTGCCTGACCGTTTTTCTCACGCAACAGCATCCGGAAGTAAGCATCGACCGTTGCCTGAATCTCCATGTCACTCCAATCGCTGTTACTCATTTCCGTATCCCTTAGTATCGTCAGAGGCGTGTAACACCCGGACGATACTGAGGGGCCATTACGGCTGTCTACGAAAATTCCTACAGGACAAAGCGACGAATCTCGCGAGCGACCCTACAAGCACGTCACCTAACCCATCGAGCGCTTCGACAACTGAAGGATCTGCACAACCTTCCGCCACCAAGGCTTAGCTACCGGCATCCTCTGTTGAGTGTGATCAAGCAACAGATAAGGCATGTCCCGCAGCCGAATCCACCCCTCATCCTGCCAGTGCAGCAGGCTCAGCGACATTTCCGACCAATTCAGCAAACTCAGCATTGGCCGATCCGAACTTTCTGACTGTTCGGCATCTCGTAACGCTGGCACCACTTGATGAGTGACCCACTCACGCAGCAACCGATTTCCAGGTGCGTAGTGATAGACCAGCAGCGCATACACACCGGACTCACTTAACATCAACTGCTTTTCCGGTTGCCGGTGATACTCAATCCACAGCATGCGGTGCTGGTCTTTGTCTAATTTGTTGACTATGCGTTCACTTAGATGGAAACCCATCAAACGGCCGATATCGCGGGCGCAGAACCATGGCTGGTTTTCTAGGAGGAGGGCGTGGAGTGGAAGGTTGTGGCGGTTGAAAATATTTGGAATGAGCGCTTCAGACATTTCCAAGCTCCGGAGCGGATGTTGAATCAGATAAACTCGTTGTGGACATATCTATTTTTCTCTACAAATGGACTAGGGAAAGCCAGAGCCCGACGTAGAGGATTTAAGAAACCCCAACAAACAGCTTCCCTTTAAAAACTGTGCGCTGATCAATGAGGTCAGCACACACTTTTTGTGGGGTTAGCTTCTACGTTGGGCGTTTCTTAGGCACCTGCGGATAAGTTAGTATGGTGTGATAAAAGTTAAAAGGTGATGCTTTCTTATAATTCTGTCAGATTTTTCGTTTATTTATTTTAGTTGTGCTGAATTTGTGTGAGTCTTTTATAAAATTTTGCTTTTTGTAGGGATGGCTAAATAATGGGAACTGTTGTTGCTCCATCTTAAACTGCTGTATCCAGCAAGTAATCGATGCCCAATCCATCGTGTATCGATAATTTGGGTTTCATTAGGTTTAGATATTAGCAAAAGACGGCCCATAAAACTAACCCAGTCAGAATGCTTTATTAGTTTTAAGCTGTAGGCGTGACATGACCTGCCGGAATTGAAGAAGGATAGTTCGTTAAATACGTCTCGTGGTAGTATTTGTCTGATTGTATTTATTTTTTCAAGGATTTCGTGCTCGGAAGTAACGAAGTCAATCATTGGGATGTGAAATAATTTTTTGTTTATTCGAACTGACGAGTGTATTGCAAGCTCGTTATTTTTTGGTAAAGCGCTTATCACGCGACCGATTATGTTTTCGGATAAGCGATCAGCCGTGATGCGAATTATTTCACGATGATCAAGGATTGACTGAGGCTCATATTCGTAAATACTAAATTCGAACTCGGCATCGTAACTCAAGCTCGATGCCAAGTTCTTTATGAGATGAAATGGGTGAGTTTCCTCTAAAATCATACTGTCCGAATGCCCATGAGTTTTTGATACATTTCCAGCGCGAAATCATCCGTCATCCCTGACAGGTAATCAATAATTAGATGAGCTCTATAAATCCATTCATTTTCTGGGTTGGCGGATGCTTCATGTTTGTAAGATTTTTTGCATTGAGATGGTAATAGATTTATTAATCGTGAGTGGATTTGCAGTCCCAGTTCTTTTATTTTGTCAGTGTCTTTTCTCAGGACTATTTGGAAACTGTCGCAGTCTATTTCCAGAAGTGGAGAAAGTTTGTCCAGTAAACCAGTTATTATGCTGTTGCCCGAAAGCTCAATTACTTCGGCTTCTCTCGATGTGTATACGTTGGTCGAAACAAAGTTTCTTACAGCTTTGAGTATCTTGTATTCTGATGATTGTTTTTTAATAAGGGTTTCATAGAATGACCCTTGGAAAATAGAATCAGAATTTTCGAGAAATGATTCTTTTGCTATATCTGTGGCTCTGTTAATTAAGTTTGTTCTAATGTAAATAAATTTGTTGATGGTTTCTTTGTTTTCTTCTGCCTTAAGGATAATGCTTTCCCAGTCTATTTTTGCGTTGCTATCTAAGTCTTGACTGATTTCTGTCAGTACGTCTTCTAGTCTTATTATTTTTTTCTCTATTCCATCTTCGATGTCGCTCAGGCAATAAGCTATGTCGTCTGCCGCTTCCATAATGAACGTCAAGGGGCTTCGCACGTAATGTGGGATGTTCAGTTTATCCCAGATCTCTTTGATGGAAGTGTCTTCCGTGAGGAAGTAGCCAGGCTTTTTGTGGAAGTTATTTGTTCCAGCCTTTCGGGTGCTCTCAGAATGGGGGTATTTTAGATAGGCAGCAATAGTTGAACAGGTGAGATTTAAACCATACTGATCCTCTCCTTGGAGCTTGGTTATTATCCTAAGTCCTTGAGCATTGCCATCGAAATTCTCAAAATCTACATAGTGCGAGGTAAGACTGTTTCTGTGCTGTTCGAATGGTTTTTTTGAGGCGCCATTTTTTTTAAACCAGTTAGAGATTGCGGCTTCACCAAAATGTCCAAAAGGTGGGTTGCCTATGTCATGTAGGAGGCAAGCGCATTCAACAATGTTAACTAGGGGGTCAGAGTCACTAATTTTTCCATTCTTAACCAAATCTTTTGCAATTTTTTGTGCTATTTGCCGACCAATTGCCGCAACCTCTAATGAGTGTGTAAGGCGGCTTCGAACAGCAGCATTTGACTCAAGAGGAAACACTTGAGCTTTTTTCTGAAGTCGTCTGAAAGGAGCAGAAAATAGAACTCTTGCTTTATCGCTTTCTGTTTCGGATGTTAAATCATGCTCTCTAATGGTAGTGGTCGGGCGAAGGCGTTCAGTGCTAATTATTGTTTCGTACTTCATAATTTTCTCCTTAAAAAAAGCCCCGCATTGCGGGGCTTTTGTTACCCGACGTCCATGCGTAGGTAAAGCACTTAGAAAGTTTGTGGAGGAATTAATCCCAGCTCAAAGCCCCACCAGTCTGATACTCAATAACTCTCGTCTCAAAGAAATTCTTCTCTTTCTTCAAGTCCATAATCTCGCTCATCCAAGGGAACGGGTTAGTCGTCCCTGGATACTCTTCCTTCAACCCAATCTGCGACAAACGACGGTTAGCAATGAACTTCAGGTAATCCTCCATCATCGCCGCGTTCATGCCCAACACCCCACGAGGCATGGTGTCACGCGCGTATTCGATCTCCAGCTGAGTACCCTGCAGAATCATCTGCGAAGCCTCTTCCTTCATCTCGGCATCCCACAGGTGTGGGTTTTCGATTTTGATCTGGTTGATCACGTCGATGCCGAAGTTCAGGTGCATGGATTCGTCGCGCAGGATGTATTGGAACTGCTCGGCGACGCCGGTCATTTTGTTGCGGCGGCCCATGGAGAGAATCTGGGTGAAGCCGCAGTAGAAGAAGATGCCTTCCAGGACGCAGTAGTAGGCGATCAGGTTGCGCAGCAGTTCTTTGTCGGTTTCGACGGTGCCGGTTTCGAACTTCGGATCGGAGATCGAGCGGGTGTATTTCAGGCCCCAGGTGGCTTTTTTCGCGACCGATGGGATCTCGTGGTACATGTTGAAGATTTCGCCTTCATCCATGGCCAGCGATTCGATGCAGTACTGGTAGGCGTGGGTGTGGATCGCCTCTTCGAAGGCCTGGCGCAGGATGTACTGGCGGCATTCCGGGTTGGTGATCAGGCGGTACACGGCCAGGACCAGGTTGTTGGCAACCAGGGAGTCGGCGGTGGAGAAGAAGCCGAGGTTGCGCATCACGATGCGGCGCTCGTCGTCGGTCAGGCCTTCCGGGTCTTTCCAGAGGGCGATGTCGGCGGTCATGTTGACTTCTTGCGGCATCCAGTGGTTTGCACAGCCGTCCAGGTACTTCTGCCAGGCCCAGTCGTACTTGAAGGGTACGAGTTGGTTGAGGTCGGCGCGGCAGTTGATCATGCGCTTTTCGTCAACGGCGACACGGGCGGAGGCGCCTTCGAGTTCGGCGAGGCCTTCGGCGACGTCGAGGGAGTCCAGGGCGGCTTTGGCGCGGGCAACGGCGGCGGAGTCAGCGGCGGTCACGGCACGGGCTTCCAGAGCGGCGGCACCGCCGGCACTGTCGAGACGGTCCATGTTGGCTTCGGTGGCGTGGCCAGCGTTAGTGCCCTTGACGGCTACTTCCGTGTCTTCTTTGTCGAATTCGTCCCAGCTCAGCATGACGTGTCGTCTCCTGCGTGAGGGCCAGTGTGCCCGTGTGAAAATGGATGGTTGGTTTTTCACACGGCCGTACTGGCCGCGTTGGATCTAAAGGAATCGTTTTTTGCGGCAGCTATACGCAGGCATCAAACAGAATTTGTACGGGGTTCCGAGAGCCTCTGATGGGTGCAGCAAGCGTTGCACGCCTGTGCGGGGCTTCAGACTGGCTATTCATCCCTGTAAGGGGATATTGCAGGCCCGTTTAAGGCCGCATTATAGGGAAGTTTTGCGCGCTGTGGTGCGGCGAAATGGCTCACGGATCGGTCGACGGTGGCTGCATTTCGGTCGGAGCGAGGGTTTACAGGGCTTTGCACGGATTTGGCGGGGGAAAGTTTTTTTTCTTGATTTTTTGCGCTGGATTATTTTTGTTCAATAAATAACCAAAATCGGCTTTTTTCACTACATGTTGTGTTTCGGTGGGCGTTTCTCAGACTCCAGACACAACTGAGCCCGACCGAAGCCGGGCTGTGAAGTCGCGCTGGCGAATCAGCTCAGGCGACCTGCACCGACGTGGTCGGCACCATCGGCGGCGAGGCGGGCGGCGCCAGTATGGTCAGCACCATCGGAAGCGAGTTTGCCAGCGCCTACATGGTCAGCACCATCGGCGGCAAAAGCGGCGGAACCGGTGTGGTCGTAACCGTCGGCAGCGACAGCGGCGTCGCTGGTGAATGCGGCGGAGCCCGTGCGGTCGTAACCGTCAGCAGCGAAAGTGTTGGCAGCCAGCACGGAAAGGGTCAGGGCGAGAATCAGTTGGGTTTTCATGGTCATGTGCTCCAGATTCTTGGGCGTTGTTTGTCTTGGGTTGCAATCCATACTACGCCGACTATTTCGATTAAAAAGCGCAAATAAATGCTAAAAATGATCGTATAAATCGATCAAAAGGGTTCGGCGCTTCATCTGCGGACAAGGGCAGTGGGTCGAACCTTTTTGGGGAAGGGGTGAAACAGAAAATCAGCCGTTAGAGCAGCCATTGCCCATCGCGCTGTAACGCAGGATATGTCGTTGGCCGTTGGAATCTTCGTATTCCATTTTCATCGGAACAACTTCACAGACATTCGGGGCTTCGCTCATCGAGATAACTTTGGCGATGTCCAGATTCATCGAATAAGTGTATTCCTCAATGGGCGGTTGTTGCTGCGCGACATCAGTCGGGACCTCGTTTGCCATGGCGCTCAGGCACACGCTGCTAAGGGCCAGAACTAATAAAGCTTTCATTTCAAATTTACCTTTTAGAGGTCGAAAGGGTGCACGCAATCCTTTTGGGATTGCGTGTGGAGCTTCGGTACCAGGGTGTTTGATTAACGGCCTTCGTGGGGGCTGCAACTGGGTTAATCAGGTTGCCTTGTTGGCGTGGCAGATTTTAGGCGCGGGTCTTTCGATCATATAGCCTGGGTTTTGATAAACACCTTTGACAGATTTCGTAACAATCCCCGAATTGACCTGTAGGAGCCGGCTTGCTGGCGATCCAGGCAACACGGTGTGCCGGGTGCACCGCTTTCGCCGGCAAGCCAGCTCCTACAGGGATGTGTGGGGTGTCTACCTCGTTTGAGGTACGACGAAACGTGCGGGGTTTGGCACGCTGGGCAGCTATTTACGACATTTTGTAGGGGCTTGTTACTACCATCGTCGAATGGTTCTATAGGCCCGGCCCGGCTACAACGGGGCCATACAAAAACAACTATTCCACCGAGGTAAGAAAGATGAGTGCGGCTTCCCTGTATCCCGTTCGTCCCGAGGTCCTGGCTAATACGCTGACTGACGAGGCGACCTACAAGGCGATGTACCAGCAGTCGGTCGTCAACCCCGACGGCTTCTGGCGCGAGCAAGCCAAGCGCCTCGACTGGATCAAGCCTTTCACCACGGTGAAGCAGACTTCCTTCGACGATCACCATGTCGACATCAAATGGTTCGCCGACGGCACCCTGAACGTTTCCTACAACTGCCTCGACCGTCATCTGGCCGAGCGCGGCGATCAAGTGGCAATCATCTGGGAAGGCGATGACCCTGCCGAAAGCCGCCACATCACCTACCGCGAACTGCACGAGCAAGTCTGCAAGTTCGCCAACGCACTGCGCGGCCAGGACGTGCACCGCGGTGACGTGGTGACGATCTATATGCCGATGATCCCCGAAGCCGTGGTCGCCATGCTGGCCTGTACCCGCATCGGCGCGATTCACTCGGTGGTGTTCGGCGGCTTCTCGCCGGAAGCCCTGGCCGGTCGCATCATCGACTGCAAATCCAAAGTGGTGATCACTGCCGACGAAGGCATTCGTGCCGGCAAGAAGATCCCGCTCAAGGCCAACGTCGACGACGCGCTGACCAACCCGGAAACCAGCAGCATCCAGAAAGTCATCGTGTGCCAGCGCACCGGTGGCAACATCAAGTGGAACCAGCATCGCGACATCTGGTTCGAGGACCTGATGAAAGTGGCCGGCACCGTGTGCGCGCCAAAAGAGATGGGTGCTGAAGAAGCGCTGTTCATCCTTTACACCTCCGGCTCCACCGGCAAGCCGAAGGGCGTGCAGCACACCACCGGCGGCTACCTGTTGTACGCCGCCATGACCCACGAGCGCGTGTTCGACTACCGCCCGGGTGAAATCTACTGGTGCACCGCCGACGTCGGCTGGGTCACCGGCCACAGCTACATCGTCTACGGCCCGCTGGCCAACGGCGCGACCACGCTGCTGTTCGAAGGCGTGCCGAACTACCCGGACATTACCCGGGTGGCGAAGATCGTCGACAAGCACAAGGTCAACATCCTCTACACCGCACCGACCGCGATCCGCGCCATGATGGCCTCGGGTCAAGCCGCCGTTGAAGGCGCCGATGGCAGTAGCCTGCGCCTGCTCGGTTCGGTCGGCGAGCCGATCAACCCGGAAGCCTGGGACTGGTACTACAAGAATGTCGGCAAGTCCCGTTGCCCGATCGTCGATACCTGGTGGCAGACCGAAACCGGCGGCAACATGATGAGCCCGCTGCCGGGCGCCCATGCGCTCAAACCAGGCTCCGCGGCGCGTCCGTTCTTCGGCGTGGTGCCGGCACTGGTGGACAACCTGGGCAACATCATTGAAGGCGAGGCCGAGGGCAACCTGGTGATTCTCGATTCGTGGCCAGGTCAGGCGCGGACGCTGTTCGGCGACCACGACCGCTTTGTCGACACCTACTTCAAGACCTTCCGTGGCATGTACTTCACCGGTGACGGTGCCCGTCGCGACGCCGACGGCTACTACTGGATCACCGGTCGCGTGGACGACGTGCTCAACGTGTCCGGCCACCGCATGGGCACCGCCGAGATCGAAAGTGCGATGGTCGCGCATCCGAAAGTCGCCGAAGCGGCGGTGGTCGGTGTGCCGCATGACATCAAGGGGCAGGGCATCTATGTGTATGTCACCCTGAAAAATGGCGAGGAGCCGACCGAACAACTGCGCCTGGAACTGAAGAACTGGGTGCGCAAGGAGATCGGCCCGATTGCTTCGCCGGATGTGATCCAGTGGGCGCCGGGGCTGCCGAAGACCCGTTCGGGCAAGATCATGCGCCGGATCCTGCGCAAGATCGCGACGGCTGAATACGATGGGTTGGGGGATATCTCGACCTTGGCAGATCCGAGTGTGGTGCAGCATTTGATTGATACGCACAAGACGATGAATGTCGCGTAAGCGGCAGTTCTGAGTCACTGAAAAGCCCTGTCAGGTGTTGCGCCTGGCGGGGCTTTTTTGTGCCTGGTTTTGGTGTTGGCTGGGCTGGCCTCTTCGCTGGCAAGCCAGCTCCTACAAGGATTTTCGGTGTGCACGCGATCGGTGTCACGCCACAAAATACGGTGGGAGCGGGTTTGCCCGCGATGGCGATTTGTCAGGCACCCCTTAAACAACAGCCAATAATTATCGGCTTGCGCTGTAGGGCGTTTCCCACTGTTACCCGCGATTGCTCAAGTTACTGAATGTGTAACCGCACCGACTCAATCCGGGGCATTGGGAAACGCCAAGCCCCGGAACAGGGCCTCAAAACCATCGGAAAAAAATAAGACCCAACGCTGCGCTTGCCGGATTAGAAGGGTTTGCCAATAATAGGCCCGCAATTTGCAGCGTAGATCGGTTCACTATCTTTTGGCTTTGCATGATTTTGCAGGGCTGTCAACGCGCTAAACGGCTTTCTCAGTGCTTCTGTAACTAGTTGTCGCATTGAAGAAATATCGGCCTCCGGCCTGTCGTTAGAATGCCGATCACTCGCTCGTCGTTGCCGGTGTTGAATTTCAACACTCGCTTCCCAGGACGCAGCAACTGCTTTGCGGTCCCACTCACTCGCATATTGGGCTGTCGCTCACTCTGCCGTTTTTGCCCTTTACCGATGGAGTCCCAAGATGAAGAAACTCGTGCTGCTTGGCGCCCTGGCACTGTCTTCCGTGCTGTCCCTGCCAACCTTCGCCGATGAAAAACCTCTGAAAATCGGTATCGAGGCGGCTTACCCTCCGTTCGCGTCCAAAGCACCGGATGGCAGCATCGTGGGTTTTGACTACGACATCGGCAACGCCTTGTGCGAAGAGATGAAGACCAAGTGCGTATGGGTCGAGCAAGAATTCGACGGCCTGATCCCGGCACTTAAAGTGCGCAAGATCGACGCGATCCTGTCGTCCATGTCGATCACTGAAGACCGCAAGAAGTCCGTGGACTTCACCAACAAGTACTACAACACACCGGCTCGCCTGGTGATGAAGGCCGGCACTCAGGTCAGCGACGGCCTGACCGAGCTCAAGGGCAAGAACATTGGCGTGCAGCGTGGTTCGATCCACGAGCGTTTCGCCCGCGAAGTCCTGGCCCCGCTGGGTGCCGAGATCAAGCCTTACGGTTCGCAGAACGAAATTTACCTCGACGTGGCCGCTGGCCGCCTCGACGGCACCGTGGCAGACGCTACGCTTTTGGATGACGGTTTCCTGAAAACCGACGCCGGTAAAGGTTTTGCCTTCGTCGGCCCTGCATTCACCGACGTCAAATACTTCGGCGACGGCGTAGGCATCGCGGTTCGCAAAGGCGACAAGGAAGACCTGGACAAGCTCAACAACGCCATCGCGGCCATTCGTGCGAACGGCAAGTACAAGCAAATCCAGGACAAATACTTCGCCTTCGATATCTACGGCAAGTAACACGTCCCGGCGACAAGTCCGAAATGGCGCAAGCAACAGGATCTCTGAGGTTTGCGCCATTTTTTCATCCCAACTTTCGAGGACCTGAATCATGTTGAAAGGCTACGGGGCTGTCATCCTCGATGGCGCTTGGCTGACGCTTCAGCTCGCCTTGTCGTCCATGGCCCTGGCCATCGTTCTGGGCCTGATCGGCGTGGCACTGCGTCTGTCGCCGGTGCGCTGGCTGGCCTGGCTGGGCGACCTGTACTCCACGGTGATCCGCGGGATTCCCGACCTGGTGCTGATCCTGCTGATTTTCTACGGCGGTCAGGACTTGCTCAACCGCGTCGCGCCGTTGCTCGGCTTCAACGACTACATCGACCTGAACCCGTTGGCCGCCGGTATTGGCACCTTGGGCTTCATCTTCGGTGCGTACCTGTCGGAAACCTTCCGAGGCGCCTTCATGGCGATCCCCAAGGGGCAGGCGGAAGCGGGCATGGCGTACGGCATGAGCAGTTTTCAGGTGTTCTTCCGGGTGTTGGTGCCGCAGATGATTCGCCTGGCGATTCCGGGGTTCACCAACAACTGGCTGGTACTGACCAAGGCGACCGCGCTGATTTCGGTGGTGGGCCTGCAAGACATGATGTTCAAGGCCAAGCAGGCGGCCGATGCCACCCGCGAGCCTTTCACCTTCTTCCTCGCAGTGGCGGCGATGTACCTGGTGATCACCAGTGTCTCGTTGCTGGCATTGCGTCACCTTGAGAAGCGCTACTCGGTAGGCGTAAGGGCGGCTGATCTATGATCTTCGACTACAACGTCATTTGGGAGGCCTTGCCGCTGTACCTTGGCGGCCTGGTGACCACCCTCAAGTTGCTCGCGCTGTCGCTGTTTTTCGGCCTGCTGTGCGCGTTGCCGCTGGGCCTGATGCGCGTCTCCAAGAACGCGGTGGTCAATGGTGCAGCGTGGATCTACACCTACGTGATCCGCGGCACGCCGATGCTGGTGCAGCTGTTCTTGATCTACTACGGCCTGGCGCAATTCGAAGCAGTACGTGAAAGCTTCCTCTGGCCGTGGCTGTCCAGCGCCACGTTCTGTGCGTGCCTGGCGTTCGCGATCAACACCAGCGCCTACACCGCCGAAATCATTGCCGGCAGCCTGCGCGCCACGCCGAATGGTGAAATCGAAGCGGCCAAGGCCATGGGCATGTCGCGCTTCAAGATGTACAAGCGCATCCTGCTGCCGTCGGCCCTGCGCCGGGCGCTGCCGCAGTACAGCAACGAAGTGATCATGATGCTGCAGACCACCAGTCTGGCGTCCATCGTGACCCTGATCGACATCACCGGTGCCGCGCGCACGGTCAACGCTCAGTACTACCTGCCGTTCGAGGCGTACATCACCGCCGGCGTGTTTTACCTGTGCCTGACCTTCATCCTGGTGAAGCTGTTCAAGATGGCCGAGCGCCGTTGGCTGGGCTACCTGGCCCCACGGAAGCACTGATATGGAACGTATCGATCATGCTTTGCCGTGGAGCCACTTGGGCTGCGAGCGTCATATTTCGGTGTTCCGCTTCGGTAGTGGCGAGCGCAAGGCCTACATCCAGGCGAGCCTGCACGCTGACGAATTGCCGGGCATGCGCACCGCGTTCGAACTGAAAAAACGCTTGGCCGAACTCGAAGCCCAGGGCTTGCTCAACGGTGTGATCGAACTGGTGCCGGTGGCGAACCCACTGGGCCTCGGTCAACTGTTGCAGGGCAACCATCAGGGGCGTTTCGAGGCCGGCAGCGGCAAGAACTTCAACCGTGATTTCGTCGAGTTGAGCGCCCCGGTCGCGGCCGCATTGGCAGACAGCCTGGGTGACGATCCGCACGCCAATATCCGCCTGATCCGTCAGGCGATGGCCGATCACCTGGCCGCGTTGCCAGAGGCAAGCAGCCAATTGCAAGGCCTGCAGCGCATCCTGCTCAGCCACGCCTGCACCGCCGATGTCGTGCTCGATTTGCATTGCGACGCCGAAGCGGCGCTGCACATGTACGCCTTGCCACAACACTGGCCGCAATGGCGTTCGCTGGCCGCTCACCTCAACGTGCGGGTGGGTCTGCTGGCGGAAGATTCCGGTGGCAGTTCGTTCGACGAAGCCTGCTCGCTGCCGTGGTTGCGTCTGTCGCGCCTGTTCCCGGACGCGCAGATTCCATTGGCCTGCCTGGCGACGACTATTGAACTGGGCGGTCAGGCCGACACCGGTCGCGAACAAGCCTGCGCTCATGCCGAAGGCATTCTGGCGTTCCTCGCCGAGCAAGGCTTGATCACCGGCCAATGGCCGAAAGCTGCGCAAGAGCCTTGCGAAGGCATGCCGTTCGAAGGCACCGAACTGCTGTTGGCACCGCACCCCGGTGTGGTGAGTTTCCTGCGCAAACCCGGCGAATGGGTGGAAGCGGGCGACGAGATTTTTGAAGTGATCGATCCGTTGGCGGATCGGGTCAGCACGGTGTGTGCTGGTACGTCCGGGGTGCTGTTTGCCATTGAACGGCTGCGTTATGCCCAACCCGGTTTCTGGCTGGCCAAGGTGGCGGGGCGCGAAGCGCTGCGTCACGGGCGCTTGCTCAACGACTGACTGACTGTTTTTGTGAGAACCGACCGCATGTACAAACTTGAAGTCCAAGACCTGCATAAACGCTATGGCAGTCACGAAGTGCTCAAGGGCGTGTCCCTGAAAGCGGCAGCCGGCGATGTGATCAGCATCATCGGCTCCAGTGGCTCCGGCAAAAGTACCTTCTTGCGCTGCATCAACCTGCTGGAGCAGCCGCACGCGGGCAAGATCCTGCTCAACAACGAAGAGTTGAAGCTGGTGGCAAACAAGGACGGCGCGCTGAAGGCGGCCGACCCGAAACAGCTGCAACGCATGCGTTCGCGCCTGTCGATGGTGTTCCAGCATTTCAACCTGTGGTCGCACATGACCGCGCTGGAAAACATCATGGAAGCGCCGGTGCATGTGTTGGGCATGTCCAAGGCCGAGGCCCGTGACAAGGCCGAGCACTACCTGAACAAGGTCGGCGTGGCTCATCGTAAGGATGCCTACCCGGGACACATGTCCGGCGGCGAGCAGCAGCGCGTGGCAATTGCTCGTGCACTGGCGATGGAGCCTGAGGTGATGCTGTTCGATGAACCGACCTCGGCCCTCGACCCGGAACTGGTCGGCGATGTGTTGAAGGTGATGCAGGCCCTGGCCCAGGAAGGCCGGACCATGGTCGTGGTGACCCACGAAATGGGCTTCGCCCGCGAAGTGTCGAACCAGTTGGTGTTCCTGCACAAAGGTGTGGTCGAAGAAAGCGGCGACCCGCGTGAAGTGCTGGTCAATCCGCAATCCGAACGTTTGCAGCAGTTCCTGTCCGGCAGCTTGAAGTAATCAAGACTGCCGTTGTGCACCGGGATAGTGCATGCTTCGCAAATCAAAGGCTGGCCCGATGCCTTGTAGGCGCTGGCTTGCCAGCGAAGGCGTTGGGTCAGTTGATATCTCTGACCCAGACACACCGCCTTCGCCGGCAAGCCGGCTCCTACATTGATCGCTGTTGGTTTTAAGATTTGCGTTCATTTACGGGCTAGCATTGGCCCATGCCTTCATCACCGTTCTTCGCTTCGGATTGCCCACCATGACTGCCCATCGAATTGGTTTCCTGATTTGGCCCAGCACAAAAGCCCTGACGCTTGCGCTGGCTGAGGAGGCCTTGCGTGTTGCTCAGCGTGTGCATCCGGACGTGGTCTACGAACTGTCGTTCTTGCAAGCCGAAGCACCGGCCGAAAGCGCCTGGCAACTGCCGGGTGAAGCCTGGACCGGCAAGCTCGAAAACTTCCAGAAACTGTTCTTGCTCGCCGATGAGCCACCGACCGCACTGGCGCCGGCGCTCAGCAGTGCGCTCAAGCAATTGGTGCGCTCCGGTTGCGTGATTGGCGGTCTGTCGGCCGGTGTCTATCCGTTGGCGCAACTCGGTTTGCTCGACGGCTATCGCGCCGCCGTGCATTGGCGCTGGCAGGACGATTTCACCGAGCGCTTCCCGAAAGTCATCGCCACCAGCCACCTGTTCGACTGGGATCGCGATCGCCTGACGGCATGTGGCGGCATGTCGGTGCTCGACTTGTTGCTGGCCGTATTGGCCCGCGACCACGGTGCCGAACTGGCGGGTGCGGTATCCGAAGAACTGGTGGTCGAGCGCATCCGCGAGGGCGGCGAACGCCAGCGCATCCCGTTGCAGAACCGCCTGGGTTCCAGTCATCCAAAGCTCACCCAAGCCGTGTTGCTCATGGAAGCCAACATCGAAGAACCGCTGACCACTGACGAAATCGCCCAGCACGTGTGCGTGTCCCGTCGGCAACTGGAGCGTATCTTCAAGCAATACCTCAATCGCGTGCCGAGCCAGTACTACCTGGAGCTGCGCCTGAACAAGGCCCGGCAGATGTTGATGCAAACCAGCAAGTCGATCATCCAGATCGGCCTGTCCTGTGGCTTCTCCTCGGGGCCGCATTTCTCCAGCGCCTATCGCAATTTCTTCGGTGCCACGCCGCGCGAAGATCGCAACCAGCGGCGCAGCAGCAGCCCGTTCGAGTTGTCTTCGGTGCCGCCAGAGCGCGGTTGATCAATCTTCCGCGTCTGAGGCCTCGGACGTCGACACTTGCAGTTCCGCCCGCTCGATCACCGCTTGTACGCCGAAGTCGATGTTGGTCAGCCTGAAGTACTCAATCAGGATGTTCAGGCTCGCTTCGGAAAACGGGTTACCGCGCAAGTCGATGCTTTCGGCGTTTTCCATCGGCAGCTCCAGAATGTCGCTGGGTATCCGGGTAATTGCGTTTGAGCTCAGGTCCGCCGTTTCCAGGCTGCTGAGTTGCAACAGCCCGGCGGGTAATTCGGTGAGCTCGCAGTCATCCAGTTGCAGCGTTGCCAGTTCACTCATCTGGCTGACGTCGGGTGCGAGGCCCAGGGGATTGTTGCTCAAGTCAATGAACTCCATGCGCGTCATCTCGGCCAGGTTCAGCACACTCTGAGGGGAGAGGGTGATGTTGCAGTTGGGGAGGTTCAGTGACTTCAGATCACCCATCTGGAAAATCGAGTCCGGAATATCACCCAGGCGGAAATTGCGAATGCTGATGGTCTTGAGTTTGGGGAACTGCTCCAGGAACCGCGCGACGCCAGCGGTGAGACCGCTATCGCTGTTCAAGTAAACCAGTGACACATGACTGAAATCGGCACTCAGTGCCGGCAGGTCGCCCGTGATCTGGGTGTCCGCAGTCAAGTCGTAAGTTGTTTGCAACAAGTCGCTGAAATCATCCGGTTCACTTTCCCGCCGCCAGCAGCGCAAAACCAGCTGCTTGAATTCGTCCCTTGTCGAGTGTTCGACCAGCAGTTGCTGTGCAGTGAACGGTTGGTTGCTGTGTGGGTGAATCTGCGGGACATCAGCTATCCAGGCGTCCAGTTGATTATCGAGCGTTGTGAGTTCGGTCTCCAGGCGCGTCAGTGCAACTCGCCCTTCGTCCAGCGTGCCGGGTAACAGGAACACGAATTTGCTGGCCTCTTCTTCATCCAGCATGGGGTACAGCGCTTGCGCACGACGGATGTCTGTGGCTTCTGCATAGATACCGAAGTCCTGGCGGGACTGCTGGAAATGTTGCTTGAGACGTTCGCGCGAAACCTTTGAAATTGGATTGTTGCCCAGGTCGAAGCCTTCCTGGGTGCTGCGTGGCTGTGTGAATAGCGCGACGGGCAGTTCCTTGATCTGGTTGTCGTTGAGCAAGGCGGTTCGCAGGCGCGGACGTGTGAGCAGTGCGTTTGGAAAGTCGGTGATGCCGGTGTACGACAAGTCGACGTAATTCAGATTGGGCATGGCCTCGAAGTCAGGCACCAGACCCAGTGGATTCTTGTACAAATCGAGTGTCGTCAGCTGATGCAATCCGGCGAGCATGGTGTGGCTCTCGGGATCGAGGGTGACAGCGCAATCACTGAGAATCAGCTCCTCGAGTCGCAGTGAAGAAAGGCTGTTTGGCAGGCGTCCCAAGTTCAAATAACGTAATTTCAGATCGCGCAGTCCGGGAAAGTTCTCAAGAAACTCTTGCATTCCACGCGTGGCGTTGCAGCCTTCGAACCTCAGTATCGTGACGCCGCTGAAGTCGCCAACCAGTGATGGCATCTCACCGATGATTGGCTGAGAGAAGTTGAACTCGATTGTTTCTATGGCCGTTTCGGGGAGCGTCCATTGCTGGCGCCAGCAGTCGAGCAGATCGATCATGAACCGATACCGTACCCGCTTCTGGGAGGCGAATTGCTCAGGCGTGACCCTGATTTGGCTGTCGGGAGCGAACAAGGGGACGTCGTTGCGCCATCCATCCAGGTTTTCGAAGAGTTGATCGTGTTGCGTGATGAGTCGGTACAACTCGGCCCGAGGTCCATCCGGATGCTGTTGCAGGCGCAGGACAAACGATTCAAGTTCCTCTGCGGATAAGTGGGGGAACAGTGTTTGCGCACGATCTTGTAGCGTGAGCGTGTTTCTCGGCATCTGACGGTAGCCATCGCCGCCGCCCAAGAGCCGCATCACTTTTGGGTCGTAGGCGGGTTTGACATTCGGGTGTTCAGACAGCAGTGCGCGCAATGCGTCGCGGCCCAGGACATGTTGGCGAATCAGTTGCTTGAGCCGATCGCCTTCACCGATATGGATGTTCAGTGCCGCCCGTTCGCGGTCAGGTAGTGCCTGGAGCAGAGTTGAGTAAAGCGAACTCGAACCGCTGAGTTCTTCTCCCACATCGTCGTAAGCCTGATACGAACCCTCCTCGCTCAAAACCAACACCTTGCGCAGGGGCGCCTCGGCACTCCCCAGGCTGTCGATCAACTGACCTTCAAAATGGTAGTGACGGATTTCCAGGCGCAGTTGTCCCGACCAACCCGGTAGGTTGGACAGTGTGTGCAACGCCAATCGGTCGGTGTCGAGGTTGTTTTCGGTCGACGGCAACTCAAGCCCTTCGTAGGCACGCGTCGTGCGCACCTGCAATCGTGCTTCTTGGGCTGCATGAGCAAGCCGTTCTGGCAGGTTGCCGCGTTGGAGTTGTTGTCGTTCGAGCTCGCTGGCCGAATCCGCCAGTGCTTCGGCAAGGGTTCGGGGCAACCCGTGTTCGGCATCCATGATCTTTTGTGCCAGTGACGATGCGCCTTGCTCAAGGGTTCGATACCGCTGTTCGAACAGGCTCTGCCGCTTGCGCTCGGCCAGTTGCGCCACTATCCGCCGCAGGCTGCGAGTGCGGCTTTCCATGCGCGCAGAGGGCTCGCCGAATGCTTCGCCCATCAGGGTCCTGTTTTCGGTTTCCGACAGCGCCGACAAAAAGGTGTTGAGCAAATCGCCTTCATTGAGTTGAGTGATGTTGATCTGCAGCACGGGCACATCGGGTGTCCAGGTTTTCCACAAGGTTTGCGCCATATCGTCGATCAACCTCAGGCCTTTGTTTGCAGGCCAGTAGCCGTGTTCATGGAGCAGCTCAAGCTGTAATGCGGGATCGGCTTTCAGATAGTCATTGGGCTGTTCACTGCCGATACGCTCAATAAAAGTTTGTATGTCCTGATCGATCTGGAAACGCTTGAGGGTGTCAGCCAGGAGCGCAGGCACCTGCCCGTTATGGACGTGCATCCGACGCAGCGCATCTTCCTGGCAACCGCTGATGCTGAGCATGCGTTCGCGGGTCGTTGCTGAAAAGCGTTGCATGTCCGGTCCGATGCGCTCGAGCAGCTTGGCCTGGTTCCAGCTCAATGGCCGGTCGAGTTCAGTTTGCCAGGCGCCAGCGTCGTTGTGGCGCAGCTGCGGCTTGTAGGCTTCGGGGCGGGAGGGGTGGTCGATGTGATGCGTATGGGTGATCGGGTCCTGACTGACGGCGTAGTGTTTGTTGTCCAGGTACAGCAGGTTTTTTCCCTGGTGCTGATGCAGTCCTAGCGCATCCCGTTTTGCATCCTTGGGCGGTGCCGCCGGGAGTTCATAGGTGAGCAGGTCTGGCTGCCAGTAGCGGGTTTCGCCGTTTGGTCTTTTGACCGGGTTGAAGCGGTCGATGAACTGAACGACCTCCCGGGGCAACACAGCGCGAAACTCATTGGCCGCGATCACGCCACCCACGGCGAACGTCCCCAGTTGTACCGCCGACTCGACCACGTCCATGAGGTGACCAAACGCTTCGCGCGCCTGGCCCTCGGCCCAATCGACAACGCTTTCGAAGGTCTCGTCGAGCAACCGGTAGGCCATGTAGGCCAGCATCATCTCACCGAGAAACGGCACGAAGGGCAGGGCGATGAACGCGCCTATGTTCAGCAATGCCGAGGCAATTTCCGTGAAGGAGTCCCATAGCGCCCACCGGGCTTTCTGGTCGACCGTCGCGGTGGAAACGGCCATCACCCGCGCGTCGTTGAGAATCTTGTCGAGTTTGCGCTGATAAAGGTGGCGCCACAGTTCGCCCTGGATAGGGGTTGCCGTGACGTGCAGGTTGGCACGTGGGTCGGCTGTTTCTCGCCAGGTGGGGCGCGGGTCACCGGGTTGCACGGGCTGCCAGGTGATCGGCGAAAGCAGGGTATTGAGCTGTGCGAAGAAACGACCACGATCCTCATGGGCAATGAAGCGGCTAAAAAACTGTTGGTAGTCGCGAGTGCGCAGGCGTTGGCCCAGTTCCTCGGCGAATGCCGCCGTCGAGGGGTATTCCTTCACCGGATGCTCGGGATCGCCAGGTATGTAGGCCACTACCCGAACCACCTCCCGGGCACTCTCCAGGTCCGGAGCAAACAGCAGGATCCCGGTGAGGCGTGCGTTCATGATCGTCAGGTCACGGCAGCCCCATGGCTGGCCGCGCAAGCGCAGGTACGGCAAATTGTCGAGCAAACCGAGAATCAGGCTATGAGTATCGCTGCCCAGGCGTTTTTGCATTTGCGCCATGTGCAGTGCGGCGGTGAGCGCGGATTTCTCGCTGTCACGGATTTGGGATTGCAGGATTGTCGAGGCCATCGGGTTGCTGATGCCCAGGTTGTCTTCCAGATACACCTTATAGCCCTCGCCAATATCGAGCGCCCGGCACAGGTCGGTAAACGCTGAAATAGGCATCTGCCGGGCGATCTGCGGCCTGGTTTGGAAATGCCCGTTGGCGGAGGGTGCGCTGATGTAGGTCGAGGCAGGCTCGAAGGCATCCGTGCGGGTTTCGGCCATTTCGAAATTGTGCAGCGCGGCGTCCAGCAGCGACACCGTCCAGACGCGCGCAGCCCCCGACTTCAGGCGTAACCAGGGCCGGTGAGTCGGGATGTAGAGTCGAAGAAAGGTCTCGCGCACGTCCAGATCCAGACCGAAGCGGCGCTTGAGTTCGGCTTTGAGCAGGGGCTCAGCGAACTCAGCAGGGTTTTGCAGGTTGGCCAGCGTCTTGTCGACCCGGTTCTGGCTGGCAATGTGGTGGGCGATCAGTCTGCCCAGTTCTGCATGTTGATGCTTTGCAGCATTGCCCAATTCACTGGGCAGCCGGGGCGTGACGTTTGTCAGTGCCTCGCGCCTGTGGGGCGCTGACTGTCGAAGCCAGAGCGGGATGGCGGTTTGCAGATATTCAAAATGGGCATCGGGCCTGAAAGCGTCAGAGGTTACGGGGGCGGTGTTCATGAGGTGAAGGCGTTCGTCGGTGTTTGATTGGCCCCTAGGAAAACCTGCGAAGCTGATCGATGTGCGGTACATATTTACCGCACGTGGCCCATTGGCTTGCGTTACAACGCAGCAACCTGCCGCAAACGCCCGCGGCCAGTTAAACTGCGCCTTTGCGACCCTATATGTCGCATTGCCGTAAACCCGGGAAAATCCGGGGTTTGCGCTATAAGAAGTTGTCGCTTGGCGACAAGGCCGGGCTGAAAACTGTCCTTACAATCCCCTCATCGCTCGCCAGTTTCAGGCGAGTGTTTTCTCTTCAGGAGACTCCGATGTCCGTTGAGCACGCTGCGGTACAACGCGCCGATTTCGATCAGGTAATGGTTCCCAACTATGCGCCCGCCGCATTCATTCCTGTGCGTGGCGCCGGTTCCCGCGTTTGGGACCAGTCCGGTCGCGAGCTGATCGACTTCGCCGGCGGGATTGCCGTCAACGTATTGGGCCACGCGCATCCGGCGCTGGTCGGTGCCTTGACCGAGCAGGCGAACAAGCTGTGGCACGTGTCGAACGTGTTCACCAACGAGCCGGCCCTGCGCCTGGCGCACAAGTTGATCGACGCCACCTTTGCCGAGCGCGTGTTCTTCTGCAACTCCGGTGCCGAAGCCAACGAGGCCGCTTTCAAGCTGGCCCGTCGTGTCGCGTTCGACCGTTTCGGCAGCGAGAAGTATGAAATCATCGCCGCGCTCAACAGCTTCCACGGCCGCACCCTGTTCACCGTAAACGTCGGTGGCCAGTCGAAGTATTCCGATGGATTCGGTCCGAAGATCACCGGTATCACCCACGTGCCGTACAACGATCTGGCCGCACTGAAAGCCGCCGTTTCCGACAAGACCTGCGCCGTGGTCCTGGAACCTATTCAAGGTGAGGGCGGCGTGCTGCCGGCCGAACTGGCTTACCTGCAAGGCGCCCGCCAATTGTGCGACGCGAACAACGCGTTGCTGGTGTTCGACGAAGTGCAAACCGGCATGGGCCGCAGCGGCAAGCTGTTCGCCTACCAGCATTACGGCGTGACCCCGGACATCCTGACCAGCGCCAAGAGCCTGGGCGGCGGTTTCCCGATCGCGGCCATGTTGACCACCGAAGCCCTGGCCAAGCATCTGGTCGTCGGCACTCACGGCACCACCTACGGCGGCAACCCGCTGGCGTGCGCGGTCGCGGAAGCGGTGATCGACGTGATCAACACTCCAGAAGTGCTGAACGGTGTGAACGCCAAGCACGACAAGTTCAAGGCGCGCCTTGAGCAGATCGGCGAGAAATACGGCCTGTTCACCCAGGTCCGTGGCTTGGGCCTGTTGATCGGCTGCGTGCTGAGCGATGCCTGGAAAGGCAAGGCCAAGGACATCTTCAACGCCGCCGAACAGGAAGGCCTGATGATTCTGCAAGCCGGCCCGGACGTGGTGCGTTTCGCCCCGAGCCTGGTGGTCGAAGATGCCGATATCGATGCCGGCCTGGACCGCTTCGAACGTGCTGCTGCAAAACTGACACAAGCCTGATAGACCCTTCGGCGCCTGCAAACCAGGCGTCGAACCCAATTTTGATGCCGGTCCCGCCTGGGGTGTTTACCCATTGTAGGAGCTGGCTTGCCAGCGAAGAGGCCCGAAAGCCTTGCGGCGATCAACCGGTCGCCTTCGCTGGCAAGCCAGCTCCTACAGGGGGCCGGCTTATTTTCCTCAAAGAGTGTTAGAGAAAGGAGTGACACCATGCTGGTGATGCGCCCCGCGCAAATGGCTGATCTGGGCGAGGTACAGCGTCTGGCTGCGGACAGCCCGATTGGTGTCACTTCCTTGCCGGATGACGTTGAACGCCTGAGCGACAAGATCGCTGCGAGCGAGGCCTCGTTTGCCGCCGAAGTGAGTTTCAACGGTGAAGAGAGTTACTTCTTCGTCCTCGAAGACTCGGCCACCGGCAAACTGGTCGGCTGCTCGGCCATCGTCGCCTCGGCCGGTTATTCCGAGCCGTTCTACAGCTTTCGCAATGAAACCTTCGTGCACGCTTCCCGCGAGCTGAAGATTCACAACAAGATTCACGTGCTCTCCCAGTGCCACGACCTGACCGGTAACAGCTTGCTGACCAGCTTCTACGTGCAGCGCGACCTGGTCGGTTCGCCGTGGTCGGAGCTTAACTCCCGTGGCCGTTTGCTGTTCGTCGCCAGCCATCCGGAGCGCTTTGCCGACTCCGTGGTGACCGAGATCGTCGGCTACAGCGACGAGAACGGCGACTCGCCATTCTGGGACGCCATCGGGCGCAACTTCTTCGACCTCAACTATGCCGAGGCCGAGCGTCTCTGCGGCTTGAAGAGCCGTACGTTCCTCGCCGAACTGATGCCGCACTACCCGATCTACGTGCCGCTGCTGCCGGACTCCGCGCAAGAAGCCATGGGCCAGGTGCACCCGCGGGCGCAGATCACCTTCGACATCCTGATGCGCGAAGGCTTCGAGACCGATCACTACATCGACATCTTCGACGGTGGCCCGACCCTGCATGCGCGTGTCTCGGGGATCCGTTCGATTGCCCAGAGCCGCGTGGTGCCGGTGAAGATCGGCGAACCGGTCAAGGGTGTCGGTCGCCAATACCTGGTCGCCAATGCCCAGTTGCAGGACTACCGCGCCGTGATGCTCGAGCTTGACTACGCGCCCGGCAAACCGGTGACCCTGGACCTGGAAGCCGCCGAAGCCCTGGGCGTCGGCGAGGGTGCGAGCGTGCGCCTGGTGGCGGTTTAACGTCGCAATTGATGCCTAGAAAGCAGCGAAGTTTCACGGGTGGCGCAAGCGGCCCGTTTGAGGAGATAGCATGATCGTTCGTCCCGTACGCAGCAGCGATTTACCCGCTCTGATCGACCTGGCCCGCAGCACCGGCACCGGCCTGACCACCTTGCCGGCCAACGAAGAGCGGCTGGCCCATCGGGTCGGCTGGGCCGAGAAGACCTTTAGCGGCGAAGCCGGGCGGGCCGATGCGGACTACCTGTTCGTGCTCGAGGACGACGACGGTCGCGTGGTGGGCATTTCCGCCATCGCCGGTGCGGTCGGCCTGCGTGAGCCTTGGTACAACTTCCGGGTCGGCCTGACGGTCAGCGCTTCGCAAGAGCTGAACATCTATCGTGAAATCCCGACGCTGTTCCTGGCCAATGACCTGACCGGCAACTCCGAGCTGTGCTCGCTGTTTTTACACGCTGATTACCGTACGGGGCTCAACGGCCGCATGCTGTCCAAGGCGCGGATGCTGTTCATCGCCGAATTCCCGCAGTTGTTCGGCAACAAGATCATTGCCGAAATGCGCGGAGTCTCCGACGAAGCCGGGCGCTCGCCGTTCTGGGAAAGCCTGGGCCGGCACTTCTTCAAAATGGAATTCAGCCAGGCCGATTATCTGACGGGCGTGGGCAACAAGGCCTTCATCGCCGAACTGATGCCGAAATTCCCGCTGTACACCTGCTTCCTGTCGCCGGATGCGCGCAACGTGATCGGCCAGGTTCACCCGGACACCGAGCCGGCACTGGCGATGCTCAAGAACGAAGGTTTCAGCTACCAGGGTTACGTCGACATCTTCGACGCAGGCCCGGCCATCGAGTGCGAAACCGGCAGGATCCGCGCCGTGCGTGACAGCCAGGCACTGGTGCTGGCCGTCGGCACGCCGGGTGACGACGCCACGCCATTCATCATCCACAACCGCAAGCGCGAAGACTGCCGCATCACTGCCGCGCCAGCACGTCTGGCCGCTGGCACCCTGGTGGTCGATCCGCAGACCGCCAAACGTCTTCAACTCAACGCTGGCGATCAAGTACGCGCCGTGGCGTTGTCCGCAGCACGGGAGTCGAAATAATGAAGTCGCTTTATATCGCAGGTGAATGGCTGGCAGGTGGGGGCGAAGCCTTCGAGTCGCTGAACCCGGTGACCCAGCAAGTACTGTGGTCCGGCGTTGGCGCCACCGCCGCTCAGGTCGAGTCGGCTGTGCAAGCGGCGCGTCAGGCGTTCCCGGACTGGGCGCGGCGTACGCTGGAAGAGCGTATTTCGGTGCTGGAGGCTTTTGCCGCAGCGCTGAAGAATTGTGCTGACGAACTGGCCCGCACCATCGGCGAAGAAACCGGTAAACCGCTGTGGGAAGCGGCGACTGAAGTGACCAGCATGGTCAACAAAATCGCGATTTCGGTGCAGAGCTACCGCGAACGTACCGGCGAGAAAAGCGGCCCGCTGGGCGACGCCACCGCTGTGTTGCGCCACAAGCCACACGGCGTGGTCGCGGTGTTCGGTCCTTACAACTTCCCCGGCCACCTGCCCAACGGTCACATCGTCCCGGCATTGCTGGCCGGTAACAGCGTGCTGTTCAAGCCAAGCGAGCTGACGCCGAAAGTCGCTGAGCTGACGGTCAAGTGCTGGATCGAAGCCGGCTTGCCGGCGGGCGTGCTGAACCTGCTGCAAGGTGCACGCGAAACGGGTATCGCCCTGGCGGCGAACCCTGGCATAGACGGGCTGTTCTTTACTGGTTCCAGCCGTACGGGCAATCACCTGCACCAGCAATTCGCCGGTCGTCCGGACAAGATCCTCGCGCTGGAAATGGGCGGCAACAACCCGCTGGTGGTTGATCAGGTCGCCGACCTCGATGCCGCGGTGTACACCATCATTCAGTCGGCGTTTATCTCTGCCGGCCAGCGTTGCACCTGTGCGCGCCGCTTGCTGGTGCCGCAAGGCGCGTGGGGCGATTCGCTGCTGGCACGCCTGGTGGCGGTCAGCGCAACGATTGAAGTCGGTGCGTTCGATCAGCAACCGGCACCGTTCATGGGCTCGGTGGTTTCCCTTGGCGCTGCCAAAGCGTTGATGGATGCGCAAGAACATCTGCTGGCCAACGGCGCCGTGGCGCTGCTGGAAATGACCCAGCCACAGGCTCAGTCGGCGTTGCTGACCCCGGGCATTCTGGACGTGAGCGCTGTCGCCGATCGTCCTGACGAAGAGCTGTTCGGCCCGTTGCTGCAAGTGATCCGCTACGCTGATTTTGAAGCAGCGATCGTTGAAGCCAACGACACCGCCTATGGCCTGGCTGCCGGCCTGCTGTCGGACTCCGAAGCGCGTTACCAGCAGTTCTGGCTGGAAAGCCGCGCCGGGATCGTCAACTGGAACAAGCAATTGACCGGTGCTGCAAGCAGCGCACCATTCGGTGGCGTCGGTGCCTCGGGCAACCATCGCGCCAGCGCCTACTACGCGGCGGACTACTGCGCGTACCCGGTGGCGTCGCTGGAAACGCCGAGCCTGGTGATGCCTGCCACTCTGACACCAGGCGTGAAGATGGCGTAATGCCAATCGCCAGCAGGCTGGCTCCCACTGGTTCGGTGGTGTTCACACATTTTGTGTACGACACAACCCCTGTAGGAGCCAGCCTGCTGGCGATGGCCGCGCCGCGGTCTTACTGAATAGTTACTGAAGCCTATAACAACAGATTCTCGTGGAGCCTCGCTGATGAAATCCTATGAAGTCAATTTTGACGGTCTAGTGGGGCCGACCCATAACTATGGCGGCCTGTCCTACGGCAACGTCGCGTCCCAGAGCAACAGCCAGCAGTCTTCCAACCCTAAGGAAGCCGCGCTGCAAGGCCTGGCGAAGATGAAAGCGCTGATGGAAATGGGTTTCCAGCAAGGCGTACTGGCACCGCAAGAGCGCCCGGATGTGGCTGCACTGCGTCGCCTGGGTTTTGCCGGCACCGACGCTCAAGTGATCGAGCATGCTGCCAAGGAAGCGATGCCACTGCTGGTCGCCAGTTGCTCGGCGTCGAGCATGTGGGTGGCCAACGCCGCCACCGTCAGCCCGAGTGCCGACACCGCGGATGGCCGTGTGCATTTCACCGCCGCCAACCTCAACTGCAAATACCACCGCAGCATCGAACACCCGACCACCAGCCGCGTGCTGGGGGCGATGTTCGCTGACCAGAAACACTTCGCTCACCATGCTGCGTTGCCAGCAGTGGCGCAATTCGGTGACGAAGGCGCGGCCAACCACACGCGTTTCTGCCGTGAATACGGCGAAGCCGGTGTGGAGTTTTTCGTGTTTGGTCGCAGCGCGTTCGACACCCGCTACCCGGCACCGCAGAAATACCCGGCGCGCCAGACTCTCGAAGCGTCCCAGGCCGTTGCCCGATTGCACGGTTTGAGCGATGACGGCGTGGTCTATGCCCAGCAGAACCCATCGGTGATCGATCAGGGCGTGTTCCATAACGACGTGATCGCCGTTGGTAACGGCGAAGTGCTGTTCTATCACGAGGACGCGTTCCTCGACACCGAACAGATGCTGGCTCAATTGCAGAGCAAACTCGCCAAAGTCGGTGGGAAATTTCAGTCGATTTGCGTACCGCGTTCCGCGGTAACCGTGGAAGACGCAGTTAGGTCCTACCTGTTCAATAGCCAGCTGCTGTCGCGTCCTGACGGCTCGATGCTGTTGATCGTGCCGGAAGAATGCCGTGGCAACGAACGCGTCTGGCAATACCTGCAGGGTTTGACCAGCTCCGGCGGCCTGATCCGCGAAGTGAAAGTCTTCGACCTCAAGCAGAGCATGCAGAACGGCGGTGGCCCGGCTTGCCTGCGACTGCGCGTCGCGCTCAACGAAACTGAACTGGCGGCCGTCAACCCAGGGGTTATCATGACGGCACCGTTGTACGGCACACTGACCGAATGGGTCGATAAGCACTACCGCGACCGCATGACCGAAACCGATCTGGCGGATCCGCAGTTGCTGCTTGAATGCCGGACGGCACTGGATGAACTGACGCAAATCCTTAAACTGGGCGCGGTTTATCCATTCCAGATCAATTGATCGACGGCGCGTTGCCTTGCAAGCCAGCGCGCCGCTTCATCTCAAACGAGAGCGTAAAGACATGAGCGATTCCCTGCAGCTGATCCTTGAAGACACCGACGGCACGCAACTGGAGACGTCCTGCACCCGCGTCGCGGTCATGTGGCAAGGCAAAGAGCTGTGGATCCAGCAGGACGGCCGCGGCCAATTGCTGATCGGCGTGGACGTCGAAGAAGGCGATGCCGAATACGCCAACCTGCTGTTGCGCCCATTGGCGACTAATCTGGTAAGTCTGCAGCTGGAAATGGAACCCGCTGACCTCGGTGACGACGAGGAACACGTCCACGGTCCGGACTGCAACCACGATCACTAAGGAAACCGCTCTATGCTCGCCCTCGGCAAACTGCTTGAACTGACCCTCGCCGGCCGTGAACCGGCGGAGAAGACTCAACTGACTGTCGAAGGCGTGCGCATGCGCTGGTTGAGCGAGGGTGCGCTGGAAGTCCGGCCACCTGAAGCGCGTGACAATGGCCTGGACCTGCTGCTTTCGGCGGGTATCCACGGCAACGAAACAGCGCCGATCGAGTTACTCGATCGCCTGTTGCACGACATTGCCCGCGGCGACTTGAAGCCGCGTGCACGCATTCTGTTCCTGTTCGGTAACCCCGAGGCGATTCGCAAAGGCGAGCGCTTCATCGAGCAGGACGTCAATCGGCTGTTCAACGGCCGTCACGAACAAAGCAGCGGCTGCGAAGCCCTGCGCGCCTGTGAGCTGGAACGCCTGGCCGCGAGCTTCTTCAGCCTGCCGGACCGTCAGCGCCTGCATTACGACCTGCACACAGCCATTCGCGGCTCGAAAATCGAACAGTTCGCCCTGTACCCGTGGAGGGAGGATCGCCAGCATTCGCGTCAGGAACTGGCGCGTCTGCGCGCCGCCGGCATGGAGGCGGTGCTGTTGCAGAACAAGCCGTCGATCGTGTTCAGTTCCTACACCTACGACAAGCTCGGGGCCGAGGCCTTCACCCTGGAGCTGGGCAAGGCACGGCCGTTCGGGCAGAACGACGGGGTCAATGTCTCGTTGCTGGAGCAGCGCCTGAAGCAAATCATCGAAGGCACCGAACCGGAAATGACCGAGGCGGCGCTGGACGGATTGCAGCTGTACAGCGTGGCGCGGGAAATCATCAAGCACAGCGACAGCTTCCGCCTGAATCTGCCGGCGGACATCGAGAATTTTTCGGAGCTGGAAGTGGGTTACCTGCTGGCGGAAGACATCGCCAATACCCGCTGGATCATCGAAGAAGAGGGCGCCCGGATCATCTTCCCGAACCCCAAGGTGAAGAACGGCCTGCGCGCCGGCATCCTGGTCGTGCCGACCACCGACGAAAACCTGGCCTGAACCTACACCCCCTGTAGGAGCCGGCTTGCCGGCGAAAGCGTTGTATCAGTCACATCAGTTCTGGATGTGCCATCGCCTTCGCTGGCAAGCCAGCTCCTACAGGTCTGTGTCAGACAGCGACAGCACGTGGCTCAGTGCGACGCAGTGCACGTACCTTGTGCAACGTATCCGCACACGTCTTCGCCGCTTCCTGGCCCTTGTGCACGAAATGCTCGAAGAAGAACTTGTGGTGTTCTTCGCCAGCATGGAAGTGGTGCGGGGTCAGGGACACCGAGAACACCGGCACTTCAGTTTCCAGCTGCACCTGCATCAGGCCGCTGACCACCGACTGGGCGACGAACTCGTGACGGTAGATCCCGCCGTCCACCACCAAAGCGGCCGCGACGATGCCGGCATAACGGCCGGTCTTGGCCAGCAATTTGGCGTGCAGGGGCATTTCAAAGGCGCCGCCGACTTCGAAGCAATCGATGTCGGACTCCTGATAACCCTGAGCAATCATTTCGGCGATAAAACCTTTACGGCTCTGATCGACAATGTCCTTGTGCCAGCAGGCCTGGATGAACGCAACGCGCTCGCCGTGATGGTTTTTGCTTTTGCTGTCGATTGCGGTGGGTTGCATGTTCTGACTCCTGTTTGTGTGAAAAACAGGGCGTTATGAATCGAAGGGGATCTGTGGGTACGCTCGCACGAATGCCGGCGGACGGCCCTTTGCAGTTAATCCCGTTCTCTCTTCATCCGGACTATGACCGTCGGCCCCGGGATCACACCGGGTCTGCTGACCTTGCCGTCATTCACTGCCATTGGCCGTGCCTGTCGCCAAGCGCTCGCGGGCTATGCGCCTTGCGCGCAATTACCGCCGGTGGGGAGTTGCACCCCGCCCTGAGAACGTTTTTGCCGCCCGAATGTTTGGCGGCGCAGCGTTTTTATCACATATTTGCGGTAGGCGCATGACCCCTTTTGGATGATAGCCATCGAGTATTTCGCTTTATTAGTGAGCATTATCCTAACCCAAGGGTTGATTATTCATCGGCATGCCCGCAGTAATTCCCACTTGAAAGGGATTTCCCCTGCTTACCGAGGCCAGATTCATGAGCGTTATCGATCTTCGCAGCGACACCGTCACCCAACCCTGCGCCGGCATGCTCGAGGCGATGGCCAAAGCCGCCACCGGCGATGACGTGTATGGCGAAGACCCGACGGTCAATCACCTGGAAGCCGAGTTGGCCAAGCGCCTGGGCTTTGCCGCAGCGCTGTTCGTGCCCACCGGCACCATGAGCAACTTGCTGGGCTTGATGGCCCATTGCGAGCGCGGTGACGAGTACATTGTTGGCCAGCAGGCCCACACCTACAAATACGAGGGCGGTGGTGCGGCGGTGCTGGGTTCGATCCAGCCGCAACCGCTGGAAGTGCAGGCCGATGGCTCGCTGGACCTGGCGCAGGTCGCGGCGGCGATCAAACCGGACGACTTCCACTTTGCCCGGACCCGTTTGCTGGCGCTGGAAAACACTATGCAAGGCAAAGTCCTGCCGCTGGAGTACCTGGCGCGGGCGCGCAGTGTTACCCGCGAGCGCGGCTTGCAGCTGCACCTGGACGGCGCACGTTTGTATAACGCGGCGGTGAAACTGGGTGTCGATGCCCGGGAAATCACCCAGCATTTCGATTCGGTCTCGGTGTGCCTGTCCAAAGGCCTGGGCGCGCCGGTCGGCTCGGTGTTGTGCGGTACGGCCGAGCTGATCGGCAAGGCCCGGCGCCTGCGCAAGATGGTCGGTGGCGGCATGCGTCAGGCCGGTATTCTCGCCGCCGCCGGCCTGTATGCGCTGGATCACAACGTCCAGCGCCTGGCCGATGACCACGCCAACGCGCAACACCTGGCCGACGGCCTGCGCAGTGCGGGCTTCGAGGTCGAGCCGGTGCAGACCAACATGGTCTACGTGCAGATGGGCGACAAGGCCGAAGCCATCAAGGCGTTTGCCGCCGAACGCGGGATCAAGCTCAGTGCCGCCGCGCGCCTGCGCTTGGTCACGCACATGGACGTCAGCCATGCGCAAATTGAGCAAGTCGTCGCGGCATTCGTCGACTTTTCTGGCAAGTGATGGCGTTAACCGTCTAAATGAGCGTTTGCAACGTACAAACACACTGTACCTAGTCACTAACGCCGATATAATGCGGCCCTTTGCCGTCGCTTCGTCTGTTGACGTTTCGAACAGGCCTTTGGCCGCAGTCTCCGTGGAAGAACCTAATGAAAAGCGCAGAAATCCGTGAAGCCTTCCTTCGCTTCTTCGAAGAGCAAGGCCACACCCGTGTAGCCTCCAGCTCTTTGATTCCGGGCAACGACCCAACCCTGCTGTTCACTAACGCGGGGATGAACCAGTTCAAGGACTGCTTCCTGGGCCAGGAAAAGCGCGCGTACACCCGCGCCACCAGCAGCCAGAAGTGCGTACGTGCCGGCGGCAAGAACAGCGACCTGGAAAACGTCGGTTATACCGCTCGTCACCACACCTTTTTCGAAATGCTCGGTAACTTCAGCTTTGGCGACTACTTCAAGCGTGATGCCATCACCTTCGCCTGGACCTTCCTGACCGGCGTGCTGAAGCTGCCCAAGGAAAAACTCTGGGTGACCGTCTACGCCTCCGATGACGAGGCCTATGACATCTGGACCCAGGACATCGGCGTCCCGGTCGAGCGCATGATCCGCATCGGCGACAACAAAGGTGCGCCTTACGCGTCCGACAACTTCTGGACCATGGGCGATACCGGCCCGTGCGGCCCATGCACCGAGATTTTCTACGATCACGGCGACCACATCTGGGGCGGCCCGCCGGGCTCGCCGGAAGAAGACGGCGACCGCTACATCGAGATCTGGAACAACGTGTTCATGCAGTTCAACCGCACCGCCGATGGCGTGTTGCATCCGTTGCCAGCGCCGTCGGTCGACACCGGCATGGGCCTGGAGCGGATCAGTGCGGTGATGCAGCACGTCAATTCCAACTACGAAATCGACCTGTTCAAGAACCTGCTGAGTGCGTCGGCCGAGGCGATCGGCTGCGAAAACGGCGATCAGTCTTCGCTCAAAGTGGTTTCCGACCACATCCGTTCGTGCGGTTTCCTGATCGCCGACGGCGTGCTGCCGTCCAACGAAGGTCGTGGTTATGTACTGCGCCGGATCATCCGTCGCGCCTGCCGTCACGGTAACAAGCTGGGCGCCACCGGCAGCTTCTTCTACAAGATCGTCGCTGCGCTGGTCGCCGAGATGGGCGAGGCTTTCCCGGAACTGAAGACGCAGCAGGGCAACATCGAGCGCGTCCTCAAGGCCGAAGAAGAGCAGTTCTCCAAGACACTGGAGCACGGCTTGAAGATTCTCGAGCAGGATCTGGCCGAACTCAAAGGCACCGTGGTGCCGGGCGACGTGGTGTTCAAGCTGTACGACACCTACGGTTTCCCGATGGACCTGACCGCGGACATCGCCCGTGAGCGCGAACTGACCATTGACGAAGTCGGTTTCGAGCGCGAGATGGAAGCCCAGCGCGTCCGAGCGCGTTCGGCCAGCGCGTTCGGCCTGGACTACAACACCCTGGTCAAGGTCGACGTGGCCACCGAGTTCACCGGTTACACGGATACCCGCGGTTCGGCAAAAATCGTCGCCCTGTACAAGGACGGCCAGTCGGTCGACGTACTGAGCGAAGGTGACGAGGGCGTGATCGTTCTCGACAAGACGCCGTTCTACGCTGAATCCGGTGGCCAGGTCGGCGACTGCGGTTACCTGCAGGCCGGCGCTTCCCGTTTCGACGTGCGCGACACCACCAAGACCGGCGGCGCATTCCTGCACCACGGCGTGCTGGCCTCGGGCAGCCTGATCGTTGGCGCTCCGGTAGAAACCCACGTCGAGGCTGACGTGCGTCACGCCACATCGCTGAACCACTCGGCCACCCACTTGCTGCACGCTGCCTTGCGTCAGGTGCTGGGCGATCACGTCCAGCAGAAAGGCTCGTTGGTCGACAGTCAGCGCCTGCGCTTCGACTTCAGCCACTTTGAGGCCATCAAGCCAGAACAGCTCAAAGCGCTGGAAGACATCGTCAACGCCGAGATTCGCAAGAACTCCGCCGTTGAAACCGAAGAAACCGACATCGAAACCGCCAAGAACAAGGGCGCCATGGCGCTGTTCGGCGAGAAATACGGCGACAACGTGCGCGTACTGAGCATGGGCGGCGATTTCTCCGTCGAGCTGTGCGGCGGTATCCACGCCAACCGCACCGGCGACATCGGCCTGCTGAAAATCATCAGCGAAGGCGGTGTGGCCTCGGGCGTACGTCGTATCGAAGCGGTCACCGGTGCCGCGGCACTGGCTTACCTGAATGCGGCGGAAGAACAACTCAAGGAAGCGGCCAGCCTGGTCAAGGGCAGCCGCGACAACCTGATCGACAAGCTGTCGGCTGTGCTTGAGCGCAACCGACTGCTGGAGAAGCAACTCGAGCAGTTGCAAGCCAAGGCTGCCAGTGCTGCGGGCGACGATCTGTCGGCCCAGGCACAGGACGTCAAGGGCGTGAAAGTGCTGGCTGTGCGTCTGGACGGTCAGGATGGCAAGGCGCTGCTGGCGCTGGTCGATCAACTGAAAAACAAACTCGGCCGCGCAGTGATCCTGCTCGGCAGTGTCCATGAGGAAAAGGTCGTTCTGGTTGCAGGCGTAACCAAAGACCTGACTGGCCAACTCAAAGCCGGTGATTTGATGAAGCAAGCCGCTGCGGCAGTGGGCGGGAAGGGGGGTGGTCGTCCAGACATGGCACAAGGCGGCGGTACCGACGCTGGCGCACTGGATGCGGCATTGGCCCTGACCGTTCCGTTTGTAGAGCAGGGTTTATAAGGCAGTGCTTGCGGCCCGTAGTCTAGTGGCGGGCCGCAACGCTGTTTGAGTGATTATTTGGGCGCCCTTCATGGGCAGAGGCGGCTTTGAAATGGCTTTGATCGTACAGAAATTTGGAGGCACCTCGGTCGGCACTGTCGAGAGAATCGAGCAGGTCGCCGACAAGGTTAAGAAATTCCGCGATGCCGGCGATGACCTGGTGGTTGTGCTGTCAGCAATGAGCGGCGAAACCAACCGTCTGATCGATCTGGCCAAGCAAATCAGTGGCGACGGCCAACCGGTTCCGCGTGAGCTGGACGTGATCGTTTCCACCGGTGAGCAGGTGACGATTGCCCTGCTGGCCATGGCGCTTATCAAGCGCGGCGTGCCAGCGGTGTCGTACACCGGCAACCAGGTGCGGATACTCACGGATAGCGCGCACAATAAAGCGCGTATCTTGCAGATTGATGACCAGAAGATTCGCGGCGACCTGAAGGCCGGTCGTGTGGTGGTTGTCGCCGGTTTCCAGGGCGTCGACGAGCACGGCAACATCACCACCCTCGGTCGTGGCGGTTCCGACACCACCGGCGTAGCGCTGGCGGCAGCCCTGAAGGCTGACGAATGCCAGATCTACACCGACGTCGATGGCGTCTACACCACCGACCCGCGCGTTGTATCCGTGGCTCAGCGCCTGGACAAGATCACCTTCGAGGAGATGCTGGAAATGGCCAGCCTCGGTTCCAAGGTGTTGCAGATCCGCGCGGTCGAGTTCGCCGGCAAGTACAACGTTCCGCTGCGCGTATTGCACAGCTTCAAGGAGGGTCCGGGCACCCTCATTACTATCGATGAAGAGGAAACCATGGAACAGCCGATCATTTCCGGTATCGCTTTCAACCGCGATGAAGCCAAGCTGACCATCCGTGGCGTGCCAGACATCCCGGGCGTTGCCTTCAAGATTCTCGGCCCGATCAGTGCCGCGAACATCGAAGTCGACATGATCGTGCAGAACGTTGCGCACGATAACACCACCGACTTCACCTTTACCGTGCACCGCAATGACTACCAGGCGGCGCAAGCCGTGCTGGAAAAAACCGCTGGCGAACTGGGTGCCCGTGAAGTCGTGGGTGACACCAAGATCGCCAAGGTGTCGATCGTCGGCGTTGGCATGCGTTCGCACGCAGGCGTGGCCAGCCGCATGTTCGAATCCCTGGCCAAGGAAAGCATCAACATCCAGATGATCTCGACCTCGGAAATCAAAGTCTCCGTAGTGATCGAAGAGAAGTACCTGGAACTGGCTGTGCGCGCTCTGCACACGGCTTTCGAACTGGACGCACCGGCCCGCCAGGGCGAGTGATGCGTTTGCCAAAAGGCGCGGTCTGACCGCGCCTTTTGTTTTTTTGCATGGCGCGACCCTCAGGCTGTTCTTTTGCTCGCGCTGGTCAATACTCAGGCATGTAGGCCATGACCGATTCAGGTTGTAGGTCGAGTGCCTTTTTTTTGCAGACTGTTGTCCCTGAAATGTAATGCGTGAGGAGAAAGGTATGCTGATTCTGACTCGTCGGTGCGCAGAAAGCCTGATTATCGGTGATGGCGAAATCACCGTGACCGTGCTCGGCGTCAAAGGAAATCAAGTGCGCATCGGTGTTAACGCCCCCAAAGAGGTAGCGGTCCACCGCGAAGAAATTTACCTGCGTATAAAGAAAGAGAAGGACGAAGAACCAAGCCATTAATTTTTATCGTTTTTTATGTTTGCAAACGGGGAAGAAGCTGGTTAATATACGCCCCGTGTTGCGGAGAGCTGGCCGAGTGGCCGAAGGCGCTCCCCTGCTAAGGGAGTACACCTCAAAAGGGTGTCGGGGGTTCGAATCCCCCGTTCTCCGCCATTATTTGCGTAGTACGTTGTAATCTGGCTTCTTCGGTAAGTTGTTGAAATTACTAGAAAAAGTGTTTGACATAGAGATTAGACGGCCTATAATGCGCGGCAACAAATGCACTCGTAGCTCAGCTGGATAGAGTACTCGGCTACGAACCGAGCGGTCACAGGTTCGAATCCTGTCGAGTGCACCATTTAAGAGTTATTTATAGTAATGTAAGTAACTTGGCTCCAACCAGTTGTGATCTGGTCTAAAAACACAAACTGCACTCGTAGCTCAGCTGGATAGAGTACTCGGCTACGAACCGAGCGGTCACAGGTTCGAATCCTGTCGAGTGCACCATACAACAGAAAGCCCGCTTTTAAAGCGGGCTTTTTGCCGTCTGGGATTTGGCTTTTCCAGTCGTGCATCCCTTCTCGTCGAACGTCACCTGCGCGCTGCGCCCTCGTAGGGTATCGTAACGGTAGCTCGTGGCCGAATTGCGAATAGTGATCTTGTCGGGCTTGCCAAGGGCGCTCTCGACGTCTTGTTGGCTCATGCCGGCGACCACTCGTTGATTGATGATCGCCTCTCGGCGTTCCCTGGCGCTGATCAGGTTGCCGCATTTGTCCTCTGATTGACCGACGATGGTCGGTTCCCTTCGTTTCAATTTCATACCTGATGTTTCGCCGGGCTCGGCTTCCGGCATCAGCGTTGTTGTGCTGCCAGGGGTAAAGGTGCGGACGTCCTGTCGCGAAAGGCTTTCCCCGGTGGCGCAACTGAGCGTGGTGAACGTGATGCGTCCGTTGGCTGCCTCGCAACGGTTCACACTGGCAGCGAGCACCAGGGGCAGGGCGCCGGGCAGGATTAACAGCAAAAACAGATGTGCAAGAAATCGCATTCGACGTCCTCCGTGACGGTCCTTTTCAAGGGTAGCGGCTACAATTTTCGCAGGGGGTGTGTTTTCTTTTCAGAATACGTCGTCGCATTTTCACGGATCAGGACGATGCTCAGGTTTGTGGTGCAAGCGCTTGTTTCAGCCAAGATTTTTTAACGTTTAAAACCGTCAGGCGGTGTATCATTGCGCCCGTCAGCCCCGCCGGGGCTTATGGAATACCTCCATGGACTTACCCAGTAGTTACTCAGTACCCCGTTTTACCAATCATGAATTGACTGATTGATCCTTCCGGCGTGCCCCGCTGCTGGGAGTGGAGTTCGCCTATGTCCGATGTTGAAGTAAAGAAAACGCAGGAAAGCTTGCAGGATCGCCTGGCCCAGGTGGTCGAGTTACTGCAGCGCCAGCGCGTGGTAGAAGACCTGACTCACCGCCAGGAAGGCGCCCATCATGACCGGGTCGAGAACCTGGTCCACCGGCAGAATCTTGTCGAGTTGCAACGCAAGCTCGATGACCTGCACTCCGCCGACGTTGCCTACATTCTTGAAGCCTTGCCGCTGGACGACCGTCTGACGCTCTGGCAACTGGTCAAGGCCGATCGCGACGGCGACATCCTCCTCGAAGTATCCGATTCGGTCCGTGAATCGCTGATCGCCGACATGGATGATCACGAGCTCCTGGCAGCCGCCAAGGACATGGACGCCGACGAACTCGCTGACCTGGCTTCCGAGCTGCCGCGAGACGTCGTCCATGAGCTCATGGAAACCCTCGATCAGCAGCAACGCGAACGCGTGCGTTCGGCCCTCTCGTATGACGAGGAGCAGGTCGGTGCGTTGATGGACTTTGAGATGGTGACCATCCGCGAGGACGTCAGTCTCGAAGTGGTCTTGCGCTACCTGCGTCGCCTGAAGGAACTGCCGGGCCACACCGACAAACTGTTCGTGGTCGATTACGACGGCGTGCTCAAGGGCGTTTTGCCGATCAAGCGCCTGTTGGTCAACGATCCTGACAAACAGGTTGCCGAAGTCATGGCCAGCGATCCGGTGAGTTTTCACCCGGACGAAGACGCCTACGACGCCGCTCAGGCGTTTGAACGTTACGACTTGATCTCTGCGCCCGTGGTCGACAAGAACGGCAAGCTGATCGGCCGTCTGACCATCGATGAAATGGTCGACCTGATCCGTGAAGAGAGCGAAAACGAAGTACTCAACATGGCGGGTCTGCGCGAAGAGGAAGACATCTTTGCCTCGGTCTGGAAATCCCTGCGTAACCGTTGGGCCTGGCTGGCGGTCAATCTGATTACAGCGTTCGTGGCTTCACGGGTGATTGGCCTGTTTGAAGGCTCGATCGAGAAGCTGGTCGCGCTTGCGGCGTTGATGCCGATAGTGGCGGGAATCGGCGGTAACTCGGGTAACCAGACGATCACCATGATCGTTCGTGCCATGGCGCTGGACCAGGTGAGCACCGGCAATACTTCACGCCTGATGCGCAAGGAGTTGGCGGTTGCGTTGATCAATGGCGTGGTCTGGGGCGGTGTGATCGGTATCGTCGCCTATCTGCTCTATGGCAGTTGGTCGCTGGGCGTGGTGATGACGGCGGCAATGACGCTCAATTTGTTGCTGGCGGCGTTGATGGGGGTCTTGATCCCGATGACCCTGGCGAAGATGGGCCGAGACCCGGCGATGGGCGCCAGTGTGATGATCACAGCCATGACCGACAGCGGAGGGTTCTTCATCTTCCTTGGCCTGGCGACAATCTTTCTGCTCTGACGTCTTGTTGATAAAAACCCGCCGCGGCGGGTTTTTTTACGTCCGGATTTCAGGCAAAAAAAAGCCAGCGACCAGGCTGGCTTGGGGGGCTTTCTCACTGAGTCAGGACGCGTCGGCGGCCATTTCAGCGTCATGTGCGATCAGCGAAACCAGTGCGTTTTGCTGTCGGTGGGAAAGTTGGCGGAAGCGCTGTAGCAACTCGCGCTCGTGCAAGGACAACTCGGGGCTGTCCAGGCGCATGCTCAGCTCTTCTCCCAGCGCGCCTTCCTGAATGAGACTCTGCTCGAGGCGCGCAATGATTTCGGAGTTCATGCTGCGATGATGATTGCGAGCCACCTCGGCAATGCGTTCACGCATTCCGTCTGGCAGACGTACGACGAACTTGTCAGCCGTACGGCTGGAATAAATTGCCTGTTTCAATGGGCGCATATATTTAACCGGTTTAGTTCAGGGGAGCGGTTTTCGGGATTGGCCGCAGGATGTCTGGTAGGACAAGCGCTCTGACCAAATGTTCAACCTGAATTGATGGAGGCGCGCATCATGCCTCAAACCAGCCAGATCCTTGGCGTCAATTCTGTGACAAATATTGAACTGGATAAAGGCGTTCTGCCAGCACCAATTATCAGAAATGCGGACTGGTTTGAAAAGTTCGACCGGCCCGTACCGCTAGATGCCTTTTCGGCCCGACGAATGGCTTTCGTCGGGCAACCCATAGCGCACGCAATCGCTGCTCCCTGCCATTACAGGATAGTGGCAATTGGCCGATTTACTAGAGAAAGTCGTAGAGGGGGGATGTATTCAGGATGGATGGCACGCCCAAGTGCCCTGTTTGCCTTCGTGTGGATTAACGCAGTACCGGATCAAACTTGATCCTGCGTCCGGCAATCAGGGCGAGCAAAAACAGCGCGCAGAACACACCGCAGGCGATCAGCGGCAGTGTGACGACCCTGTCCTGGGTCAAAAACAGATGAAAAATGCCGCTCAACAAAGCGAAGATGAAGAAACTCGCGGCTGTTCTGGACATGCTGTGCTCCTGGTGAGTGTTAATCAAAATACCCAATGTTCGGCAGACGGAGCGGGCGTCAGGATAATTTCCTGGCTGACCTCTTGGCTGACAAAACCCTGACGGTCACTCATCACTGCCAATTGCGGTGCTTTCTGCAGTTGCAGGTAATGCGGCATCCGTTGGGCGACCTGAGGCGCGCCGCTCTCGGGGGCGAAATGAAAACCCAGCAAAACCGCCAGGGTGATTACATTCGACAGTAAAAGGGCGCGGTTCATGAGGCGGACCTCCGTTGTTCTGTGGGAACAGCAGAAGCAGCTCGCATGCCAGAGTCTAACGGTAAATAATTTGTTTAAAAACAATGAGTTAATGATGAACTACAATTATCCGGTCTTGCATTTTGCAATGATGGCTTTTTGCGGTGGTGCAATTTGCACGGTAAACAAGTCCGCGCACGTCAGGGGCGTCTGCCTACACTTAAAAAGCCCTACGGACGACATGACAAAAGAAGGCTTGGCCGTTAACATGCACGCCGTCCATCGCGCCGCATTGCATGCGGCCGACGTATGTCTCAGTAGCTCAATTGGATAGAGCATCCCCCTCCTAAGGGGAAGGTTGGCAGTTCGAACCTGCCCTGGGACACCAATTTCTATGAAGGCCCCGCACTGAACATCAGGCGGGGCCTTTTATTGGGAGCCGGTGCGACCCTGCACAAACCGCCTTGCGCGACTGCCTGGCTGACCCTATCGTCAATTCACGTACTCCACCGTGCTTTGAAATTGTGTGAGTGTGCGAGGTACGAGACGTTTTCACTGAGTGAATGACGGCCGAGTGTTATGGCGTTGGAGAAAATCATGATTCGCAAGCGCTACTTGAAAGCCCTGGCGACGCTGCTTATCGCCACTGGCGTGCAATGGGTGACTGTGCCCGCCTATGCGACCGAGCAGGGTGAGCAACGGCGTGAGGCTCGCGATACCCGCCAAGAGGGACGTTCCACCGCGCGGCAAACCAAGGACGATTGCAGAAAGGGCACTGACAAGACCAATGTGCAGTGTCGCCAGGACAAGCGCAGCACCAAGCAAGATACCCGTCGCACTGCGCGGGATATCAAATACTGATCGTTCACCTGAGCTCGGTTTCGGCTGAGGCACGAAAATCGACAATGCCCCGCAGGCGTTAATATTGCGGGGCATTTTTATACGCCGTTTGAGCTCGCAGCGCGCCGGAGGGCTTCAATCGATTAGCGCGTGGCTGCATCTTCCATTTCCATCCGCCTCTTCAAGGTTTCCAGCACCTCGGCGCCGTCATCTATCAGCAGGGTGGTCCAGCCGCTGATCCTGCGCCTCCAAATAATTAGAGTGCGTCGCAGGGGAAGGCTCTCAAGGGAACGCCACTGCTGGCCGATAACCCGAACAGTCAGGGGCTACTTCGTCTCTCGCGGTTGGCCAGGGGCGCTCATCTCAATGAGAAGATGGTTGATAGCCTAGTGCCACCCGTTATCATCTGCGCGCCAAAACAGGGGCTGCGAAGCTGAGTCCGTCCGTGTATTGCCTTTGGGTTCTTCTTCTTAAATTGCCTGGAAATCTTCGATGCTGTCGTATCACCAAAAGCGTTTTCTGATCGTCGATGATTTCTCGGACTTTCGCAGTTCGGTCAGGTCGATGCTGCGTGAACTGGGCGTCAAGGAAGTGGACACGGCCGATACCGGCGAGCAGGCGCTGAAAATGTGCTCGCAGAAGCCATACGATTTCATCCTGCAGGACTTCCACCTGGGCGACGGCAAGAAGAACGGCCAGCAGGTACTCGAAGACCTGATGGAAGAAAAGCTGATCAGTCATGAAGCGGTGTTCGTCATGGTCACCGCCGAAACCAGCCAGGCCATGGTGCTCAGTGCGCTGGAGCATGAGCCCGATGCCTACCTGACCAAACCGTTCAACCGTTCCAGCCTGGCCCAGCGCCTGGAACGCCTGGAGCAGCGCAAGACCTTGCTCAAACCGATCCTGCAAGCCCTCGATCGCGGCAAGCCGATGGAGGTGCTCAACGCTTGCATCGCACTGTGCAAGCAGGACATCCGCTACTCGCCGTTGTGCCTGCGCTATCGTGCCGATGCCCTGCGCGACCTCAATCAGAACGAAGCGCTGGAGCGGTTGTACGACAGCATCATCGCCGACCGTCCGTTGCCCTGGGCGTTTGCCGGGTTGGGCAAGTTGCTGTTCAAGCGCGGTCAGGTCGGGCAGGCCAAGGGCGTTTATGAAAAAGCCCTGAAAGTCTTCCCGATGATGCCGTCGCTGTATGACGGCATGGCCGACGTGCTGGTGGCCGAAGGCGACACCAAGGGTGCGCAGCGTGTTCTGGAAGAAGCGATTCGCCTGTCGCCGCTGGCCGTGCGCCGCCAGGCGTTGCTCGGCAAACTGGCGATGACCAACGAGGATTTCGACACTGCCTCCAAGGCCTATCGCCAGGCCGTGGCCCAAGGTGCGCAGTCACGCTTCAAGGATCCTGAAAGTAACCTCGGCCTGGCTCACGCTCTGATCAGCAAGGGCAGTGACAGGGGCCTGGACACGCGCACCCGGCTGGAGATCAATACCACGCTGAGCGCCGTGGCCAAGGACAACCCCGGCGACCCTGGCCTGCAGATTCGGGCGCGCTTGATGAAGGCCACCAGCATGCTGATCAATGATGCAGAAACGGCCGACAAGCTCACCGAGCAAGCCCTGTTGCGTCTGGATGGCATGGAGCAATTCATGAGCGCCGAAGCGGCGTTGCTGGTGGCCAAGCAGCTGAAAATGCTCGGGCAGACCGAGGCCGGCACCGCAATGCTGAAAAACTGCGTGGAGATCTACGGCGACGATCCGGCGGTCATGAAGGACATCGCAAAGCAGACCGACGACCCGAGCATCCTCAATTCCGGCAACGCCGCGGCCGAACTCAACCGTCAGGGCGTGCGCGTGTACAAGACCGGAAATCTGGTGGAGGCCCGGCAGGTTTTCCGCAAAGCACTGGCGATGCAGCCGAAGAACATCAGTATCGCCCTGAACCTGGCGCAGTCGTTGTTGCACGGCACCGATACCAGCGTTGCGTCGGCGGAGCTGGAAGAGTGCCGCACCTGCCTGAAAATGGTCGGCCTGATGCCCGATTCCGACGCGCGCTTCCCGCGTTACCAGAAGCTCAAGAGCAAGGCGTTTGGCGAATGAACGACCACGAACAGGCACTGGATTTCTCCACGGTGATCGCCTCTACCGTGCACGACATGAAGAACTCGCTGGCCATGCTGATGCAGGCCCACACCCAGTGGCTGGCACGATTGCCGGCGTCGGCGCAGCAAGCGCCGGAACAGGGCGTGATCGACTTCGAGTTCGCCCACCTTAACGGCATGCTGGTGCAGTTGCTGGGGCTGTACAAGCTCGGCGTCAACCAGATGCCGCTGCAGCCGGCCTACCATGAGCTGGACGATTTCATCGAAGCGCAACTGGCGTGTCATCAAGAGGTGTTCGCCAGCCGCGGCATCATGGCCACCTTTGAAGTGGACCCGCTGAGCCCGCTGGGCTTCTTCGACCGTGAGTTGATTGCGTCGGTATTGGCCAACTGCATCAACAACGCCATTCGTTTTGCCCGGCACGCCGTTCTGATCAGCGTCAGCGACGAAGCCGGGCAACTGGTGTTGACCATCAATGACGATGGCGAGGGTTATCCGGCGCAGATGATCGAGCGCCAGGCCGATTACGTGCAGGGCATCAATCAAAGTACCGGCAGCACAGGGCTCGGCCTGTACTTTGCCGGGCGAATCGCCGCGTTGCATCAGCGCAATGGTGTCGGCGGGCGTACCGAAATCAGCAATGGCGGCCCGCTGGGCGGTGGCGTGTTCCGCCTCTACTTGCCCTGACTGGTAGCCTATTTATCGACACTGCTTGATATTCCGAACACGCGGAGCCTATTTTGTACGGTCGCCGTTCGCGGCCCGCACAATAACAAGGATAGCGTCATGACGACCGTTGGCCTGAGTTCACTCGCGCAGCGATTGACGGGCATTGATGAAGTTGAATGTGTCACGCCGGATTTGAACGGCGTTCCACGGGGCAAAGTGATGACCGCCGAGGGTTTTCTCGACGGTCGGCGTTTGCAGCTGGCGCGGGGTGTGCTGCTGCAATGCATCATGGGCGGGTACCCGCCGGCGCGGTTTTACGGCAGCGATGATGGCGACCTGGCGCTGATTCCGGACCCTGCGCAAATCCACCGTTTGCCCTGGAGCAACCCGCCGCGTGGCTTCGCCATTTGTGATGCGGATGAACTGGGCACCACCACCCGTTCCAACCTGTCGACTCGAGGCCAGCTCAAGGCAGTGATGGCGCGTTACGCGGCGCGCGGCCTGGCGCCGGTCGTGGCGACCGAACTCGAATTCTTTGTCTTCGCCCCCAACACCGATCCGACCCAGGCGTTCCAACCGCCACTGGGGCTGGACGGCCGTCGCGAGGATGGTCAGTCAGCGTTCAGCGTCAGTTCCAACAACGGCTTGCGGCCGTTCTTCAATGAAGTCTATGCGTGCATGGCGGCGTTGGGCTTGCCCCGCGATACCTTCATGCACGAAATGGGCGTCAGCCAGTTCGAGATCAACCTGCTGCATGGCGATCCGCTGCTGCTGGCTGACCAGACATTCCTGTTCAAGCACCTGCTCAAGGAAGTCGCCCTCAAGCACGGCTTGAGCGTGGTGTGCATGGCCAAGCCATTGGCGCACACGCCGGGTAGCTCGATGCACATTCACCAGAGCGTCGTCGAGATGGGTTCGGGACGAAACGTGTTCAGCGACGAAGCGGGGCAGGAGACGGCCACTTTCCGTCACTTCATTGCTGGCCAGCAGGCATGCATGGCCGACTTCACTGCACTGTTTGCACCCAACGTGAACTCCTACCAGCGCTTGTGCCACCCTTACGCGTCGCCGAACAATGCGTGCTGGTCCCACGACAATCGCGCTGCTGGTTTGCGCATTCCGGCCAGTTTGCCGGTCGCCCGTCGGGTCGAAAACCGCTTGCCGGGCGCCGATGCCAACCCGTACCTGGCGATTGCCGCGAGCCTGGCAGCGGGCTTGCATGGTATCGAGAACGCGCTGGAGCCGAGCGCACCGATCCAGGGCGAGTTCGAAGTACCGGACAATCTTTCTTTGCCCTGTACCTTGCATGCGGCACTGGAGCGTCTGAAACGTAGCCAGTTGGCCAAGGAACTGTTCGGCACGGAATTCATCGAAGGCTACATCGCTTCGAAGACCCTGGAGCTGACCAGTTTCCATGATGAAATTACTCCCTGGGAACGGCGCGTTTTAGCCGCCCAGGCCTGACGACCTGTCGACATCCGGCTATCGTTTAGCGATAGCCGATTCTCACTGCAAGGAGCCGCTCGGAACGCCGATGCGCCAAATCTGGAAATCCTTTCGAGCGCTGTATTTCGCCTCGCTGATGATGTTGATCGGCTCGGGCCTGTTGAGTACTTACCTGGGCCTGCGCCTGGCAGCCGATCACGTCGACAGCCTGTGGGTCGGTGCGCTGATGGCCGCCAACTACTTCGGCCTGGTGCTGGGGGGCAAGATCGGTCACCGGCTGATTGCCCGGGTCGGGCATATCCGAGCCTACTCGGCGTGTGCCGGGATCGTCGGCGCGGCGGTGTTGGGCCATGGGCTGATCGATTGGCTGCCGGCGTGGTTGTTCCTGAGGGTGATCGTCGGCCTCGGCATGATGTGCCAGTACATGGTCATCGAGAGCTGGCTGAACGAGCAGGCTGAGGCCAAGCAGCGCGGGCTTGTGTTTAGCGGCTACATGATTGCCTCTTACCTGGGCCTGGTGCTGGGCCAACTGATTCTGGTCATGCACCCGGCGCTGGGGCTGGAGCTGCTGATGCTGGTCGCCCTGTGTTTTGCCCTGTGCCTGGTGCCCGTGGCGCTGACCCGACGGATTCACCCGGCGCCCTTGCATCCGGCGCCGATGGAACCGCGGTTCTTCATCAAGCGCGTACCGCAGTCATTGAGCACAGTGCTTGGGGCGGGCCTGATCGTCGGCTCGTTCTACGGCCTGGCGCCGCTGTATGCCTCGCAGCAAGGCTTGTCCACGGAGCAGGTCGGTCTGTTCATGGGTAGCTGCATTTTTGCCGGTTTGCTGGTGCAGTGGCCGTTGGGCTGGCTGTCCGACCGCTACGACCGGGCGCTGTTGATCCGCAGTTTTGCGTTCTGCCTGGCAGTGGCCGCGTTGCCGTTGGCAATCCTGCCGACGGTGCCGCTGCAAGTGCTGTTTGCCGCCGGTTTCGTCTGCTCGCTGGTGCAGTTCTGCCTGTATCCGTTGGCGGTGGCGTTCTCCAATGACCATGTCGAAGGCGATCGCAGGGTGTCGCTGACGGCGATGTTGCTGGTGACCTACGGCGTGGGGGCGAGTATCGGGCCACTGGTGGCCGGCGTGCTGATGAAGCTGTTCGGCAGCCAGATGCTTTACGCGTTTTTCAGTTTCTTCGCGTTGGTGCTGGTGTGGCGGATTCGTCCGAAAGCGGTGACCAACCTGCATCAGGTGGAAGATGCGCCGCTGCATCACGTGGCCATGCCGGACAACATGACCAGCTCGCCGCTGGTGGCCTGCCTCGACCCGCGTGTTGATGAGCAGGTGGTACAGGATCAGATGCAAAATCCGGTGAGTAACGGGGAAGAACCTGAAGCCGAGCCTGAAACCGTGATCGAAACCGAGACCGATCAGCCACCGGAGGACCCTGATTCAGGGCGCGACCCCAGCTTCAGCGAAGCCAGACCGTAATTCCAAGGCACAAAAAAACGGGCAGTCACCGCAAGGGGCTGCCCGTTTTTTTCATCCCTGTAGGAGCTGGCTTGCCAGCGAAGGCGGCCGACAGACCAGCGCAGGCGTTCAAGACGCCTTCGCCGGCAAGCCGGCTCCTACAGTGCGTGGGCTGGCAAAATTCTTGCGGCGGTTAGGAGTTTTTGTAGGAGCTGGCTTGCCAGCGAAGGCGGCCGACAGTGCAATGCACGTTTCAAGGCCACCCGCGCCAGCAAGGACTCAAGACATTAGAGATCGTCTTTGTCGAACCGACGCGCTTCGCGTTGCAGTTGGTAGACGAACCGCTCAACCTGACGCTGCACCAGCCCGCTCATGTTGTGGAAGCGAATGCCGGCGAAGGTGGTGGAGATCTTTTCTTCGAAGTGCAGGTAACGCAATTCGACCGGTGCGGTCATCTTGCCAAACGGCAGGTCGGCGCTGAAACGGTCGTACACCTGGCCCAATTGCAGGCTGCCAGTGATGTCGCCGTCGAAACGCAGTTTGCAGCCAGTAGCGGAAATATCCAGCAGCTTGCCACTGATCGGTGCCTTGAGTTTTTCGCCGTCGAGGTTGACGTCGACCAACTGCGCCAGCTTCAACGCAGCGCGGAACGCATTGCGGCGCTGGTGGTACACCACTTCGTCAGGCAGGGTGCCGCGATAACAGCGGCTGCCGTTGGATTGGTCGATGGTCAGCGGGCCGTTGCTTTCCCAGGCGATGCGCACACCCTCGTGAAAGCCCTCTACCCGGAACGACTCGCCCGCCAGCAGATAGCGCTCGCCATCGCGGGGGATCATTTCGTCCAGGGCAATCATGTTGCTGTCACGGTCCAGGTCCACCAGATAGCTCTGGAAGCGCTGGCTGCGTTCATGGAACGTGATGATCAGCGGATCATGACTTTCGAGCAGCTGGCGCAGGTTGCCGGAGATTTCCAAGGGCGTGGAGAGCACCTTGGGTGGCTGCGGAGCATCATCCACGGATAAGGCATTGGACACGGTTAATCAATCTCCAGACAAAATTTGACTGCGGCTGGCTAGCATTTTGCCAGCATCTTTCGCGTCTTGGATAGTGCGGGCTGATCGAGCGGCCTAAGCCTGACTGAGCGGGCGTGGCTTAGCAAGCTTGGAGAAGGTCCCGCTGGCATCGTACAGCGCCGGAGTTTCACCGCCGGTGAGGATTTTCAGCTGGGTGGCGGTCGCGGCCTGTTGCGTCAGGATCGACTGGCCGTTATTGACGTTGATGGCCTGGCACTGGGCCAGGAGATCAGTCAGCACGTCGCTTTGCGCCAGCAACTGATCGCCAATGCTCGACTGGCTGGCCAGTTGCTCCAGCCCGCCACGGTTAGTCGGCAGGTTGAGGCTGGCGAGGATTTCACTGCGTTTGCGGCCATGCTGTTCAAGCAAGACGACCAGCGCCTGTTTCTGCGCCAGGATGTCCTCGAGCAATGGCATGTCGCGGCCATGCAAGGCGAGGGATTCGGTCTGCAGTAATTCCAGCAAGTGTTGCACTGGGGCAAAGTCGTCGGTGATCAGTTGCAGTAAATGAGTGTCGTGCATGGCTGGCCTTGGGTGTTAAGCGTCCAAAAGCCTCGCGCCGGCGTAGGCCTAGCGCTGGGCTTCGAAGTTGAGCAGTTTGCTGGCTACACGGTTGCTGTCGACTTTATAGCTGCCATCGGCAATCGCTGCTTTCAACTTGGCCACGCGGGCGTTGTCGACGGCAGGCTGATCGCGCAGCTTGTCAGTGACCTTCTGCAACTGTTGAGCCTCATTGCTGAAATGTACCGATTCCCCGCTTTTGACGGTACCGGCCTGTTCGGCCGCGGACTCCAGCGGCGCGGATTTGCCCGTTTCGGCGCTGTCCTTGCTGGCGCTGGTACGTGTACTGCCCGTAAGGGACGAGGAGCTGTTTAAACGGCTGAAATCGATGACCATGATAAAAAAAACCTCTGGGAATTTGGACGCTTGCCCTGTTTTCGGCCATTCCCTGGAAAACTTTAGGCTCATTTATCAATGAGCCTCGCGCGCGTCAGCGCTCGCCCTGCATGGAGCACAGTCTAGGGAACAGCCGGGCAGAGCGCCACATTCTGATGAACGCAGCGCATTACATGGACACTTCCACCTGCCCTGGCGACATCACCTGCGCCTTGATAACCCGTTGGGAGTTGAGGTTTTTCACCCGGATCTGTTCGCTGAGACTGCCGTTGGACAGTGCTTCACCCGGCATGCGCACGCTGAGCGTACCACTGCGGGCGGTAATCACCACCTGGTCACCCTTGCGAATGACCTCGGCCTGTTCGATATGCACCAGGGTAATGACCTGGTCGGCGACCATTGGTCGGGTCAATCGTTGCCCGATCGCCTGGTCAAGGGAGGTCAGGTAGCCCTGGCTGATCAGACTGATATCACGCTCGCGCAGGACCACATCGCCCGGCTCGACAATCGCGGCGCGGCGCAGTGGCCGTGCACTGGCCACGACTTCGCGAAACAGGCGGACTTGAGCGGGTACGAAGACAGTCCAGGGCGATGAACCCTCGCAACGGACCTTCACCGTAACACGGCCAATCGGCTTGGGACTTTCAAGTGTGGCTGTCAATTCCTTGTCGCACATGGGCATGTGCATGCGCGGATCGAGCTGGTTGACCTGGATCTCGTAGCGACCTTGCGTTTGACTGGTTGCCAGATAGTCCTCTACGGTGAATTCAAGAAAGCCCTGAGTGACGCCGATAAGCATGTCAGGCAAGGTAACCGCGTCAGCAAGGGCAGGGCTGCCAGCGTTGAACAGGCAAACAGCCGCCAGTACCCCGAGCAATTTGCGAAAGGGCGTGGTCAGGTGTCGGAAAAATGTCGGTTCTGTGTTCATAACGATTAAAAAAGCAAGCGCCGTGCCGTTTAGTGATGACGGTGCGTCGCAACAACACTTGGCGTTGGTGTAGGAGTCTGGGCATGGCTGGTGTAATGGATTCGGTAAACCAGCGCACGCAACTGGTAGGGCAGAATCGCCTTGAACTGTTGTTGTTCCGTCTCGACGGCCAGCAACTGTACGGGATCAACGTGTTCAAGGTTCGGGAGGTGCTGCAATGCCCCCCACTGACGCTGATGCCCAAATCCAGTCCTGTCGTGTGCGGTGTGGCGAACATCCGGGGGGCGACCATTCCGATCCTTGATCTGGCAATGGCGACGGGTTCCGGAGCGCTGAAGGACAAGAACAATCCGTTCGTGATCATCACGGAGTACAACACCAAGACCCAGGGTTTCCTGGTCCGCTCGGTGGAGCGCATCGTCAACATGAACTGGGAGGAGATCCATCCACCGCCCAAGGGTACCGGACGCGACCACTACCTGACGGCGGTGACGCGGGTCGATAACCAGTTGGTGGAAATTATCGACGTCGAGAAGGTGCTGGCGGAAGTGGCGCCCACCCCGGAAGCGATTTCCGTCGGCGTGGTGGATGTCGAGACCCAGCACAAGGCGCTGTCGTTGCGCGTGCTGACGGTCGACGACTCCTCGGTGGCGCGCAAGCAGGTCACGCGTTGCCTGCAAACGGTTGGCGTCGAAGTGGTCGCATTGAACGATGGCAGGCAGGCGCTCGATTACCTGCGCAAGCTGGTCGATGAGGGCAAGAAGCCGGAAGAAGAGTTCCTGATGATGATCTCCGACATCGAGATGCCGGAGATGGACGGGTACACCCTGACGGCGGAAATCCGCAACGACCCGCGCATGCAAAAGCTTCATATCATCCTGCATACTTCGTTGTCGGGGGTATTCAATCAGGCGATGGTCAAGAAGGTCGGTGCCGATGACTTCCTGGCCAAGTTCCGTCCTGATGACCTGGCATCCCGGGTAGTCGACCGGATCAAAGCAGCAGATATCAGCTAGGGGCCCGGCCCCTGGCAGTCAACACGATTTAAGAGGCGGCATCATTGTCTACGGGTAATTTGGATTTCGAACAGTTCCGGGTATTCCTGGAAAAAGCCTGTGGCATTTTGCTCGGTGAAAACAAGCAGTACCTGGTCTCCAGCCGTCTCAACAAACTGATGGAACAGCAAGGCATCAAGTCGTTGGGTGAGTTGGTCCAGCGCATGCAGACCCAGCCGCGCAGCGGTTTGCGCGAACAGGTGGTGGATGCCATGACCACCAACGAAACCCTGTGGTTTCGTGACACCTACCCGTTTGAAGTCTTGAAGAACAAGGTCTTGCCCGAAGCGATCAAGGCCAGCCCCGGCCAGCGTCTGCGCATCTGGTCGGCGGCGTGCTCGTCAGGCCAGGAACCGTATTCGCTGTCGATGTCCATCGACGAGTTCGAGCGGGTCAACATGGGCCAGCTGCGGATGGGTGTGCAGATCGTTGCCACCGACCTGTCCGGCACCATGCTGACCAACTGCAAGAGCGGCGAGTACGACAGTCTGGCCATCGGTCGCGGTTTGTCGCCCGAGCGCCTGCAGCGTTATTTCGACCCGAAAGGGCCGGGGCGCTGGGCGATCAAGGCGCCGATCAAGAGCCGCGTGGAATTTCGTTCGTTCAACCTGCTGGACAGCTACGCGAGCCTCGGCAAGTTCGACATCGTGTTCTGCCGCAACGTGTTGATCTACTTCTCCGCCGAGGTGAAGAAGGACATCCTGTTGCGCATTCACAGCACGTTGAAGCCCGGCGGCTATCTGTTCCTCGGTGCTTCGGAGGCGCTGAACGGTTTGCCGGATCATTACCAGATGGTCCAGTGCAGCCCGGGGATCATTTACCAGGCGAAGTGATTTGTGGGTGTTGTCAAAAAACGGGAGCCCTTTGGGGCTCCTTTTTTTTGTGGCCGATAATTTCCAACTTACACCGTGTGCCCTTGTAGGAGCCGGCTTGCTGGCGATCCAGGCGCCGCGGTCATCCAGGCAGACCGTGTCATCGTTCATCGCCAGCAAGCCGGCTCCTACAAGGTGACGCGGTGCTCTTTTGATCGTGCCAAGCGGCAGAAAAGCGGCAGCCGGCGGAAAACCGTTGCCGCTTTTCTGGCATTTGCGCCTTGCCATGCCCGGCAAAGTCCCGGTTTCCGGGCTTTTTTGATTTGGCATGGGGCTTGCTAAGTTGATCCTACGAAAAATCAGGTCACCCGAAGGTTTCCCGACATGAGCATCAGCTTCGATAAAGCGCTCGGCATCCACGAACAAGCCCTGGGCTTCCGCGCCCAGCGTGCCGAAGTCCTGGCCAACAACATCGCCAACGCCGACACCCCGAACTACAAGGCGCGGGATCTGGACTTCTCCAAAGTGCTTGAGGCACAGAGCCAGAAAACCACCAACGGCACAATTGCCCTGAACATGACCAACAGCCGTCACATCGAAGCTGAAGGCGTGGGCAATGGCGACGAGTCGCTGCTGTATCGCACGCCGATGCAACCGTCGATTGACCAGAACACCGTGGATGCCCAGCTGGAACAGTCCAATTATGCGCAAAACGCAGTCGGCTTCCAGGCCAGCTTCACCCTGCTCAACAGCAAATTCAAAGGGCTGGTGTCAGCCCTGCGTGGAGAATAAGCCATGTCCCTGTCCAGTGTTTTCAACATTGCCGGTAGCGGCATGAGTGCGCAAACCACGCGCCTGAACACCGTCGCCTCGAACATCGCCAACGCCGAGACCGTCTCGTCGAGCATCGACCAGACCTACCGCGCGCGCCACCCGGTGTTCGCCACCATGTTCCAAGGCGGCCAGAGCGGCGGCAGCGACTCGCTGTTCCAGAGCCAGGACGCCGCCGGCCAAGGCGTACAGGTATTGGGTGTGGTCGAAGACCAGAGCAACCTCGAAGCGCGTTACGAGCCCAACCACCCGGCGGCCGATGCCAAGGGCTACGTCTACTACCCGAACGTCAACGTGGTGGAAGAAATGGCCGATATGATTTCCGCGAGCCGTTCGTTCCAGACCAACGCGGAAATGATGAACACCGCCAAAACCATGATGCAGAAGGTCCTGACCCTCGGTCAGTGATAAGGGGCGACTCAGATGAGTGTTAGCGATTCCACCAGTGGTTTGAGCCTCAACGATATCCTGGCCAATTCCTCGATCAAGACCAATACCTCAACGGACGGCCTGGCATCGGCGACCGGCAGCGCCACGGGTAACCAGGCGCTGGGCAAGGATGCGTTCCTGCAGTTGCTGGTGACCCAGCTGAAAAACCAGAACCCGCTGGAGCCCCAGGACAACGGCGCGTTCGTGGCCCAGTTGGCGCAGTTCAGCAGCCTGGAAGGCATCACCACGCTCAACGATACCGTGAGCGGCCTGGCCAGCAACTACAACTCGTCCCAGGCGCTGCAAGCGTCGTCGCTGGTGGGTCGTTCGGTCATTGCACCGGGCAGCCAGGCGGTGGTCGATACCACCAAGAGCCTCAGCGGCACGGTGGTGGTGCCGTCTTCGGTGGCGTCCGCCACCTTGAAGATCACCGACTCCACCGGCGCGACCGTACGCACCATCGACATGGGTTCGCAGTCGGCCGGCAACGCCAGTTTTATCTGGGACGGCAAGAACGATGCAGGTGAGACGGTGCCGGCGGGCACCTACACCTTTGGCGCCACGACCACCATCGATGGCCAGTCCACGGCGTTGATCACCAACCTGCCGGCGACCGTCAACAGCGTGACCATCAGCCAGACCGGCGGTGAGTTGATGCTCAATCTGGCAGGGCTGGGCAGCGTTGCCCTGTCCAAAGTACAAACCATTGGTATGTAAAGCCGACTAACCCGGCATAAAGGAGTGGATGATGTCTTTCAATATCGGCCTTAGCGGTCTCTTTGCAGCCAACAAACAACTGGACGTGACCGGCAACAACATCGCCAACGTCGCGACCACCGGTTTCAAATCCTCCCGCGCAGAATTCGAAGACGTGTACTCGGCCACCCGCCTGGGCACCGGCAGCAAGACTGTCGGCAACGGCGTGCGTCTGGCCAACGTTTCCCAGCAGTTCACCCAGGGTGACGTGAACAACACCGGCAACGTGCTCGACATGGGTATCCAGGGTTCCGGTTTCTTTGTCCTGAGCAACAACGGTTCGCTGACCTACACCCGTGCCGGTACGTTCAAGACCGACAAGGACGGCTACGTGACCAACAGCGACGGCACCGCCCGCCTGCAAGGCTACGGCGTGGACGCCAACGGCAAGATCGTCAACGGCGTGTTGACCGACCTGCGCATCGATACTTCCAACCTGGCGCCGAAGTCGACTAGCTCCGTCTCGTCGATTATTAACCTGAACTCGACCTCGCCGGTGATCGACCAGACCGTCGCGGCCAACAAGTTCGACCCGTCCAAGACTGAGACCTTTACCAAGTCGTTCAGCACCCCGATTTTCGACACTCAGGGCAACCAGCACACCATGGATCAGTACATGGTCAAGACTGGCGCGAACACTTGGGACACCTACACCCTGATCGATGGCCGCAACCCCGATGGCAGCGATCCAACCGTCACCGCTCCAATCGCCTCGACCATGTCGTTTGACTCCAGCGGCAAACTGACGTCGGTCAGCACACCGGCGCCGGTGACCGTTCCGCCGACCGTACCGACACCTGCGCCGATCATCAGTAGCGACCTCAAAATCACCAACTGGACCCCTGGCACCGTAACCAATGGCGTCTGGGCGGCCAACGGCGCATCGGCCGATCCGTCTGGCGTATCCATCGCGATGGCCAACACCACTCAGTTCAACGCCGACACCGCGCGTTCGATTCCATCGCAAAACGGTTACGCCACCGGCCAGATCACCAACCTGACCATCGACGGCACCGGTGTATTGCTGGCCAACTTCAGCAACAACCAGACCAAGCCGATCGGCCAGATTTCCCTGGCCAGCTTCACCAACGAGCAGGGTCTGCAACCGGTAGGCGGCACCAGCTGGAAAGAAACCTATGCGTCGGGCATCCCGGGCTACGATGCGCCGGAAACCGGCACCCTGGGTTCGGTCGTTTCCAACTCGCTGGAAGAGTCCAACGTCAACCTGACCAACGAACTGGTCGACCTGATCAAGGCGCAGAGCAACTACCAGGCGAACGCCAAGACCATCTCCACCCAGAGCACCATCATGCAGACCATCATTCAGATGACCTGATGCTGGATCGCGCTGCATAAAAAGCCCCTCGAAAGAGGGGTTTTTTTGTGTCTGGTGTCAGACCGCGTTATCGTTTTTCGCTGGCAAGCCAGCTCCTACCGGGGATCACCGTCTCTGTAGGAGCTGGCTTGCCAGCGAAGACGTCAGATCAGTCACCCATTTCCTCGGGGCAAAAGAAAACCCCCGACCTGCCAGAGGCGGATCGGGGGTTTCGGGTAAGCGCCTTGCGACGCTTACCGGCTCAGCTTATTGGCAAGCTTCGCAATCCGGCTCGTCGATGGCGCACGCCTTCGGCACTGGAGCAGGGCCGGCAGGTGCTGCCAGGACCGAGTCGTCACCGTGGTTGCCGCCGCTGGAAACAGCGTTCAGCTTGCCGGTGTTGATGGTCGACTTCTCGGTGCTGGTCGCGGCCAGGGCACGGAGGTAGTAGGTGGTTTTCAGACCACGGTACCAGGCCATGCGGTAGGTCACGTCCAGCTTCTTGCCCGATGCACCGGCGATGTACAGGTTCAGCGACTGGGCCTGGTCGATCCACTTCTGACGACGGCTGGCGGCGTCAACGATCCACTTGGTGTCCACTTCGAACGCGGTCGCGTAGAGCTCTTTGAGTTCTTGCGGGATGCGTTCGATCTGCTGCACCGAACCGTCGTAGTACTTAAGGTCGTTGATCATGACCGAGTCCCACAGGCCGCGAGCCTTGAGGTCGCGAACCAGGTACGGGTTGATCACGGTGAATTCGCCCGACAGGTTCGATTTCACATACAGGTTCTGGTAAGTCGGTTCGATCGACTGCGAAACGCCGGTGATGTTGGCGATGGTCGCGGTCGGAGCGATGGCCATGATGTTCGAGTTACGAATGCCTTTCTGTACACGGGCGCGAACCGGTGCCCAGTCCAGGGATTCGTTCAGGTCGACATCGATGTACTTCTGGCCACGGGCGTCGATCAGGATCTGTTGCGAATCCAGTGGCAGGATGCCCTTGGACCACAGCGAACCCTGGAACGTCTCGTACGCGCCACGCTCGTCAGCCAGGTCGCAGGACGCCTGGATCGCGTAGTAGCTGACCGCTTCCATCGACTTGTCGGCGAACTCGACCGCTGCATCGGAACCGTAAGGAATGTGCTGCAGGTACAGCGCATCCTGGAAGCCCATGATGCCCAGGCCGACTGGACGGTGCTTGAAGTTGGAGTTCTTCGCTTGTGGCACCGAGTAGTAGTTGATGTCGATCACGTTGTCGAGCATGCGCACGGCGGTGTTCACGGTGCGTTCCAGCTTGGCGGTGTCCAGCTTGCCGTTGACGATGTGGTTCGGCAGGTTGATCGAGCCCAGGTTGCAAACGGCGATCTCGTCCTTGTTGGTGTTCAAGGTGATCTCGGTGCACAGGTTCGAGCTGTGGACCACGCCCACGTGCTGCTGCGGGCTGCGCAGGTTGCACGGGTCTTTGAAGGTCAGCCATGGGTGGCCGGTTTCAAACAGCATGGACAGCATTTTGCGCCACAGGTCTTTGGCCTGGATGGTCTTGAACAGCTTGACCTTGCCTGGGTACTCGGTCAGGGCTTCGTAGTACTCGTAGCGCTCTTCGAAGGCCTTGCCGGTCAGGTCGTGCAGGTCCGGTACTTCGGATGGCGAGAACAGGGTCCACTTGCCGTCGTCGAAGACACGCTTCATGAACAGGTCAGGGATCCAGTTGGCGGTGTTCATGTCGTGGGTACGACGACGATCATCCCCGGTGTTCTTGCGCAGCTCGATGAACTCTTCGATGTCCATGTGCCAGGTTTCCAGGTAGGCACACACAGCGCCCTTGCGCTTGCCACCCTGGTTAACGGCAACGGCGGTATCGTTCACTACTTTGAGGAACGGAACCACGCCTTGCGACTTGCCGTTGGTGCCCTTGATGTACGAACCCAGTGCACGAACCGGTGTCCAGTCGTTGCCCAGGCCGCCCGCGAATTTCGACAACATGGCGTTGTCGTGGATCGCGTGGTAGATGCCCGACAGGTCATCCGGCACGGTGGTCAGGTAGCAGCTCGACAGTTGTGGACGCAGGGTACCGGCGTTGAACAGGGTCGGGGTCGACGACATGTAGTCGAAGGACGACAGCAGGTTGTAGAACTCGATCGCACGGTCTTCTTTGTGCTTCTCTTCGATCGCCAGGCCCATGGCCACGCGCATGAAGAAGATCTGCGGCAGTTCGAAGCGCACGCCATCCTTGTGGATGAAGTAACGGTCGTACAGGGTCTGCAGGCCCAGGTAGGTGAATTGCTGGTCGCGCTCGTGGTTGATCGCCTTGCCCAGTTTTTCCAGGTCGAAGGAGGCCAGCACAGGGTTCAGCAGTTCGAACTCGATACCCTTGGCGATGTAGGCCGGCAGGGCCTTGGCGTACAGGTCGACCATCTCGTGGTGAGTGGCGCTCTCGGCCACACCGAGGAAGCCCAGGCCTTCGGCACGCAGGGTGTCCATCAGCAGGCGCGCGGTCACGAACGAGTAGTTCGGCTCGCGTTCAACCAGGGTACGGGCAGTCATCACCAGGGCGGTGTTGACGTCGGTCAGGGCCACGCCGTCGTACAGGTTCTTCAGGGTTTCGCGCTGGATCAGGTCGCCGTCGACTTCTTCCAGGCCTTCGCACGCTTCGGTGACGATGGTGTTCAGGCGGCCCATGTCCAGCGGCGCCAGGCTGCCGTCGGCACGGGTAATGCGGATCGACGGGTGAGCGTTGACCGCTTCTTCGGCCGGTGCGTGGGCAGCGCGTTCTTTCGAACGACCGTCACGGTAGATCACGTAGTCGCGAGCGACTTTCTGCTCGCCGGCACGCATCAGGGCCAGTTCGACCTGGTCCTGGATTTCTTCGATGTGGATGGTGCCGCCCGATGGCATGCGACGCTTGAAGGTCGCGGTGACCTGTTCGGTCAGGCGGGCCACGGTGTCGTGGATTCGCGACGAGGCAGCAGCATTGCCGCCTTCAACTGCGAGAAACGCTTTGGTGATGGCGACGGTGATCTTGTCATCGGTGTAAGGAACGACAGTGCCGTTACGCTTGATCACGCGCAGTTGGCCAGGCGCGGTGGCGGACAGATCCGAATGCGAATCAGCGGCCTGCGGCAAGGTGCCCTGCGGGTTCTCGCGAGTTGTGTCGGTTTGCATGGGGGAGTGTCTCCACATTCACTATGTTTGTTTGGGCACCATCAAGGTGCCCACCGTTCTGTCCTGAAGCACTACAACCGACGGACGTCGGGCATAACAACTTCGGGACAGTAGGAAAAAGGCTAATGAGGCCGTCCTTGCCGAAGTTTTGGTACGAGCCTGGGCTCGAAACCGGATTCCTTTCGGGGTGCCAGTCATGACTGCAACACCCGTACCGTTTTGGCCGCTTGGGCCTGAAAAAAACGGTGCCATCCGCCTGTGCGGTTTGGGCTTGTAAGTTCACGCTTGGTTCAACCATAAACAGGCAATAAAGCGCTTGAGTTTCTGGTCTGAAATGTGGTTGGGCTTTTTAGCTAAAACCCTACATGTAGGGTTTTTTTGGCGCCGGGGTACAAGATAATGCGTTTTATGGGGGGTTGCAACGTACTGCTTGTGGATAAACCTGTGCGTAAATTGTGTGTGAAAGAGGGAACCGGCGTGTAGGCCGCGACCTTGCTGGATCGAAGCTTTTTTCGGCGATTTTCAATGGGTGAAATCGCCTGGTCAGATTTTTAAGGGCGCGAACCCTATCACAAAAAACCCGGTTGTCCGAACGCATTTCCCGGCTTGTGTTCTCGACGGGCGGCGTTTATACAATCGGCCCAGCGTGTATACATATTTGTCCCCCCGAATCATTACAAAAAGACGGGTGGATCCTTCCTTATTCGTGTTTTTGGCAAGCAGAGGTCACCCGTGGAGCAAGAAGCGTGGCAGGTATTGATTGTGGAGGACGACCAGCGACTGGCCGAACTGACCCGCGATTACCTGGAAGCCAATGGCCTGCGTGTATCGATCGAAGGTGATGGCGCACGGGCCGCGGCGCGCATCATCAAGGAACAACCGGACCTGGTGATTCTCGACCTGATGCTGCCGGGAGAAGACGGCCTGAGCATCTGTCGCAAGGTCCGCTCGCGTTATGACGGCCCGATCCTGATGCTCACCGCCCGCACCGACGACACCGACCAGATTCTCGGCCTCGACCTGGGCGCCGACGACTACGTGTGCAAACCGGTGCGCCCGCGACTGTTGCTGGCGCGCATCCAGGCTTTATTGCGACGCAGTGAAACCCCAGACGTCGCCCCGGAAAAACAGCGGCGCTTGCAGTTCGGCCCGCTGATCGTCGACAACGCATTGCGCGAAGCCTGGTTGCAGGGCAATGGCATCGAATTGACCAGCGCCGAGTTCGACCTGCTCTGGCTGCTGGTGGCCAACGCCGGGCGCATCCTGTCCCGGGAAGAAATCTTCACCGCGCTACGCGGCATCGGTTATGACGGCCAGGATCGGTCCATTGATGTGCGCATCTCACGCATCCGCCCGAAAATCGGCGATGACCCGGAGCATCCACGGCTGATCAAGACTGTGCGCAGCAAAGGCTACCTGTTCGTTCCCGAGGCCTGCGTAGACCAACCCCTGTGAACTCGATCTTCCTGCGCATTTATGGCGGCATGTGCGCCGCGCTGATCCTCGTGGCTGTCCTCGGCGTGCTGGCGTTGCACCTGCTCAACCAGGTGCGCAGCGAGCAGTACCGCGAGCGCCTGGCCCACGGCACGTTTTCGCTGATGGCCGACAACCTGCAACCGATGAACCAGACCGAACGCCACCGCGCCTTGCTGGTGTGGGAGCGTTTGCTGGGTATTCCGCTGGCGCTGAAAACCTTTGCCGAGACTGACCTCGACCTGACCCAGCGTACCCGCGTTTTGCGCGGCCAGGCGCTGGTGGAGCAGACCGGGCCGCACGCGGCGAAGGTCTACAAGCTGGTCAGCGACAAGGAGCAGTTGATGCTCACCGGGGAGGTGCAACAGATCAGCGAGCAACTGGCCCGGGCGACCATCTACCTGTTGACCGACGAGCTCGTACGCACTCCGGTCGCCGACCAGCCCCTGCGGTTGGCGCAATTGAAGGAAGACAAGGGTTTCGGCTTCGACCTGCGGCTGGTCACGGTGGACCAAGCCGACATGGACGAAGACCAGAGTCGCCGGGTGTCCGAGGGCGATACCGTGATGGCGCTGGGCAAGGAGGGCGATTCGATCCGGGTATTTGCTGGCATGGTCGGCACGCCGTGGGTCTTGGAGATTGGCCCCTTGTACCAGATGAATCCCTATCCGCCGCAGTGGCTGGTGCTGATTGCTGCGCTGGGCCTGACCTTGATTGGTTTGATCGTTTACTTGTTGGTGCGTCAGTTGGAACGGCGCTTGCGTGGCTTGGAAGCGGCGGCCACGCGCATCGCCAGGGGCAGCCTGGAAACCCGCGTGCCGGCGCGCGGTGCAGACTCGGTAGGACGGCTGGCCGCGGCGTTCAATGGCATGGCCGAGCACTTGCAGCAGTTGCTGGCGATCCAGCGGGAACTGGTACGCGCGGTGTCCCACGAATTGCGCACGCCGGTGGCGCGCCTGCGTTTTGGCCTGGAGATGATCGGCTCGGCCACCACGCCACAGGCGTTGGAAAAATACTGCCAGGGTATGGACCACGACATTGAAGACCTCGACCGGCTGGTGGACGAGATGTTGACCTATGCCCGGCTGGAGCAGGGGTCGCCGGCGCTGAATTTCCAGCGTATCGACCTGGATGCTTTGGTCAACCAGGTGCTCGAGGAGCTGGCGCCGTTGCGCGCCGACGTCACTGTGCAGCGCGGCTTGTGCCTGTCGGCGGCCGATAACGACGACGCCTGGGTTGAGGCCGAGCCGCGCTATCTGCACCGGGCGATCCAGAACCTGGTGACCAATGCCATGCGCCATGCACAATCGCGGGTGACCATCAGTTATCAGGTAGGGCAGCAGCGTTGCCGGGTAGACATCGAGGATGACGGGCCGGGAGTGCCGGAAGCGGCATGGGAGAAAATCTTCACACCGTTCCTGCGCCTCGACGACAGCCGTACGCGGGCATCGGGCGGGCATGGTTTGGGCCTGTCGATTGTGCGGCGGATTATTCACTGGCACGACGGGCGTGCGTTGATTGGCAAGAGCAAGAGCCTGGGCGGGGCGTGCTTTAGCCTGAGTTGGCCGAGGAATCAGGAGCGGCGTTGAGATTTTTAGTGCCTGTTTTGGCCCCATCGCGAGCAGGCTCACTCCTACAGGAAATTAGGCTGTGACATAGATCCAGTGTAGGAGCGAGCCTGCTCGCGATGGGGGCCTAAGGGACGCCAAAAAACCTCAGGCCCGGATGCTGACCAGACTCAACAACTGCCCATCCCCGACCGCAAATTGCGCCTCCAGCTCGGTGCCACTGCGCCATTCACGGGACAAATCAGTCAGCAACCGCACACGCACTTCACCCGACTCACGCCACTCCAGCACTTCGGCATGCTCGAAATAAAAGCGCCGTTGCACGATTGGATACAGCGCCTTGAACAGGCTTTCCTTGACCGAAAACGTCAGGGTCACCAGCAACGCCCGTTGCTCGGCAGGCGTGGCTGCCAGGCGTTGCAGCTCCGGCGGGTTGAGGATTTCCCCGGCCAGGCGTTCGGCGCGTTCGGGGTTGAGCAGGTTTTCCAGGTCCATGCCCAGGCCACGCCAATGGCGTTTATTCGCGACGATGGCCGCCGCCCGGCCAGTGCTGTGGGTGATCGAGCCGGCAATATGCGCAGGCCATACCGGTGCGCGGTCTTCACCGATCGCCGGAATGAAATTCAAATCGTCCAGGCGCTGTAGCGCCCCCCGGGCACACACTCGTCCGGCGAGAAACTCAGCCTGCCGCTTGGCCACCGAACGCTGGATGGTCGCTGGCGCCTCAACGGCGCTGCGCAGGAAATCATCGCTGGCCAGTCGGGCACTGTCGAAGTGAGTGCTCAACAGGACTGTATCGGGCAGCACAAACGGCAGCGGCCAATGGTCATCGAGGGGCGTGCAGCAGACGGGCAGGGCGGGGGCTGGATTCATGAGGGGCATTTTGCCGGGTTGCCTTGAGGCTGGGTAGTGGCCGAAGGCTTTTGGGGTGACGGAGCTCGCTGGGGTGGGTAGTAGCGGATCGCTTTTGCGGCGAGGGGGCTTGCTCCCGCTGGGTGGCGAAGCCGCCCCAAAACCTGCAGTCGTATTGTGTCCAGACAACGCACGATTACAGGATTTACGACTGCCGCGAAGCCGAGCGGGAGCAAGCTCCCTCGCCACAGGGGAGCGTGCTCTGCTTCAGGTGCTGCATGTCAGCTGAAGATTTTTTTGAAAAACGCCTGCATATCCGCCCAGGATTTTTCATCCGCCGTTTTGTTGTAGCCAATGTCCGGCCCGCCATGATCGCCGTGGCTCAACCGGTCGGCGTCCGGGTTGGTGAAGCCGTGCTTGGCGCCGTCGAGGCTGACGAATTTATAGTCGGCCCTGGCCTTGTCCATTTCAGCTTTGAACGCCGCCACGTTGTCCGGCGTGACCATGCTGTCCTGCGCGCCGTGCTCCACCAGAACTTTCGCCTTGACGCTGCCCGGCGTGGCCGGTGTGTTGGTCGCCAGTGCGCCGTGGAAACTCACGACTCCCGCCAGCGGCAGACCCTGGCGCGCGGCATTGAGGACCACGCCACCGCCGAAACAGTAGCCGATGGCCGCGATTTTGTGCGGGTCGGTTTGCGGTTGTTTCTTCAGCAGGTCGAGCCCGGCCTGGAACCTGGCGCTGGACACGGCGCTGTCCTTGTTCACCGCTTGCATGAACGCCATGGCGTCCTTGGGGTGCTCGGTATTCTTGCCGTCGCCGTACATGTCGATGGCCAGGGCGCTGTAGCCCAGCCCGGCAAGATCCCGGGCACGGCGCTTGGCGTAGTCGTTCAGGCCCCAGAACTCATGCACCACCACGACTCCGGGGCGCGGGCCCTTGATGGCGTCGTCGTAGGCGTAATAGCCGATCATTTTTGTACCGTCGGCACTTTGGTAGGGGATTTCCTCGGTCTTGATCGCAGCTTGGCTGAGCCCGCTCAAGGCCAGTAGGAGGACAGCGAAGAACATGCGCATGGTCGGAACTCCTGTACAAACGTGGCGAAACGTTGGGGGCGGATTGATTCAGCCTCGGTTCAGAGTGCGTTCAGGGGCAGTTCAGGGCGAGGTGCGTAACCTTGCCCGTACTCAAAAAGCAAATCGCACATGAGGAAGCTCCCCAATGACTGGCTTGAAAAACCTGATTCTGGCTTTCACCGTTCTGGGCGCGAGCACCGCGGCCTTCGCTTCTGACGACAACTTCGCCAGCCTGTCTCTTGGACAGACCCGCGACAAAGTCAAAAAATCCCACACCCTCGGCGAGCGCCTCAATTATTCGAGCGCCGACAGCGGGGTCGACAAAAACAGCACCTGGGGGGCGCGTCTGGCACAGCCCAATACCCAGGGGCATTACTACGCCACGTACAACAAGGTGGCGGGTACGCTCAACGGCATTAAACTGCGGCAGGAAGACCTCTTGGGCAAGTATCCGATCGACACGCTGGGCGGCAGTCTGCGGATTTCCAGTGGTCTCAGCGCCGAACTCGGTTACCGTTATCCAAGCAGCAACGCCCGCAGTGAACTGTCCGCCAACTACGCTTGCTGACAAGCGTTTCGTGACCGGCCAGCGCCGGATCAGCCCGAGCGGTTGATCCGGCGTTGCCATGTAAGCCATTGAGGCGCCCGTCTGAATCGGTCGTGCCTTTTCAGAGGTTGATGATAGATGTTGTTTGCTGGGAGAGCGTTATGAAACTGCTGGTCGTCGAAGATGAAGCGCTGCTGCGTCATCACCTGCAAACCCGCCTGACGGAGAGCGGCCACGTGGTTGAGTCCGTGGCCAACGCCGAGGAGGCGCTGTACCAGACCGCGCAGTTCAACTTTGACCTGGCGGTGATCGACCTCGGTTTACCGGGCATGAGCGGGCTCGACCTCATCCGCCAGTTGCGCTCGACTGGCAAGACCTTTCCGATCCTGATCCTCACCGCGCGCGGCAACTGGCAGGACAAGGTCGAAGGCCTGGCCGCCGGCGCTGACGATTATGTGGTCAAGCCGTTCCAGTTCGAAGAGCTGGATGCGCGCCTCAATGCCTTGCTGCGTCGCTCCAGTGGTTTCACCCAGTCGACCATCGTCGCCGGCCCGCTGCTGCTGGACCTCAATCGCAAACAGGCGTCCCTCGACGAACAGCCGCTGTCGCTGACTGCATACGAGTACCGCATCCTCGAATACCTGATGCGTCACCATCAGCAAGTGGTGCCCAAGGACCGCTTGATGGAGCAACTCTACCCGGACGACGACGAGCGTGATCCGAACGTGATCGAGGTGCTGGTCGGCCGCCTGCGCCGCAAACTGGAAGGGCCGGCCGGATTCAAGCCGATCGACACCGTGCGCGGCCTCGGCTATCTGTTCAATGAGCGTTGCAGTTGATTCGTTCGCTGCGCTTGCGCTTGATGCTCGCCGCCACCTTGTTGGCGGTGTTGTTCATGCTGGCGTTGCTGCCGGCCATGCAAGGGGCGTTCAGCCTGGCGCTGCAAGATTCAATCGAGCAACGCCTGGCCTCGGACGTGAACACGTTGATCTCCGCCGCCCGGATCGAGAACAACAACCTGCAGATGCCGGCGCAATTGCCTGACGAGCGCTTCAACCTCACCGACAGTCGATTGCTCGGCTACATCTACGACCGCGAAGGGCATCTGGTCTGGCGTTCCAAGGGCACCCCGGAAGAACCGATCAACTACAAGCCGCGATACGACGGTCGTGGCAATGAGTTCGCGCGGATCCGCGAAGCCAATGGCCAGGAATTCTTTGTTTACGACGTCGAGATCAAGTTGCTCGGCGGCAAAAGTGCAGCGTTCAGCATCGTCGCGCTGCAACCGGTTCGCGAGTACGAACGGACCCTCGAAGGCCTGCGGGAAAATCTCTACCTGGGCTTTGGTGCGGCACTGCTGGTGCTGCTGGCGTTGTTGTGGATCGGCCTGACCTGGGGTTTGCAGGCGTTGCGGCGCTTGAGCCAGGAACTGGACCAGATCGAAGGCGGCACCCGCGAAAGCCTCAGTGAAGAACACCCGCGCGAATTGCTGCGCCTGACCGGCTCCCTGAACCGATTGCTGCACAGTGAGCGTGAGCAACGCAGTCGCTACCGTGATTCCCTCGATGATTTGGCCCACAGCCTGAAAACGCCGTTGGCGGTGTTGCAAGGGGTCAGCGAGGACATGGCCCAGCGTCCGGCAAATCGCGACCAGGCGTGGGTGCTGCAAACCCAGATCGAACGCATGAGCCAACAGATCAGCTACCAGTTACAGCGTGCCAGCCTGCGCAAAAGCGGTCTGGTGCGGCATCAGGTGCGCTTGCAGCCGGTGCTCAAAAGCCTGTGCGACACGCTGGACAAGGTCTATCGCGACAAGCGCGTGCATGTCGCTTTCGACTTGCCCGACCCGTGTTATGTGCCGATCGAGCAGGGTGCCTTGCTGGAGATGATGGGCAACCTGCTGGAAAACGCCTATCGCCTGTGCCTGGGTGAAATCCGCATCAGCGTGCGCGAAACGCTCAGCGGCACCGAGTTGTGTGTCGAGGACGACGGCCCCGGTGTACCGCAGGATCAGCGCGCGCGGATCCTTGAACGCGGCGAACGCCTGGACCGCCAGCATCCGGGGCAGGGCATTGGCCTGGCGGTGGTCAAGGACATCATCGAGAGCTACAACGCCAAGCTGACGCTGGGGGATTCGCCAATGGGCGGGGCGGCGTTCCGGATTCATTTTCCGGTGGTCTGACCCGCAGTCTGGTGGTGTTCTTGCTGGCCCCTTCGCTGGCAAGCCAGCTCCTACAGTAGACCGTGTACCGACGGGGTTGTGGTCCCCTGTAGGAGCTGGCTTGCCAGCGAAGAGGCCGGTGAAGCCTGCAAAAAAAAACGGGGCGCAAACTCAATTTTCCTGCGCCCGATAAGCCCCCGGTGTCAGCCCTGTCCACTTCTTGAATGCCCGGTGAAACGCCGAAGGCTCGGAAAACCCCAGTTGCTCGGCGATCTGTTGCAACGACAGGTCGGCGCGCCCCAGGTGATAAATCGCAATGTCCCGGCGCAACTGATCCTTCAATTCCTGAAAACTCGACCCCTCTTCGCGCAAATGCCGGCGCAAGGTCTGCGGGCTGATGTGCCATTGCGCGGCCACCGCTTCCAGGTCCGGCCAGCGTGAACTGTCTCGGCTGAGTAAGCGCCGCAAGCGGCTGCTCAAACTGTCGCCGTCGTCCGGACGCGACAGCAGGTTGGCCGGGGAATGTTCGAGGAAATGCTTGAGGGTGCGCTCGTCCTGCAACAGCGGCATGGCCAGGTAGCGACTATGAAACAGCAGGCTGCTCTGGGGCGCGGAAAACGCCAGCGGGCAGGAAAACAGCAAATCGTATTCGGCGCCATGCTCCGGCCGGGGATAGCTGAAGGTCGCCTGCTCCAGGCGAATCCGCTGGCCGACCAGCCAACTGCCGAAACGGTGCCAGATCACCAGCAACGACTCGCTGAGGAAATGATCGGGATCCCACAGCAGCGAGTCGTCCAGGCTCAGGCGAACCCATTCACCTTCACGGCTGAGGGTCAGGCGCGGAGCCCCGGGGAATAGGCTATAAAACAATAAGCCGCGGTTGAGTGCCTTATCCAGGCTGCGGCAGTGAATCACGGCATGGCACATCATCGCGAAGCTGCCCGGCCGGCTCGGGGCTTGCCCGAACCCCAGGTATTCGTCGTCCAGGGCCAGCCACAACGCCTGGATCAGTTGGGTGAACAGCTGCGGGGCAATGCGCGCCCTGGGCTCGTCCAGCAACTCGGGGCTGATCCCCAGCTGTTGCAGCAGGCCTGAATAGTCGTAGCCGTGCCGACGCGCGCCACCGAGGACGGCGCGGGCGAAATGACTGGCGATGGTACGTTCACGCATAGCGGGTTGATCCGACCGTTGAGCGACGGATGGTAGCTGTGCGGTGAGGGCATGAACAGGGCGGATATCCGCCAGATTGCAGGACCGGTTGACGCTCAAAGGCGGAAATCCGCCACCAGATGTTAGCCGTTTGATGACCCGGAAATCCCTGTAACCCCTGATGTTAAAAGGCTTGCGGGTGATTTGTCGAAGGTGGCACGGGGCTTGCGAAGTAACGGGAAGAGACCTGCCGGCGTGCGGCTCGAAAAACAAATCCCTCCAGTGCAGGAGGGTTCGCAATTGCGGTGTCATGGGCAGCAGATGGATGTTGTCTCCCGGCACCCTTGAGGAACTTTGCAATGACGACTCGTCAGCCACTGTACAAATCCCTGTATCTCCAGGTGATCGTTGCAATTGTCATCGGTATCGCACTCGGTCACTACTATCCACAGCTTGGTGTGGCGGTCAAACCACTGGGTGACGGGTTCATCAAACTGATCAAGATGATCATTGCCCCGATCATCTTCTGTACCGTCGTCAGCGGTATCGCCGGCATGCAGAGCATGAAGTCGGTGGGCAAGACCGGTGGCTACGCGCTGCTGTACTTCGAAATTGTCTCGACCATTGCCTTGCTGGTCGGCCTGGTCGTGGTCAACATCGTGCAGCCAGGTGCCGGCATGCACATCGACGTCGCCACCCTGGATGCCTCCAAAGTCGCCAGCTATGTCGCGGCCGGTGCGGATCAAAGCGTCGTCGGCTTCCTGCTGAACGTGATCCCGAGCACCATCGTCGGTGCGTTCGCCACCGGTGACATCCTGCAAGTACTGATGTTCTCGGTGATCTTCGGTTTCGCCCTGCATCGCCTGGGTGACTACGGCAAGCCGCTGCTGGACTTCATCGATCGCTTCGCCCACGTGATGTTCAACATCATCAACATGATCATGAAGCTCGCGCCGATCGGTGCCTTCGGTGCCATGGCGTTCACCATCGGTGCCTACGGTGTCGGCTCGCTGGTACAGTTGGGTCAACTGATGGCTTGCTTCTACATCACTTGCCTGCTGTTCATCCTGATCGTTCTGGGCTCCATCGCCCGCTTCCACGGTTTCAGCGTGCTGAAGATGATTCGCTACATCCGTGAAGAACTGCTGATCGTGCTGGGTACTTCTTCTTCGGAATCGGTGCTGCCACGCATGCTGATCAAGATGGAACGCCTGGGCGCGAAGAAATCCGTCGTCGGCCTGGTGATCCCGACCGGTTACTCGTTCAACCTCGACGGTACCGCGATCTACCTGACCATGGCCGCGGTGTTCATTGCCCAGGCCACCGATAGCCACATGGACATCACCCACCAGATCACCCTGCTGGTGGTGTTGCTGCTGTCGTCCAAAGGCGCTGCGGGCGTGACCGGTAGCGGTTTTATCGTGCTGGCCGCAACCCTGTCTGCAGTGGGCCACCTGCCGGTTGCCGGCCTGGCGCTGATCCTCGGCATCGACCGTTTCATGTCCGAAGCCCGTGCCCTGACCAACCTGGTCGGCAACGCCGTCGCCACCATCGTCGTGGCCAAGTGGGTCAAGGAACTGGACACCGACGTGCTGCAGGCCGAACTGGCCTCGGGCGGTCGCGGTATCGCCGATGAACGTAAGGAAGATGACCTGGGCGTGGCCGAAGGCCCGACCCCAAGCAACGTCAAGTAAGACCTTGCGTCAGGAGAAACCCGCTTCGGCGGGTTTTTTCATGTCCGGGATTTGAGCGCTACGGTCACTGCATGTGGCGCGTAAGGTGATTGCTGCAATGCCGTCGGCTGCCTAGGCTGGAAGCATCGTTAAGGGAGAACGTTCATGCTTGGTCCATTGGCATCACTCAAGGTTCTGGATTTCTCGACACTGCTGCCGGGGCCGTTCGCCTCGTTGCTGCTGGCGGACATGGGCGCCGAGGTGTTGCGCATCGAATCACCCAGTCGCACGGACCTGTTGCGGGTGTTGCCGCCTCACGATCAGGGCGTGTCAGCCAGCCACGCTTACCTCAATCGCAACAAGCGCAGCCTTGCCCTGGACCTCAAGCAGCCTGAGGCGCTGGAGGTTATCAAGTCGTTGGTGCAGGACCACGACATCATCCTCGAGCAGTTTCGTCCCGGTGTCATGGATCGCCTGGGCCTGGGTTACCAAGCGCTGAAGGCGATCAATCCGAAGCTGATCTACGTGTCGATCACCGGCTACGGCCAGACCGGCCCCTATAAGGATCGCGCCGGCCACGACATCAATTACCTGGCCCTGTCCGGGTTGGCGAGCTACACCGGCCGCGCCGACAGCGGGCCGCTACCCTTGGGTATGCAGGTGGCGGATGTCGCCGGTGGCTCGCTGCACGGGGTGATCGGGTTGCTGGCGGCGGTCATTGCCCGACAGCAAACCGGTCAGGGCCAGCACCTGGACGTGAGCATGACTGACTGCGCATTCAGCCTCAATGCGATGGCGGGCGCCGGGTATCTGGCCTGTGGCGTCGAGCCGGGGCCGGAGGACCAGATGCTCAACGGCGGCAGCTTCTACGATTATTACCGCTCGCGGGATGGGCGCTGGTTGTCGGTGGGCAGCCTGGAGCCGGCATTCATGCGGTCGTTGTGTACGGCGTTGGGGCTGGAGGAAATGGCCAGCCTAGGCCTGTCGCCCAAACCTGCGCAGCAGGCACGGCTTAAAGAGGCGTTGAAGGTCGAGTTTGAAAAGCATGATTTTGCCGAGTTGTGTGCACTGTTCGCAGGGTTGGATGCGTGTGTCGAGCCGGTGTTGAGCCTGGGCGAAGCGCTGCGCCACCCGCAGTTGCAGGCGCGCGAACTGGTGGCGCAAGTGCCGCGTGGCGATGGTTCGAGTCAGGCGCAGATGGCCTGCCCGCTGAAGTTTTCCCAGGGCTTGCCGGCGCCCAGGCATATGGGTGCAGCGCTGGGGCAGCATACGGATCAGGTGTTGGCGGAGTTGGGGTTGGGGGTTGAGCGGATTGCTGAGTTGCGTCGAGCCAGGGTGATTCTCTAATGTCAGTCCCGGCCTCTTCGCGAGCAGGCTCGCTCCTACAATAGATCGCATTTCCCTGTAGGAGCGAGCCTGCTCGCGATGGCGGCGGCACTCACACAGAACATCCCACTACTCGACCCGCATCTCCCCACTGAACACCAGGGTATTGCGACACCGGCGGCACAAATACCGTCGTCCCTGCCGCACCAGGCCATGACGCTGGGCCGAGAACGGGAAATCGCTGTCGGCACATGGGCATTTGTAGATATAGCGGGTCACGCTGCGGCGCTTGACGTCGTAGGTGTGGCAGCGGTTGGGCGGCAGTTCGTACACGCCGCGCATGATCAATTGCCACTCTTCGCCATGGGGCTGGATGCGGTCGCCGAACAATTGATGGGCGATCAGGTGAGCGACCTCATGGGCCACGGTTTGCTTGAGAAAGTCTTCGGTGTTTTCCCGGTACAACTGCGGATTGAAGCGCAGCAGGTTTTCGTGCAAGTGCGCCACACCGGCTTTTTGCCCGCGAAGCTTGAGGCTCACGACGGGGCGTTTGAAAGGTCGTTTGAAAAAGGATTCGGCAAGTTTGAAACAGTCTTCAACGCGGGTATTGAGTTGCTCGGGCATGCTTGATGGATCTCCAGAGCGGTCGAGTATGCCGTAACCCCGGTAGCTTGCGAATCGCCAGGGTGCCGAATGGTTGCGGTTTTTATCGTTCCTGAAGAATTAAAAGGCCGCCTTGCGGCGGCCTGTGTTGGCAGTTTCTGATTATGATTGATGCACGGCTAATTGGTGTAGACCGGCCCCACGCCGAGTCCCCAGACAATCACGGTGAACGCCATGATGGCGACCAGCACCACCAGGCCTACGGCGAGCACCGAACTTGAAAACAGAAAGCCCTCGTCATTGGGAATGTTCATGAAAGTGGGCAAGCCCACATACAGCAGGTACACGGTGTAGCAAATGGCCGCGGTACCGATGATCATCCCCAGCCACATGTGCGGGTACAGCGCGGCGAGGCCGCCAATGAACAGTGGGGTAGCGGTGTAGGTGGCAAACGCCACGCAGCGCGCCAGGCTCGGGTTGGCGTCATAGGTACGGGCCATCCAGTGAATGAAGGCGCCCATCACCGCGACACCGCCGAGCATGGCCAGGTACGACATGATGGTCATCCACACGGCGCTTTCCACCGTCAGCATCACCGGAGCGCGACTGCCGATCACCCAGCCGACCTTGGTCGTGCCGATAAAGGCCGACACGGCAGGAATTGCCGCCAGGATCAGGGTATGGGTCAGGTACATGTGGCTGATGCTTTCCTCTTGGTCGCCACGAATTTCTTTCCATTCTTGGTCAGGGTGGGTGAAGAGCCCCACTACGTGATGGATCATGCCAGTCACTCCTCTTGTTTTTACCATCGCCCCCCAGCGGAGCGCTTACGGGCCAATGCGCCCAAGCAAGTCATAGGTCTGAAATTAAAATGCGACCTTATGTCGCAGTATAGAAAGGAGTTTCCCTGGAGGAAGTAGGGGCTTTAGAGCAAATTGCGCTGTAAACACAGCTGTTAATTGCGGCGGGGTCTGTACAGGAATCAATGTAGGAGCAGGCTGCCTGCCATCAGGGCCACTTCGTGGCCCAACGGGGGCAAGCCCCCCCGCCACAGCAAGCCCCTCGCCACAAGTGCGAGGAATTTGCGTAAAATGCCCGCCTTTCGTCACACCTTACGGATTTCGCGTCATGGGCACTCTCACGGTCAACCAGAACAAACTGCAAAAGCGCCTACGCCGCCAGGCCGGTGAGGCCGTTGCCGATTTCAACATGATTGAAGACGGCGACAAGGTCATGGTCTGCCTGTCCGGTGGCAAGGACAGCTACACCATGCTCGATGTGCTGATGCACTTGCAGAAGGTCGCGCCGATCAAGTTCGAGGTCGTCGCCGTGAACATGGACCAGAAGCAGCCAGGCTTTCCGGAACACGTATTGCCGGCCTACCTCAAGGCGCTGGGCGTCGAGTACCACATCGTCGAGAAAGACACCTACTCGGTGGTCAAGGAGCTGATCCCGGAAGGCAAGACCACATGCTCACTGTGCTCGCGCCTGCGTCGCGGCACGCTGTACACCTTCGCCGATGAAATCGGCGCGACCAAGATGGCCCTCGGTCACCACCGCGACGACATCGTCGAGACGTTCTTTCTCAACATGTTCTTCAACGGTTCGCTCAAGGCCATGCCGCCCAAGCTGCGCGCCGACGATGGGCGTAACGTGGTGATCCGCCCGCTGGCCTACTGCAACGAAAAAGACATCCAGGCCTACTCCGACTTCAAGCAGTTCCCGATCATCCCGTGCAATCTATGTGGTTCCCAGGAGAACCTGCAGCGCCAGGTGGTCAAGGACATGCTGCAGGACTGGGAGCGCAAGACCCCGGGCCGTACCGAAAGCATTTTCCGCAGCCTGCAGAACGTGATCCCGTCGCAGCTGGCGGACCGCAACCTGTTTGACTTCACCAGCCTCAAGATCGACGAGTCCGCAGCTTCGCGCTTCGTCAACGTCGTCAACCTCTAGCCAAAAACTGTAGGAGTGAGCCTGTGGCGAGGGGGCTTGCCCCCGTTTGAGTGCGCTGCACTCACAAGATCGTTGGTACATCGGAGATCTTGGGGCCGCTTCGCAGCCCAACGGGGGCAAGCCCCCTCGCCACAGGCTCGCTCCCACAGAATTTTCGTTTTATTTCAAATTACTGGAGAGGGCATGCGCGATTACAAGTGGCTCAATGAATACTGTCTGAACCGCTTCGGTTCGGCGGCTGAACTGGAAGCCCATCTGCCCGTTCCAAAAACTTGCGCGCAACTGCGCAAGATCAGCGACGATCGCTACCTCTCGACGATGGCACTGCGGGTGTTTCGCGCCGGGCTCAAGCACAGCCTGGTGGATGCCAAGTGGCCGGCCTTCGAGGAAGTGTTCTTCAAGTTCGACCCGGAAAAAGTCGTGTTGATGAGCGCCGAACACCTTGAGCGCCTGATGCAGGACGCGCGGATCATCCGCCACCTGGGCAAGCTCAAGAGCGTGCCGCGCAACGCGCAGTTCATCTTGGATGTGGCCCATGAAAAGGGCAGTTTCGGCGCGCTGATCGCCGATTGGCCCGTGACCGATATCGTCGGGCTCTGGACCCTCCTGAAAAAGCGCGGCCATCAGTTGGGCGGCCTGTCGGCCCCGCGTTTCTTGCGGATGGTCGGCAAGGACACCTTTGTACCGAGCTACGACGTGGTGGCGGCGCTGAATGCGCAGAAGATCGTCGACAAAGTGCCGACCAGCCTGCGCGACCTTGCATTGGTGCAGGATGTGTTCAACCAGTGGCATGAGGAAAGTGGCGGGCGGGCGATGAGCCAGATCTCCATGATGCTGGCTTACACAGTGAATCATTAAGACCGAGTCGGGCCATTCGCTGGCAAGCCAGCTCCTACAGGTATCTCCAAACTATGTGAACGACGCCTAACCCTGTAGGAGCTGGCTTGCCAGCGAAGGCGTCCGTTCAGGCGACGGAGGGTTCGCCTTCGCCAGCCAATTTACGATTCAACTGATACCGCCACCGCACAAACAACAACGCCGAACAAAACACCGCCAGGCTCGCGCCCATCTCCAGCAAGCCGAAGATATTTCGATTGGGATCGTAAGCCGCCAGCGCGCCCTTGATGAAATACAGGTTCACCACGAAGCACATCCACGAATGCCCGCGAGGACTGCCGACGAGCATGCCGGGTGCCAGAATCAGCAGCGGCACCAATTCGATCAGCAGAATCACCCACGGCCGGGCGCCGTGCAGGTCGGCGACAATCAGGTAGTAGACGCACAGCAGCCCGACCAGACCCAGGAAGCACAGCAGGCTGATCACGCGCATCGCCCGCACCCGTGGTTCGAGCCAGTCGATGGCGGGTAAAACCTTCGGTTTTTTCGCCACGTCAGCGCTCCAGTTTCTGCGCGGTCCTGGCCAGGCGCAGGCCGAGTGCACGGCATAGCGCCACTTCATGGGCATTAAGGCCGTTTTTGCCATCGGCACCGGCGTGATGGCTGGCGCCGTACGGCGTGCCGCCGCCCTGGGTTTCCAGCAAGGCAGACTCGCTGTAGGGCAGGCCGGTGATGAGCATGCCGTGGTGCAGCAACGGCAACATCATCGACAGCAACGTGGTTTCCTGGCCGCCGTGCAGGCTGGCGGTGGAAGTGAAGACGCCCGCGGGTTTGCCGACCAGCGCGCCGGTCAGCCACAGGTTGCTGGTGCCGTCGAGGAAGTACTTGAGCGGCGCGGCCATGTTGCCGAAGCGCGTCGGGCTGCCGAGCGCCAGGCCGGCGCAGTTCTTCAGGTCATCGAGACTGGCATACAGCGCGCCTTCGTCGGGAATCGACGGTGACACGGCTTCGCACTCGGTGGAAATCGCCGGCACCGTACGCAGGCGCGCCTCAAGTCCGGCCTGTTCCACGCCACGGGCAATCTGCCGGGCCATTTCGTTGGTCGAGCCGCTGCGGCTGTAATACAGGACCAGAATGTACGGCGCACTCATGGCAACAGTTCCAGGATCTGTTCCGGTGGGCGACCGATGATGGCTTTGTCGCCGACTTCGAGAATCGGTCGTTCCATCAGTTTCGGGTGGGCGGCGATGGCGGCGAGCAACTGCGCTTCGCTCAGGCTGTTGTCGGCCAGGTTGAGGGTTTTGTACTCATCTTCGCCGGTGCGCAGCAATTGCCGGGCGCTGATGCCGAGTTTGCCCAGCAAGCTCTGGATTTGCGCGGCGTCCAGCGGCGTTTCCAGGTAGCGGACCACGGTCGGGGCCAGGCCACGGGCCTCCAGCAGTTCGAGCGCACCGCGCGATTTCGAGCAGCGCGGGTTGTGATAAAGCGTCAGATCGGTCATGAGCGGGTCGCATCTTGCGTAAGGTGGCGGCTATTCTAACTGTGCAGCGCGCATTCCAGAACCGTGAGAGGCGATGGGTCGCAGGCGCATTCAATTTTTGACAAGGAACACGACATGACAAGGCGACTGGCAGCAGTATTGGCGATCATCGGGGCGTTGATGCTGGGGGGCTGCGGGAATGACTATGGTATCGACCAGGACGGTCACAAGATCGCTGCCAATCGTCTGGATGGCAAATGGCTGGTGCTCAACTATTGGGCGGAATGGTGCGGACCGTGCCGTACCGAAATTCCGGAATTGAACACCCTGGCCGAGCAGCTCAAGGACAAGAAGATTGGTGTGTTCGGGGTGAATTTCGACAACGTGCAGGGCACCGAGCTTAAAAGTGCCAGCGAGAAGCTTGGCATCAAGTTCACCGTACTGGCCCAGGATCCGACCGATGTGTTCGATCTGCCGCGCAGTGAAGCGTTGCCGGTGACCTACATCATCGATAACAAGGGCAAGGTGCGCGAGCAGTTGATGGGCGAGCAGACGGCGGCGGGGGTGATGGCGAAGCTTGAGGCGTTGCAGGCGAAGAACTGATCGGTAGCGAAGAACTTGTAGGAGCCGGCTTGCCGGCGAAAGCGGTGTGTCAGGTGAAATCATTGTTGATTGATCCACCGTCTTCGCCGGCAAGCCGGCTCTTACAGGGTTGAGCGATCAACCCTCTTCAAGCCACCAGCGCAACGGCTTGCCTTCGGCGGGCCAGAAACGCATTTGCTCGATGGGGGAAACGTCCCAACGCTGCACGCCTTCCAGGGCCTGGAGGAAGCGCTTTTCCTGCTCCATCAGCGCCGGTGCACAGAGTTTGCGGGTGTTGCCGATTTTGCCGAACGTCAGCTTGTCGCCTTCGAGCGTGTACGGTGCGAACCAGTGGTTGCAGCCGCCATTGCCGTAGGCTCGACCGTCGTCACCGAGGGTGATGGTCAGGTGGCTGTAGTCCATCAATGGCCGTTCGCCGATCCATTCCAGGATGTAGCTGCGATTGTGTTCAAGTTGCACCGGCTCGGCGGCGCAGCCCAGCAGGCTGGCGCCGACCATGCCGGCCAGGGCGAGGCGTTTCATCACGCGGGCTCCTGGCATTTCGGGCACAGGTGTTTCTCGCCGACGGTGGTCCAGCCCAGCTCGGCAATCCGCGCCGTGGCGGCCGGTTTTTCAGCCTTGTTGCCCAGTTTGGCGTCGACCGCGAACTCGAAGCTCAGCTCTTTGGCGCAGCTGTCGCAGTTCACTTGCCAGGTGTGAATCGCCAGTTCGCCGAACACCGGGCCACTGGCAACCGCGACCCATTGGCCCGGCGGATTGATCAGGTGGCGAACCGTTTCGACGGTCAGGCGCATGGACAAGTCCTTGGCACCCTTGAGGGTCACGACCAGCACGTCGTTGTTGCGAATCGAGCCACCGTTGCCGGTGACCTGATAACGCCCCGGCACCAGGGCGCGGCATTCGGTGAGGGTGTGTTGCGGGTTCATCAGGCTGTAGCGGAAATCGTGTTCGACCATGGGTCCTCCAAATATGCGCGATATGCTAGCACGGGCTCGCACGCCGCATCGCGCAGGCAGATGACCTTCGATCCGTTTCAGTCGCCCGTGACCCGGTTTTGCGGGGTGCCGGCCAACCAGGCGGCGATATTGCGCAAAGTTGTGGTGGCAATCGCGTCCAGCGCCTCACGGGTCAGGAAGGCCTGGTGCGCGGTGACGATCACGTTGGGGAAGGTCAGCAGCCGCGCCAGCACATCGTCCTGAAGCGGCAGGTCGGAGCGGTCTTCGAAGAACAGTTGTGCCTCTTCCTCATACACATCCAGCCCCAAATAGCCCAGACGCCCGTCCTTCAAGGCGTCGATCAACGCCGGCGTGTCCACCAGGCCGCCGCGCCCGGTATTGATCAACATCGCGCCCGGTTGCATGTGCGCCAGCGATTCGCGGTTGATCAAGTGCTTGCTTTGCTCATTGAGCGGGCAGTGCAGGCTGATGATCTGCGCTTCGGCCAGCAGTTGCGGCAAGTTCAGGTAGCGCGCGCCGAGGGCTTCGACTTGCGGGTTGGGGGAGGGGTCATAGGCCAGCAACTGGCAGCCGAAGCCGTGCATGATTTTGGCGAAGGTCGCGCCGATCTGACCCGTGCCGACCACGCCGACGGTCTTGCCCACCAGGTCGAAACCGGTCAGCCCCTGAAGCCTGAAATCGCCTTCGCGGGTGCGGTTGTAGGCCCGGTGCAGGCGCCGGTTGAGCGCGAGGATCAGCGCCACCGCGTGTTCGGCCACGGCGTGGGGCGAATAGGCCGGGACCCGCACGACGTCCAGACCCAGGCGCTTTGCCGTTGGCAGGTCGACGTGGTTGTAGCCGGCCGAACGCAGGGCGATCAGGCGGGTGCCGCCGGCCGCCAGGCATTCGAGCACTGGCGCGCCGAGGTCATCATTAATGAAGGCGCAGACCGCCTCGTAACCCTGGGCGAGCGCCGCGGTATCGAGACTCAGGCGTGCAGGCTGGAATTGCAGCTCGATGCCGGCCGGTTGTTCGGCCGCGAGAAAGCTGTCGCGATCGTAATTCTGGCTGCTGAATAGAATTGTACGCATGATGTCCTCGTTATTCCGTTGGCTACCCGGCAGGGTGATCGCCATCAAACCCTGTAGGAGCTGGCTTGCCAGCGAAGGCGTCTTCACTGACAACACAACATCTGGGGTCCTCTTCGCTGGCAAGCCAGCTCCTACAAGGGCAGCGGTGAGCTTACGCGGATGTTCAATCCGCGCAGTTGCGTTACATCAAGCATTCATCCGCGCCTGGGCCGCCAGGCGATTGATGGCCCGGTCGAGGTCTTCCAGTGCCACCCGGGCTTTCGGGTCCTGTTGCTTGAGCAGGGTTTCGCTGCGTTGGCAGGCGGCGCGCAATTGCGGTACGCCGCAGTAACGCGTCGCGCCATGCAGGCGGTGGACCCGTTCGATCAGCGCATTGTGATCGTTGCTCTGCTGCGCCAGGCGGATGGCCTCGCGGTCGGCTTCCAGCGACGCCAGCAGCATCGCCAACATATCGGCGGCCAGGTCAGCCTTGCCGGCGGCCAGGCGCAAACCTTCCTCAGGGTCCAGCACTTGCAGTTCATGACTGCCGCCATGGCCATCGCCAGCGCGTTCCGGGCTGTGATTGCGCAGCGCCAGACCGCTCCATTTCAGCACTACTTGCGCCAGTTGCCGTTCACTGATCGGCTTGGTCAGGTAGTCGTCCATGCCGCTTTGCAGCAGCGCGCGTTTTTCGTTGGCCATCGCGTGGGCGGTGAGGGCGACGATGGGCAGGGGCGTGCAATGCCGTTCGCTTTCCCAGAGACGAATGGCTTCGGTGCTCTGGCGACCGTCCATGCCCGGCATCTGCACGTCCATCAGCACCAGGTCGAAGGTTTCGTTCTGCACCGCTTTGACGGCGGCGTAGCCACTGTCCACCGCGAGCACCTTGGCGCCCATGTCTTCGAGCAGGGTCTGCACCAGCAACAGGTTGGCCGGATTGTCGTCAACGCACAGTACCTTCGGCGCACGGCTGGACAGCGGCTCGCCCGGTTCGCTGCGCATCGGGCGCGGATTGACCAGGTCGGATAGGGAGCGTCGCAGTTTGCGCGTGCAGGCCGGTTTCGCCTGGAGCTGGCTGTGGGGGTTGGGCACTGAAAGATGGAACAACGTCTGTTCCGTGGTCGGGCACAGCACCAGCACCTTGCAGCCAAGGTGTTCGAGGTCCCAAATGTGCTGGTTGAGGCGCTCCGGCGGCATGACGTTGCTGGTGATGCCCAGCACCGCAAGGTCAATCGCCAGGTCGGTCTGGTGGGCGGCGGTGACGCCATTGGTCAGGCTTTCCAGGGTATTGAACGGCGTCGTGCTGAGGCCGCAATCTTCCAGTTGATGCTGCAACGCCTGGCGCGCCAACTCGTGGTTTTCCAGCACCGCCACCCGGCGCCCGAGCAGCGGCGCGCTGGGCAAGTCTTCGGCATCGTCGCGGGTTTTCGGCAGGCTCAGGCTGATCCAGAATTCCGAGCCTTCACCCGGTGTGCTGTCGACGCCGATCTCGCCGCCCATCTGCTCGATCAAACGCTTGGAAATTACCAGCCCCAATCCGGTACCGCCGGGTTGTCGCGACAGTGAGTTGTCGGCTTGGCTGAACGCCTGGAACAGGGCGCGCACGTCCTGGTTCGACAGGCCGATGCCGGTGTCCTGGATGCTGATGCGCAACTGCACGGTGTCTTCGTGTTCTTCTTCGAGCATGGCGCGGGCGACGATAGTGCCTTCGCGGGTGAACTTGATCGCGTTGCTCACAAGGTTAGTGAGGATCTGCTTGAGCCGCAGCGGGTCCCCCACCAGCGACAGCGGCGTGTCGCGATAGACCAGGCTCACCAGTTCCAGCTGCTTGGCGTGGGCGGCCGGGGCGAGGATGGTCAGGGTGTCCTGCAACAGATCGCGCAGATTGAACGGAATGTGGTCGAGCACCAGTTTGCCGGCCTCGATTTTCGAGAAGTCGAGGATTTCGTTGATGATGCCCAACAGGCTGTCGGCGGATTTTTCGATGGTGCCCAGGTAGTCGAGCTGGCGCGGCGTCAGCTCGCTTTTTTGCAGCAGGTGGGTGAAACCGAGAATGCCGTTGAGCGGCGTGCGGATTTCGTGGCTCATGTTGGCCAGGAACTCGGACTTGATCCGGCTCGCTTCCAGGGCTTCCTTACGCGCCAGGTCCAGTTCGATGTTCTGGATTTCGATGGTTTCGAGATTCTGGCGCACGTCTTCGGTGGCCTGGTCGATGCTGTGCTGCAATTCTTCCTGGGCGTTTTGCAGGGTGCCGGCCATGCGATTGATGCCCGAAGCCAATTCGTCCAGCTCTTGGCTGCCGAGGGGCGGCAAGCGGGTTTCCAGATGACCGTCCTTGAGTTGGGACACGGCCTGCTTGATCTGGCTCAACGGCTGATTAATGGTGCGGCCCATGCGTAATGCCAGCAGGGCTGCTCCAATCAACCCGGCAGCGATCAGCATCAGGCTGGCGAACAGGCTGCGGTAGCCGCGCAACAGCATGCCGTTATGGGACAACTCGAGTTCGACCCAGCCGAGCAGGCGTTCGGCTTCCGCGGGAATCACGTCGCCGGCGAGGTTGCGGTGTTTGCCGTACACCGGCAGCAGATAGCGCGTTGCATCGCTGCCGCTGCTGCGCAGCATGTGTGAGCCACTGCCCGACGGCATCTGGTTGAGCATCGTCGGGCCTGCATGGGCCAGCGGCATACGGTCGGGTGCCAGGAAGGTCACGGCGCGCACGTCGGTTTGTTCGAGGGCCTGGGTGGCGATGCGTTCGAGCAGTTCGCTGTCCTGGTGGCCCATGGCTGGCGCTGCCAGCGGTGCCAACTGCTCGGCGATCATTTCGCCGCGCTGCATGAGTTGGGTTTGCAGGTCCGCCTGTTGCATCCAGGTGAAATAGCCCCCCAGCACCAACGCCATCAGGCTGGTTGGCAACAGGGTCAGCAACAGCACGCGGCCTTTGATTCCCAGTTTCTTGAGCACGCCACTCTCCTGCATCCCGCCATTGAAAAACCTGCACCCGCACCCGCGACGCAGTCCTTGCGCAGTGTAGCGATTTGCTCGCGGGCAATCTTCGTAAAAATGGTCCGGTCATTCGTCGGTCCGCCGCACTCATTTGTAATACAGGCAAAGCGTGGGTTGCTCCTGGCGAGGCAATCTTGAATAATCAGCACAACTGAGAACTATTTGCAGATAGTCATGAATCCCATCACTGCCGGCCTTCCCCGAATCCTGTCCATCGAAGACGACCTCGTGCTCGGCGCCTATGTTCATGAACACCTGGACCGCAGCGGCTTCCAGGTGACCTGGTGCCAGAACGGCCAGGAAGGCCTGGACATGGCCCGCCGCCAGCCGTTCGACGTGGTGCTGATGGATATCCTGCTGCCGGGCCTGGACGGTCTGGCGGTCCTGACCCAATTGCGCCAGAGCCATTGCACCCCAGTGTTGCTGATGTCGGCCCTCGGCGCCGAGGCCGATCGCATCAGCGGCTTTCGCCTGGGGGCCGACGATTACCTGCCAAAACCCTTCAGCATGGTGGAGTTGCGGGTGCGCATCGAAGCGATTCTGCGGCGGGTGGCACTCGACCGGCGGCCAGCGCCGAGCGCGCCTGCGCCTTCGCTGGACAGCCTGCGCTTCGACGATGAACGCTTCGAAGTGTTTTATGGCGAACAGGCAGCTGGCCTGACCCGCAGCGAGTATCGGCTGCTGGAAACCTTGCACCGCAGCATCGACGAAGTGCTGAGCAAAGCCTTCCTTTATCAGCAGGTGCTGCAACGCGGCTACGCGGCCCATGATCGTAGCCTGGACATGCACATCAGCCAGATCCGCCGCAAACTCAAGGCCATCGGCTACACCGAGCGCGAAGTGCGTACGGTCTGGGGCAAGGGCTACATCCTGAGCGTCGCCGATGAAATGTAGTTTGCCGGGCAGACATTCGCTGTTCTGGAAGCTGGCCTGCCTGCTGGTGGCGTTCTGTTTGCTGATGATCTGGCTGAGTTGGTCGTGGGGCCGCTATATGGAGGAACGCAACCAGTTCCTCTCCGATGAGGCCCGGGGCACGCTGACGCGTTACGCCAGTGAGGCCGAACAGGCGTGGATAGCAGGGCAGCGAGGCGGCATCGATGACTGGTTGCAGGCTATGCAACAGCGCGAAAAAAGTTGGGTGGGGGTGATTGGCGGTGATTTGCAGTCATTGAGCAGTCAAGCTTTGACGGACATCGAAATCGAGCGCCTGACGTTCCTGCGCGGCCTCGACTGGCCCATCCACAAGAAGGGCCGGCCATGGATGCGCGTACCGTTTCCGGAAAATCCGCAGGCAGGCAGCCTGGTGATGGAGTTGCCGCAACGTTTTGTGCCGGGCCGATACCGTGTGTTCTGGCGAGTGATCACCAACGGCGTGATTCCAGGATTGTTCACCTTGCTGCTGTGCGTCGGGCTGTATCGCCTGCTGGTGGTGCCGCTCAATCACTTGCGCGCACAGGCCAATGCCTGGCGTGCCGATCAACTGAATGTACGGCTGTCGACCCGCACCACGGATCGCTCGGATGAACTGGGCGAGTTGGGCCGGGCGTTCGATCACATGGCTGAACGCCTGCAAAGCACCGTGGCGATGCAACAGCAACTGCTGCGCGACTTGTCCCACGAATTGCGCACGCCATTGAGTCGCCTGCGCGTGGCCAGTGAAAGCGAAGCAGGTCTTGAGCCATTGCGCGAGCGCATTGGTCGTGAAGTCGATGGCATGCAACGCCTGGTGGGAGATACGCTGCAACTGGCCTGGCTCGACACCGAACGCACTCGGTTGCCCGACGAAGCGATCCAGGTCCAGGCCCTATGGGAAATGCTCACCGAGAATGCCTGCTATGAAAGTGGCTGGCCCACGGCTCAACTGCAATGCTCGGTGGATGCCTCCTGCTGGGTGCGCGGGCATCTCAATACGCTGGCCCAGGCGTTGGAAAACATTCTGCGCAATGCCATCCGGCATTCACCCAACGGTGGGTTGGTACTGCTGGGCGGGCAGCGTGACGGAAAATATTGGCACCTGTGGCTCGAAGACCAGGGCGGCGGGGTGGCCGAGGCCGATCTGGAACGGATCTTCCTGCCATTCACTCGTCTTGATGGGTCGAGGCCTGGCGACGGTGGATTCGGCCTGGGGCTGAGCATCGCCCGCAATGCGGTGCAGCGTCAGGGTGGGCAGTTGTGGGCGCAGAACAGCGGGAGCGGGTTGCGGCTGAATATGCGTTTGTTGGCGGATGATGATATCGCCAGTGGCGACGCCTTCGCTGGCAAGCCAGCTCCTACAATGGCCGTAAATATCTGATCCCCCGCGATCCCTTTAGGCGCAGGCTTGTCAGCGAAGAGGCCCTCATGCTTACCGCAAGATATGGGCTTATTCCCATAAACCATAAGCATCGCACTTTGCGTGATATGGCCTGCGAACGTTTGCCGGTATGATAGTCGCCCCCGCAGTCTGGATTGCGAATACGCCATGACCTTGCAGTACCCAACCATCGCCGATTGCGTCGGCAACACTCCGCTGGTCCGTTTGCAGCGCCTGCCCGGCGCCACCAGCAATACCCTTTTGCTCAAGCTCGAAGGGAACAACCCGGCGGGTTCGGTCAAGGACCGTCCGGCGCTGTCAATGATCACTCGCGCCGAACTGCGCGGGCAGATCCATGCCGGCGATACACTGATCGAAGCGACCTCGGGTAACACCGGGATCGCCCTGGCGATGGCCGCCGCGATCAAGGGTTACAAGATGATCCTGATCATGCCCGACAACTCCAGCGCCGAGCGCAAGGCGGCGATGACCGCCTATGGCGCCGAACTGATCCTGGTCACCCAGGAAGAAGGCATGGAAGGCGCGCGCGACCTGGCGCAGCGTATGGAAGCCGAAGGCCGTGGCAAGGTGCTCGATCAGTTCGCCAACGGCGATAACCCCGAAGCGCACTACACCACCACCGGCCCGGAAATCTGGCGCCAGACCCAGGGCAGCATCACCCACTTCGTCAGCTCCATGGGCACCACCGGGACCATCATGGGCGTGTCGCGCTACTTGAAAGAGCAGAGCGACAACGTGCAGATCATCGGCCTGCAACCGATGGAAGGCTCGGCAATCCCGGGCATCCGTCGCTGGCCCCAGGAATACCTGCCGAAGATCTACCAGGCCGATCGCGTCGACCGCATCGTCGACATGGCACAAAGCGAAGCCGAGGACGTGACCCGTCGCCTGGCCCGCGAAGAAGGCATTTTCTGTGGTGTGTCCTCGGGCGGTGCCGTGGCGGCAATGCTGCGTCTGTCCAAAGAAGTTGAAAACGCGGTGATCGTCGCGATCATCTGCGACCGTGGCGACCGTTACCTGTCGACCGGCATTTTCGACGCGCCCAACTGATGGCCAAGCAAGAGAGAGGCCTGCGCTTCCAGCCCACCGGCGGCAGCAAGGCCCCGCAAATCCCGACCGGCAAAAAGCAGCGCCTGACCATCGAGCGCCTGGCCAATGACGGTCGCGGCATCGCGTTTTTCGAAGGCCGCACCTGGTTCGTCATCGGCGCATTGGCCGGTGAAGACATCGAGGCGCGTGTACTCGGTGCCCACGGCAAAGTGGTCGAGGCGCGCACCGAACGCGTGTTCAAGGCCAGCCAATTGCGCCGACCGGCACCGTGTGCCCATGCCGGTCGTTGCGGCGGTTGCAGCGTGCAGCATCTGCCTCACCACGACCAACTCGCCCTGAAACAGCGCATGCTCGCCGAGCAGCTGTCGAAGGTCGCCGGTGTCGTGCCCGAAGAATGGGCGGCGCCATTGAGCGGGCCAGAGTTCGCTTACCGACGTCGCGCCCGCGTTGCGGTGCGCTGGGACAACAAGGCGAAAAAACTCGAAGTGGGTTTCCGTGCCGCGGGTAGCCAGGACATCGTCGGCATCGATGATTGCCCGGTTTTGGTACAGCCTTTGCAACCGATCATGGCCCGCTTGCCGGAGATGCTCCGGCGCTTGAGCAAACCCCAGGCGCTTGGGCATGTTGAATTGTTCAGCGGCTCGAAACTCGCCGTGTTGCTGCGGCACATGGCACCGTTGTCCGAAAGCGACCTGACCATCCTCAAGGATTTCTGCGCGTTCCACCAAGCCCAGTTGTGGCTGCATGGCGACGGCGAACCGCAGCCGGTCGAGGCCGATCAGGCGCTGGGCTATCGCCTTGAACAATGGGATCTGGAACTGGCGTATCGGCCAGGGGACTTTATCCAGGTCAACGCCGGCGTCAACGAAGCCATGGTGGCCCAGGCGCTGGACTGGTTGAAGCCGACGGCGGACGAGCGTGTACTCGACCTGTTCTGCGGCCTGGGCAATTTTGCCTTGCCATTGGCCAAGGCCGCCCATGAAGTGGTGGCGGTCGAAGGCGTGCAGGTGATGGTCGACCGCGCTGCGGCGAACGCCGCTAGCAATAATCTGCATAACGCGAGGTTTTTTCAGGCCGATTTATCCCAGCCTTTGACGGACGCTGTATGGGCCGCCGAAGGCTTTTGTGCGGTACTCTTGGACCCACCGCGTGACGGTGCTTTCGAGGTTGTGCGCAAGCTCAAGACCCTGGGCGCCGAACGGTTGGTGTATGTATCGTGCAACCCGGCAACGCTGGCGCGCGACACGGTCGAATTGATCAAGCAGGGTTACCGGTTAAAACGTGCCGGGATTCTCGATATGTTTCCTCAAACGGCACATGTCGAGGCCATGGCGTTATTTGAAGCGAGCTAGGAAGGTTCGTCTGGTCCGACTGGCCCGCCCGTGCCACTGCGCACTCAGCCCGACGTGGGCGCACGGGCAACGAAGGTCAGCGATTTGACGCATTGAATCTGCGTCGTAGGGAAGGTAAGCAAGATGGTACAGGTGAGAGCACACCAGCCGATCAACACCGACGGCAGTATCAATCTCGAGGCTTGGCTCGATCATGCGGTCAGTGTCGACCTGGCACTGGATCGCGAAGCCTTGAAGGAGGCCTGCGAGTACGCTCGCGAGGCCGAACAGCAAGCCAATGCGGCACAAAACTTGTGGTCGGAAGGCAACTCGACCTTCCGCACCGGCCTTGAAATCGCCGAAATCCTCGCCGATCTCAAGCTCGATCAGGATTCACTGGTCGCCGCGATCCTGTATCGCGGCGTGCGCGAAGACCAGATCAAGCTGCCGGCCGTCAGCCAGCGCTTCGGTCCGGTGGTCGCCAAGCTTATCGACGGCGTGCAGCGCATGGCCGCGATCAGCGACAGCCTGAGCCCGCGCAAATCCCTGGTGCTGGGCACCCAGGGGCAGGTGGAAAACCTGCGCAAGATGCTGGTGGCCATGGTCGACGACGTTCGCGTCGCCCTAATCAAACTGGCCGAGCGCACCTGCGCGATCCGTGCGGTGAAGACCGCCGACGACGAAAAGCGCAACCGCGTCGCCCGCGAAGTCTTCGACATCTACGCGCCGCTCGCTCATCGCCTGGGTATCGGTCACATCAAGTGGGAGCTGGAGGACCTGTCCTTCCGTTACCTGGAGCCGGACCAGTACAAGCAGATCGCCAAGTTGCTCCACGAGCGGCGACTGGATCGCGAGCGCTTCATCAGCGACGTGATGAGCCAGCTGAAAAACGAATTGCAGGCCACCGGCGTCGATGCCGACATCAGCGGCCGGGCCAAACACATCTATTCGATCTGGCGCAAAATGCAGCGCAAGGGTCTGGAGTTCAGCCAGATCTACGACGTGCGTGCAGTGCGCGTGCTGGTGCCGGAAATGCGCGATTGCTACACCGCGCTCGGCATCGTCCACACCTTGTGGCGGCACATCCCGAAAGAGTTCGACGACTACATCGCCAACCCGAAAGAGAACGGCTACCGCTCGCTGCACACGGCGGTGATCGGGCCTGAGGGCAAGGTGCTGGAAGTACAGATCCGCACCCACGCGATGCACGAAGAAGCCGAACTCGGCGTGTGTGCGCACTGGCGCTACAAGGGCACCGACGTCAAGTCGGGCTCCAATCACTACGAAGAGAAAATTTCCTGGCTGCGTCAGGTCCTCGAATGGCACGAAGAGCTGGGCGACATCGGTGGCCTGGCGGAACAGCTGCGGGTCGATATCGAGCCGGACCGCGTCTACATCTTTACCCCCGACGGTCATGCCATCGACTTGCCCAAGGGGGCGACGCCGCTGGACTTCGCCTACCGCGTGCACACCGAAATTGGCCACAACTGCCGGGGCGCCAAGATCAACGGGCGCATCGTGCCGCTCAACTACAGCCTGCAAACCGGTGAGCAGGTCGAGATCATCACCAGCAAGCACGGCACGCCGAGCCGCGACTGGTTGAACCCGAACCTGGGTTACGTCACCACGTCCCGGGCGCGGGCGAAGATCGTTCACTGGTTCAAGTTGCAGGCCCGTGACCAGAACGTCGCGGCCGGTAAAACCCTGCTGGAGCGCGAACTGATTCGCCTCGGTTTGCCGGCGGTGGATTTTGACAAGCTGGCCGACAAGGCCAACATGAAAACCGCCGAAGACCTGTTCGCCGCCCTCGGTGCCGGCGACTTGCGCCTGGCGCAACTGGTCAACCTGGCGCAACAACTGGTCGAGCCGGAACGCGGCAACGAACAGCTGGAACTGATCCCGCGCAAGGCCACCGGCTACAAACCGGGCAAGCGCGGCGATATCCAGATCCAGGGTGTCGGCAACCTGATGACCCAGATGGCCGGCTGCTGCCAGCCATTGCCGGGCGACGCGATCGTCGGCTACATCACCCAGGGCCGCGGGGTGAGCATTCACCGCCAGGACTGCGCCTCGGTGCTGCAACTGAGCGGGCGCGAACCCGAGCGGATCATCCAGGTCAGCTGGGGCCCGGTGCCAGTGCTCACTTATCCGGTGGACATCGTCATCCGCGCCTACGACCGTTCCGGTTTGCTGCGTGACGTCTCGCAGGTGCTGCTCAATGAGCGGATCAACGTGCTGGCGGTCAACACCCGCTCGAACAAGGAGGACAACACCGCGTTGATGTCCCTGACGATCGAGATTCCGGGGCTGGATGCATTGGGGCGGTTGCTGGGGCGTATCTCCCAGTTGCCGAACATCATCGAAACCCGGCGTAACCGCACGCCGTGATCCATCCCACCCTGTAGGAGCCGGCTTGCTGGCGAAGGCGGCCTCGAACTTTGCACTGGCACGTCGAGCGACTTCGCTGGCAAGCCAGCTCCTACTGGGTGTTTGACGAGAGTCGCCGATGTACAGCCTTGAAGACTTGCTGCACCTGATGAACCGCCTGCGCGACCCGCAATACGGTTGCCCGTGGGACATCAAGCAAACCTACGCCACCATCGTCCCGCACACCCTGGAGGAAGCCTACGAAGTCGCCGACGCCATCGAGCGCGGTGACTTCGATCACCTGCAAGGTGAACTGGGCGACCTGTTGTTCCAGGTGGTGTATTACAGCCAGATCGCTCGGGAAGAAGGGCGTTTCGAATTCGCCAGCGTGGTCGACAGCATCACCCGCAAGCTCATTCGCCGCCATCCCCACGTATTCCCCACCGGTGATCTGTATGCACCGCTGGATGTCCCGCGCCTGAGTGAAGAGCAGGTCAAGCAGCGTTGGGAAGAGATCAAGGCCGAAGAGCGTGCGGAGAAGTCGTCGGCACCCGAGCAGTTGTCGTTGCTCGATGACGTCCCCGCTGCACTACCTGCACTGTCGCGCTCGGCAAAATTGCAGAAGCGCGCGGGGCAGGTCGGCTTCGACTGGCCGGACGCCTTGCCGGTACTTGATAAGGTCCGTGAAGAGCTCGATGAAGTCCTCGAGGCCATGTCGCAAAACGATCCTGAGGCCGTGGCTGATGAAATCGGCGACCTGCTGTTTTCCGTGGTTAATCTGGCGCGGCACCTCAAGGTCGATCCGGAAACCGCATTGCGTGGCGCCAACGGCAAATTCGAAAGACGCTTTCGTTTTATCGAACAGGCATTGCGCGACACCCGCCGTCCCATGGAAGATTGCACCCTCGAAGAGTTGGACGCCTTGTGGGGCGAAGCCAAACGTCAGGAAAAGAATTTGCCCAACTGCGGTTGAGCAGTGGCCTAAGTGAGTAATAAGCACCATGAGCATTTCCCTTCGCGACCAGTTGCTCAAAGCAGGGCTGGTCAACCAGAAGCAGGCCAAGCAGGTCAGCAAAGACAAGCAGAAGCAGCAGCGCCTGGCCCACAAAGGCCAGATCGAGCTGGATGACTCCCAACAGCGCGCGGCGCAGGAAGCCATGGCCGAAAAGGTCAAGCGCGACCAGGAACTCAACCGCCAGCAGCAGGAAAAGGCCGAGGCCAAGGCCCGCGCCGCCCAGGTCAAGCAATTGATCGAAGTCTCGCGCCTGCCGAAACTGACGACCGAGGATTACTACAACTTCGTCGACGACAAGAAGGTCAAGCGCATCTGCGTCAACACCCTGATGCGCAATAAACTCAGCAGCGGTTCGCTGGCGATCGTGCATCACGCCGGCGGCTACGAAGTGATTCCCCGCGAGGCGGCGCTGAAGATCCAGGAGCGCGACCCGCAACGCATCGTGCAGTTGAATGTGCAGACCGAAGAGGTGGTGGCCGAGGACGATCCGTATGCGGCCTACAAGATCCCTGACGATCTGATGTGGTAACTGCTGCGCTCGCACAACATGTTTGTTAGTACATTGCTGGATTAATCAATTGAACCCGAAAGAGCGTATCGCTACGCTCTTTTGGGTTTTCTTTTGCCCGGAATATGCTCAGGGGAGAAAACCAATGGAAAGAACTTGAATGAATAAGGAAATCGACAATGCTGGTAAGTATCGCCTCGTTACGCCAACCCACTTATAAATCGGAATTATCGCACCCGCGAATGCCTGAACAATCCATCCTTGATTATCTGGATGATGAATTGGCCGAGCGCGCATACCTGGTGCGCCGGAAAATAAAGATCGCTGCCAAAGCCGCCCGTGAGGATCATGGCGAAACCGCGTGTCTGTTTTTCACCCTGCCTGAGTTTTTTTGGAACATTCCCTGGCATGCAGTGCGCAGCGAGGAAGAGCTCCACGCGCTGAACTCGGCCTATCTGACAAAAGTGCCTGAGTGTGTGGCGTTGTTGATAGGCGAACTGCCAGTGGAGCAATACGGCAAAATTGTTTTATTGGCGGGAAGTTGTGCGGTGCTCATCAAAGTGGGGGAGGGGGAGTCGAGTTACTATGATGTGATTAATTGTTTACTGACAATTACCAATAAGGAATATGAGGTCGATACGCCATTGATGTCGATGTGGCCCAAGCGTTATGTATCAGGCATCGATTTCGGCAGGCATGTAGGATCGAAGGACGGTTACTGGTTCTTCAAGTTGTTTGACGAGAAGGTGGTCAAGGTAAAGAAAACCAGTAGTGTACGGGCTGAGCACAGTTACTTTGGCGGTTATGAAGGCATATTTATCAATAGCCTTGTGGTGGGTTGTCCATTCGGCATTAACTTGTGCCTCGATTATGCCGTGTTGAAGGACGGCGAGCGCGACAAGGAAATTGAACTGGCGGGGGCGAAAATCGACTTTTTGATTGCCTGTGGCATGGACTTCGACTACAGCAAACGCCATCCGTCTTCGCTCCAGTACGCGATTCGCAATGACGGCATGGGGGAGGGTGAGTGCGAGGTGGTGAAACTTGAAGCGGGCCGCATCTTGGGTGGTGTTCCAGGAGCGGTGATCGACGACTCTCTCCATTTGACGGCTATTCACATTGCCTGAGTCGTTTGACTCAATTGCAGCCTGCCCTGCGTGGGGGCAAGCTGCAAATCGGTAGAGTCTGTCTTTAACGGGTAGCGAGCTCGCGTTTGCGCTCGAGCATTTCCAGTTCGGCCTTGTAGTTATGGGCGTCAGTCTCGGAGTGGAACATCCCGACCAGCATGTCTTGTTGATGCACGTCCCAGATGCGGATACCGGCGGCTACACCTTCGTGGGATTTATGCGAATCGTCGCGTTCAGTTACTTTTACAGTCATCTGCTAGCTCCAATCTCTGTTATCTGCAGCAAGGCGTGTGCAGGACTCTGTTATATGTTTTGTTAGCTTGCTAAGTAAACGCTTCAAATTGGAAACAGACTTTTGCGAATCTGGAGAAAATCCTGCAGCCCCCGGATTCCGCGACATTCGGTCGCAGGTCCTTGAGTTTCATGACAAACGTTTCATGTTTGCAGGCCCGCTGAATGCTTCTCCTACAAAAGCAGAAATCAAACGCAGGCAAAAAAAAACGCCCCGAACCAGTCGGGGCGTTTTTGTGTGGCTCAGCCGCGGGGAATTACTTGCCTTCCCAGCGCTTCAGTACCAGCGTGGCGTTGGTGCCACCGAAACCGAAGCTGTTGCTCATCACGGTGTTGATGGTGGCGTTTTCGCGGGTCTTGGTCAGCACCGGCAGGTCGGCCACCTCAGGGTCCAGCTCGTCGATGTTGGCGGAGCCGGCAATGAAGTTGCCTTCCATCATCAGCATGCAGTAGATCGCTTCGTGAACGCCGGCGGCGCCCAGGGAGTGACCCGACAGGCTTTTGGTGGAGCTGATGGCCGGAGCCTTGTCGCCGAATACTTCACGCACACCTTTCATTTCCGCAACGTCGCCGACCGGGGTCGAGGTGCCGTGGGTGTTCAGGTAGTCGATCGGGGTGTCGACGGTGGACAGCGCCTGCTGCATGCAGCGGATCGCGCCTTCGCCGCTCGGGGCAACCATGTCGTAGCCGTCGGAGGTCGCGCCGTAGCCAACGATTTCCGCGTAGATCTTCGCGCCGCGGGCCAGAGCGTGTTCCAGCTCCTCGACCACAACCATGCCGCCACCGCCAGCGATGACAAAACCATCACGGTCAGCGTCGTAGGCGCGGGAAGCTTTTTCCGGTGTGTCGTTACGCTTGCTGGACAGGGCGCCCATGGCGTCGAACAAGAACGACTGGCTCCAGTGTTCTTCTTCACCGCCACCGGCGAAGACGATGTCCTGCTTGCCCATCTGGATCTGTTCCATGGCGGTACCGATGCAGTGAGCACTGGTGGCGCAGGCAGACGCGATGGAGTAGTTCAGGCCCTTGATCTTGAACGGAGTGGCCAGGCACGCCGAAACGGTGCTGCTCATGGTCCGCGTGACGCGGTATGGGCCGACGCGCTTGACGCCTTTCTCGCGCAGGATGTCCAGCGCTTCCATCTGGTTCAGGGTCGATGCGCCACCGGAACCGGCGATCAGGCCGGTACGCGGGTTGGACACCTGCTCTTCGGTCAGGCCGGAGTCGGTGATGGCGTCTTTCATGGCCAGGTAGGCATAAGCTGCCGCGTGGCCGACGAAGCGATAGATCTTGCGATCGATCAGTTCTTCAAGGTTGAGGTCGATGGAGCCGGAAACCTGGCTACGCAGACCCATTTCAGCATATTCCGGGTTGAACCGGATGCCAGGGCGGCTTGCACGCAGGTTAGCGGAGACGGTCTCTTTGTCATTGCCCAGGCAAGAAACGATGCCCAGACCAGTGATAACGACGCGGCGCATGCGGATAACCCTTAGAAGTTTTCAGTGGAGGTGAATACGCCGACCCGAAGGCCTTCGGCGGTGTAGATCTCGCGACCGTCGACAGTCACCGAACCATCGGCGATGGCCAGGTTCAGCTTGCCCTTGAGGACGCGTTTGATATGAATGTTATAGGTGACTTTCTTGGCGGTCGGCAGGACCTGGCCGAAGAACTTCACTTCGCCCGAACCCAGCGCACGGCCGCGGCCCGGCAGGCCTTGCCAGCCCAGGAAGAAGCCGACCAGTTGCCACATGGCGTCGAGGCCCAGGCAGCCCGGCATCACCGGATCGCCCTCGAAGTGGCAGGCGAAGAACCACAGGTCCGGATTGATATCCAGCTCGGCGACCAATTCACCTTTGCCGTACTTGCCACCCTCCTGGCTGATCAGGGTGATGCGATCGACCATGAGCATGTTAGGGGCGGGCAGTTGCGCGTTACCTGGGCCGAACAGCTCACCGCGACTGCAGCGCAGCAGGTCTTCCCGAGTAAAGGCGTTTTGTTTGGTCATGCGAGCTCCTCAATAGTCCCATGCGGCAGGTGGGGCAAATCTTCCCGGCCGATCGAAGCGTTCATGCCTCGAACCGGCAGCCTACTCATAGACTATTGCGTTGTGGTGAAAGTCACAGCACAAGGGACATGAATGTACACTTGTGCACTGAAATTATTATTCAAGCCGCTTTTAGAGGCTGTCGAGGTGCCTAAGACTGCCGCACTTTCGACTTTCACGCCAGTCACAGATGGTCGAAAGGCCTGTACTACTGCACCCAACGCTGCAGAATTTGCTGCAGATCAGTGCGTTTGAATGGCTTGGCCAGATAATCGTTCATGCCCGCCGACAGACAGGCCTCGCGGTCGCCCTGCAAGGCGTTGGCGGTGAGGGCGATGATCGGCAGGTCGGTGCAACCGGGCAATTGGCGAATCTGCCGGGTGGCTTCGTAACCATCGATGATCGGCAAGCGGCAATCCATCAAAATTGCTTCGAATATCAGGCTCTCGGCGCTGCGAATCGCCTGTGCGCCATCGGCGGCAACGCTGACGGTGAAACCCAGGCTGCGCAACATCGCTTCGATGACTGTCTGGTTGACCGGATTGTCTTCGACCAGCAGCACGTTGCGCCCCTCGCCACCGCTGTTGCCGGTTTGCACACGCGGGGCCAGCAGCGGTTGCGGTTGCTGGTGCAAGGCCAGGGGGATTTCCAGGGTAAACACCGAACCACGGCCTTCTTCACTCTGCGCGCGTAAGGTGCCGCCCATACGTTCGGCGAGGGTTCGGGCAATCGGCAGGCCTAGCCCGGTGCCGCCGTAGCGCCTGGAAATCGAACTGTCGGCCTGCTGGAAGGCGCTGAACATCAACTCCAGGCTTTGCGCCGCAATGCCAATGCCGCTGTCGCGTACGGAGCAGGTGAACCACAACAACTCGGGGTCCAGTGATTGCCACTGCGCCTCGAGGGTGACGCGGCCACGCTCGGTGAATTTCAGCGCATTGCCGACCAGGTTGACCAGGATCTGCCGGATGCGCGTCGGGTCGCCCTGGACCTGCAAGCTGCGCATGTCCTCGGGGATCTTCAGTTGCAGGTCGAGGCCGCGCTGCGCGGCGCTGTGCTGGAACGACTGGGCACAGCTGCCGATCAGGTCGGCAAGATTGAACGGTATGTGCTCCAGCTCCAGTTCCGAGCGTTCGATTCGCGAGAAGTCGAGGATATCGTTGATGACCTTGAGCAAGTGTTCGGTGGATTCCGAGGCCAGCGCCGCGTACTCGACCTGTTCCTCGGTCATGTCGGTGGTTTCCAGCAACTGCAGCATGCCAAGTACGCCATTCATCGGGGTACGCAATTCGTGGCTCATCATGGCCAGGAAATCGGATTTGGCGTTGTTGGCCTTTTCCGCCTCTTCGCGGGTCTGGATCAATTGCGCCATGGCTTGGTGCTGTTCGCGGCTGGCCTGTTCGAGGCCGCTGGCGAGGTTGTTGATGTGTTGCGACAGCGCCCCCAGCTCGGTGTCGTCGACGATCGGCAGCGGGGTTTTGTAGTCGCCGTCCTGGATCGCCTTGACCGCGTTGCCGATATCGCGGATCGGTTGCGACAGGCTGCCCGCCAGGCGCCGGGCCACGAGGAAGGTAAATAGCAGGGCAAACAGCGCGAGGATGGCGGCCTTGAGTACTATTTCTTGCTGGCGTTGGCTGAAGGCATCGTTGGACAGCCCGACGATCACCCGGCCGAGGTAGTCCTCGGTGGGGGCGGCGGTGGCGGTTTTGCTGCTCTGGAAAAAATCATTGTGCAAGGTGATGCGTTGCAGTCTTATAGGCGCCTGGAACACTTCGAGCTGTTGCGCGCGGTCGAGATGTTCGTTCGGTTGTTCGACGTACACCAGCACCCGGTTGGCGCTGTCCTGGACTTCCAGAAAGCTCACGTTGGGTGTGGCCAGCGTCGCCTTGAGCAAGGTTTCGAGGACTTCGCTGTTGCCCGAGATCACCCCGTATTCGGTGGCGGGGGCCAGTTGGTTGGCGATCAACTGACCGGTGTGGGTGATTTCCTGGCGAAGGTCCTGGATGCGCACGAAGGTGAAGAAGCTGATCAACAGCAACGTCAGCAGCAGGGCAGGGCCGAGGCTGATGAGTTGCGTGCGAGTGTTGATGTCCCAGCGACGGCGCAAGCTCATGGGCGGCGCTCTCCTTCGGCCAACAAGATGGCGACGGCCCCATCGTCCATGGGCTCGATGTCCAGTGAACGCGCCACCTGCGGGTTGCTCGCGACTTTGAATCGGGGAGGATAAAGCGTGCGCGGCCAACTGCTCGGTGAGCGTTCGAGCAATTCATCGAGCATCACCAGCCAATCGGTCTGGTCGCTATAGGTGCTGGCCAGGCTCCCGGCCTTGACGAAGCCTGCGTTGGGCCCGATCAGTGCCACTTGCCGCGAGTAACTGCTCAACAGCAGGTTCTTGGCGGTTTGCGGGTTGTACAAGTCAGGGTCATCGAGCCCCAGCAAGACGTCGCTGCTTTTCAACAGCGCCTGCAAGGGTTGGCTGTCGTGAATGTTGTCCCAGCGCTGGGTGACGACCTCAAGGCCCAAGGGGTGGGCGGCCTGACGCAGCTCCGCCAACAGGAATTCGCTGTGATGGTCATACAACACGCCCACGCGTTTGGCTTGCGGCAACAGGGTTCGGGTCAGGCGTAACTGACGCTCCAGCGGTGGGTCGCTCCAGAGCAGGCTCAGGCGTGGGGGCAGCTTGTTATTCAAACGTTGCCGGGCTTGCAGGCGGCTGATGCCCAGCACCAGTGTCGCCGGCCCTTGGGCGTCCTGCAGACGCCAGTCGAGACTGGGCAGGTCGAGCAGGACCAGGCGGGTGTTTTCCGGCAACTTGCCCGGTAGCGGCAAGCTCGCCACTGTCTGGAAGCGTACGTGGTCCCGGGGCCGTAGCTCGCTCAGGGTTTGAGCGAAGGCCCGTACGCCCGGATTGTCTTCGGCCCCGGTGAGCAAAATATCGGCCGCCCTCGCCGCAAGGCTGCCTGACATGCCGCCGATCGACAGGCAAAGGATCGCCAGCCACCGGCCCCAGGTCGGTGCGTTCGTGGCCAGATGGTTCGGCATCTTAAAGCGCCCGTTCCGCGCAGGCAGCATCGTTGCGCATAAACCGGTCGTCGGCTAACGCCGGCGAGCTGAGCTTCAGCGCCAGGACCCGAAACGAGCGTGGTGAAGGAGAACCCGGAGACACAACACATCCTTGTCGACGATTGATGGCGCGCATGTTAACCGAGCCGGAGGAGTTTTCCATGTCGGATGCCGGCATTTTCCTCGGTTTCATGGGCTTCTTCCCAAGGCTGGCGGTATTTGATGTCGGGGCTGGCCGTCAAGGGACTGCCCCGTATAATGCCGACATCGCCACTGGTATGGATTAACGGATTGCATATGACTGAACAGCGCCCAATTGCGGTCCTGGGAGGCGGAAGTTTTGGAACCGCCGTGGCTAATCTGCTGGCCGAGAACGGGCATCAGGTCCTTCAGTGGATGCGTGACCCCGAACAGGCCGAGGCCATTCGGGTCAATCGCGAGAACCCGCGTTACCTCAAGGGTATCAAGATTCTGCCCGGCGTCACGGCGGTCACCGACCTGCAAGCCACCCTGGATGCCTGCGATCTGTGTTTTGTCGCGCTGCCCTCCAGCGCGCTGCGTTCAGTGCTGGTGCCCCTCGCCGAGCGCCTGACCGGCAAATTGCTGGTAAGCCTGACCAAAGGCATTGAAGCCCAGACGTTCAAGCTGATGAGCGAGATTCTCCAAGAAATCGCCCCGCAGGCACGCATCGGCGTCCTGTCCGGCCCCAACCTGGCCCGTGAAATCGCCGAACACGCGCTGACCGCCACGGTGGTCGCCAGTGAAGACGAAGAACTCTGCCAGCGAGTCCAGGCCGCGTTGCATGGCCGCACCTTCCGCGTCTACGCCAGCGCCGACCGCTTCGGCGTGGAACTGGGCGGCGCGTTGAAGAATGTCTACGCGATCATTGCCGGCATGGCGGTAGCGCTGGGCATGGGCGAAAACACCAAGAGCATGCTGATCACCCGGGCACTGGCGGAAATGACCCGTTTTGCGGTGAACCAGGGCGCCAACCCGATGACATTCCTCGGGCTGGCGGGCGTCGGCGACTTGATCGTCACCTGTTCATCGCCCAAGAGCCGCAACTATCAAGTCGGCTTCGCTTTGGGGCAAGGCCTGAGCCTGGACGAGGCGGTGACGCGCCTTGGCGAAGTCGCCGAAGGCGTCAATACCCTCAAGGTGCTCAAGGCCAAGGCCCAGGAGGTCGGCGTGTACATGCCGCTGGTCGCCGGGCTGCACGCCATCCTGTTCGAGGGCCGCACGTTGGAACAGGTCATTGGTCTGTTAATGCGTGGCGAGCCGAAAACCGACGTCGACTTTATTTCCACCAGTGGTTTCAACTAATCACGCTTGCCAGAAAGCAGGGAGTTGCGCATGAACGATCCAAAAGTAGAGGCCAAATACGAGTCCATCCTGCTGCGCGTGTTGTGGATGATCGTCTTCGTGCTGGTGTGGCAAGTGGCGCAGTTTGTCCTCGGCATCGTCGTGCTCGTGCAGTTGATCTATCGTTTGTTTTATGGCGCCCCGAGCGCCAGCCTGATGAATTTCGGCGACAGCCTGAGCCAGTTTCTGGCACAGATCGGCCGATTCGGCAGCTTTCACAGCGACCAGAAACCCTGGCCGTTCGCTGACTGGCCGACACCGCGCACCCCCGAAGGTGAAGCGCCGCATGTCGTGGCGCCCGCACCGCATCCGGCCCGAGATGAGGAACCCAAGCTATGAAACTCTGGGTATTGCGTCATGGTGAAGCCGTTCCGCACGGTACCCGCCCCCACGATTCGGAACGGGAACTGACCGATCACGGCCGCAAGGAAGTGCTGAGCAGCGCCGCGCATCTGCGGGGCCAGTCGCTGACGGCGATCTACGCCAGTCCCTACCTGCGAGCGCAGCAGACCGCGCAACTGGTGCGCGAGGCGTTGGCGTTCGAGCCGGAAATCCGCACTGTCGAGTGGCTGACCCCGGACACCGACCCGGACAAGGTGGCCGAGCAACTGGTTTCCGTCAGTGAGGTGCTGCTGGTCAGCCACAACCCGTTGGTGGGTAACTTGCTGAGCTACCTGCAACATGGCGCCGGGCATCCGCCGGAGAAAGTCAGCACCGCCGGGCTGGCCGAGCTCAAGGGCGATGAATTGCTGGTCGGGTCGATGACACTGAGCAGCATCAAACACCCATAACCCTGTGGAGGCTTGCCCGCGATGGCATCGCCGCGGTTTGCCCGATAAATCGCGGTGCCTGCATCGCGGGCAAGCCACGCTCCCACAGGTTTTTCATCGTCTGAAATTTTTTGCGTGAAATAGTCAACCAAGCACTTGCTTGGTTGACTACGCTTGCTCCAGACCAAAAAAAACAGGAGCGGGTCATGTCTGTTGCTTTTCGTTTGCCACTGGACGTTTTCTACGAGCGTGAGGCCCGTCATCCCCGCCAGCGCTTTCTGGTCCAGCCGGTCGGAGGCGGCCAGGTCGAGACGTTGACCTGGGCAGACGTCGGTCACCAGGCCCGTTGCGCGGCCCATTGGTTGCGCGCGCGGGAACTGCCGCAAGGCAGCCATATCGCCCTGATTTCAAAGAACTGTGCGCACTGGATCATTGCCGACCTGGCGATCTGGATGGCCGGGCATGTCTCGGTGCCGTTGTACCCCAACCTCACCGCCGAATCGGTTTCCCAGGTGCTCGAACATTCGCAAGCGGCGCTGGCGTTCATCGGTAAACTCGACGACTGGCCGAGCATGTCCCGTGGCGTCCGTCCTGATTTACCGACCATCAGCCTGCCGCTGCACCCGCCCGGTACGTTCGATTTCAGCTGGGCCGACCTGCAACGCAGCTCGCCGATCCAGGACGACCCGAAACCTGCCGCCGATCAACTGGCGACCATCATTTATACGTCCGGCACCACGGGCATGCCCAAGGGCGTGATGCACAGCTTCGGCAACCTGGGGTTCGCCACCACGCACGGCACTTCATTGTTCGGCCTCAATGAGTCGGACCGGTTGTTGTCCTATCTGCCGCTGTGCCATGTGGCCGAGCGCATGTTCGTCGAACTGGCGTCGATCTATACCGGGCAAACCGTGTTTTTTGCTGAGAGCCTCGATACGTTCCTGGCTGATTTGCAGCGTGCGCGTCCCACCGCACTGTTTGGTGTACCGCGCATCTGGACCAAATTCCAGATGGGCGTGTACAGCAAGATCCCGGCAAAACGCCTCGACTTCCTGCTCGGCCTGCCGATTATCGGCAAGCGCGTCGGGCATAAAGTCTTGGCCGGCCTGGGGCTGGATGCCTTGCGCATTGCCTTGTCGGGCGCCGCGCCGGTGCCGCAGACCTTGTTGCTGTGGTACCGCAAGCTGGGGCTGGATGTGCTGGAGGTCTATGGCATGACAGAGAGCTGTGGCTATTCGCACATCTGCATGCCGGGCCAGCACAAGCCCGGCTGGATCGGCAAACCGTGCCCGGAAGTCGAAGTGCGGATCGCCGAGAGCGGGGAGGTCATGGTGCGCAGCGGCGCGACGATGCTCGGTTATTTCAAGGAGCCGGAAAAAACCGCCGCCACTATTACCGAGGACGGCTTCCTGCGCACGGGCGACAAGGGCGAAACAGACACTGAAGGCAATCTGCGCCTGACCGGGCGCCTGAAGGAAATCTTCAAGACCAGCAAAGGCAAATATGTGGCTCCGGCGCCGATTGAAAATCGCCTGGCCGTGCATTCGCGCATCGAGCAGGTCTGCGTGGTCGGCGACGGCCTGAGCGCCCCACTGGGCTTGTGCGTGTTGTCGGCGGTGGGTCAGCAGGATGCTGGCGGCGCGGCGCGTGCCGGCTTGCATTCCAGCCTGGAAAAACTGCTGGAGGAGGTCAACAGCGTTCTCGACAAACACGAGCGGCTACGGCGCCTGGTGGTGGTCAAGGACAGCTGGGCGGTGGAAAACGGCTTTCTTACGCCGACGCTGAAGATCAAGCGCAACGTCATCGAAGCCGCCTATGGCGAGCGCTTCGAAGAATGGAGCGAGCGCAGCGAAGCCGTGCTGTGGCAGGATTGAGGCACGAACAACACCAACAAGGAATCCCTGCGATGAGCCTGTGGCGCACCACTCCTAACATCGAACAGTTGAACGCCATCCAGAAAAACACCATCGGCGAAGTGCTGGACATTCGTTTCGAGGCTTTCGACGAAGAGTCCCTGACCGCGAGCATGGTCATCGACCACCGCACCCATCAGCCTTACGGCTTGCTACACGGCGGGGCTTCGGTGGTGCTGGCCGAATCCGTCGGTTCCATGGCCAGCTACCTGTGCATCGACGCCAGCAAGTTCTATTGCGTGGGCCTGGAAATCAACGCCAACCATTTGCGCGGCCTGCGCAGCGGGCGGGTGACGGCGGTGGCCAAGCCCATTCACATCGGCCGCACGACCCACGTCTGGGACATTCGCCTGACCAGCGACGAGGGCAAGGCCAGTTGTGTGTCGCGATTGACTATGGCGGTAGTGCCGCTGGGTGAAAATCCACCGGCACGTTAAGTGAGTTTTTTGCGTCAGATGGATTTTCTGTGGCGAGGGAGCTGGCTCCCGCTGGGTTGCGAAGCGGCCCCAACCGGATGGCGACCGCATTACAGTCGGGCGCGAGCACGTTCACACGCCACACAATTCAGCCCATGGCTTTGACCGGACTGTCATCATTCCTGTCAGTTACGGTCATTGCTGCAGGACGCGGTCTTGCGGACAATCAACGCCTGTTCTCGCTCATGGATTTGCAGGTATGTCGCAACAGATCTTTTTCGCCCACGCCAATGGTTTTCCTTCGGGCACCTACGGCAAGTTGTTTGCGGCGCTGGCACCCGAGTATCAGGTGACGCATCTGGAGCAGCACGCCCACGACCCGCGTTTCCCGGCGGACGACAACTGGTACAACCTGGTAGATGAGCTGATCCACCACTTGCAACAACAGGCCGAGCCCGTGTGGGGCGTCGGTCACTCGTTCGGTGGCGTGTTGCACCTGCATGCGGCCTTGCGCTGCCCCGAGTTGTATCGCGGCGTGGTAATGCTCGACTCGCCGGTGCTGACCCTGACCGACCGTTGGGTGATCCGCGCGGCCAAGCGCTTTGGTTTCATCGATCGCCTGACGCCGGCTGGCCGGACCCTCGGTCGTCGTGAGGAGTTCTCCGACCTCGACAGCGCGCGAAAGTATTTCGCCGGCAAAGCGCTGTTTCGTGGTTTCGACCCGGACTGCTTCGAGGCCTATCTACAACATGGTTTGCACCCGGTCGGCGACAAGCTGCGCCTGCGGTTCGATCCGGCCACGGAAATCAGCATCTACCGCGGCGTGCCGCACACCAGCCCGGACAGCACGCGGCGCCTGAAAGTGCCATTGGCGGTGGTTCGCGGGCACAAGAGCCGCGTGGTGATGCGTCATCACACCCGTTTCGTCGACCGTCTGCCGCAGGGCGAGTCCATGACCCTGCCGGGCGGCCACATGTTTCCGCTTGAAAGCCCGCTGGACACCGCCGGGCTGATCAAAGACCTGTTCAGCCGCTGGAGCGGTCGCCAGCAACAGGATTGCGCATGAATCACAGAGTCGAAGAAGTCCGCCTGAGCCTGCCGCACATTGAGCTGGCGGCGCACCTTTTCGGCCCTGAAGACGGCTTGCCAGTGCTGGCCCTGCATGGCTGGCTGGACAACGCCAACAGCTTCGCGCGCCTGGCACCGAAGCTCAAAGGCCTGCGCATCATTGCCCTGGACATGGCCGGTCATGGTCATTCCGGTCATCGCCCGCCGGGGGCCGGTTACGCCATGTGGGACTATGCCCACGATGTACTGCAGGTCGCCGAACAGTTGGGGTTGAAGCAATTTGCCCTGCTGGGCCATTCAATGGGGGCCATCGCCTCGGTGATCATCGCCGGCTCGATGCCCGAGCGCGTGACTCACCTGGCGTTGATCGACGGCGTGATTCCTCCTACAGACAAAGGCGATAACGCTGCCGAGCGCATGGGCATGGCGTTGCAGGCGCAACTGGACCTGCGCGAAAAGCGCAAACCGGTGTACGAAACCCTCGATCGCGCCATTGAAGCGCGAATGAAGGGCCTGGTGGCTGTCAGTCGCGAAGCCGCCGAATTGCTCGCCCAGCGTGGCTTGATGCCGGTCCCGGGCGGCTACACCTGGCGCACCGACAACCGTCTCACGCTGCCGTCACCGGTGCGTCTGACCACCGAGCAGGCGATGGCCTTCACCCAGCGGGTCAAATGCCCGGCAAAACTGGTGGTTGCCGCCGACGGCATGCTCGCCAAACACCCTGAATTGCTGGAACGTCTACCCTTTAGCCGTGAACAGCTGCCCGGCGGCCATCATTTGCACCTCAATGACGAACCTGGCGCCGACCTTGTCGCAGACTGTTTCAATCGGTTCTTCGCCATTCCTTGACTTGCGCCGGGCAACTGTCGAGGCTGTGCGGGTTGAAAAGGGAGACAACCATGACAGAGTTCTACACCGCTGCGACCCCGAATGACCGTGGTTTGCAGGTGAGCAAACGCGGCAATGACGCCAGTGTCACCCACGGTGCCCACGCCATGCTGATCCGATGAGCCTATCCATGCGCTCCTTCAGTTTGCTGGTGCTGTGCAGTTTCAGTCCCTTGTTGTTCGCCGCCGATATCCCGGGCAGCCAAGACCTGCCCATGGTGCCGCGCATGGTCGACGCACAGATTGTCGACTATCGTCCCAGCGCTGAGCTGGAGCGGGTCTACCCCATGGGTTCGATCCGTAAAATCAGCGGCCAGCTACGTTTCGACGGTCAGGTCAGTGCCCGCGGTAACGTCACCTCGGTGACGTACGAGTTGCCACCGGAGCATTCCTCTACCGAAGCCTTCACCGCGGCTCGCGAGGCCCTGCAAAAACAGGGCGCAGGGTTGCTGTTCTGGTGCCAGGCGCGTGATTGCGGTGAAAGCAGCCTCTGGGCCAATGAAGTCTTCGGCAACGCCAAGCTGTACGGTGCCGACGATCAACAAGCCTATTTGTTACTGCGACTGGCGGCACCACGCGACAACACGCTGGTCGCGCTGTACAGCATTACCCGTGGCAATCGCAAAGCCTACTTGCACGTCGAGCAGTTCGAAGCGTCGGCGCCGCTGGGCGAACTGTTGCCGACCTCGGCGACCTTGTTGCGTGAACTCAAGAGCACCGGCGAGCTTGATTTTCCCACATTGACCAGCGCACCTGACGAGACCTGGTTGCGCCTGATTTCTCGCGGACTGAATCTGGACACCACCTTGCGGGTCAATATTTCCGGTGCGAATGCCGAAGCCTGGCGCCAGGCCCTGATTGCTCAGGGTGTGCGAACCGCGCGGATGGAAACCGGCAGCGTCGAAGGCTCTGGCCTGCACATCGAGCTATTGCGGTAGGCTGTACCCGGCGAGCGCGTATGGCGCGTTCGCCTACTTTTTCGTTGACTGACTTTTTCGAGATTTTTGATGATCAATAACGATCGCCTGTTGGTGCAGATCCTGCTCGTGGTTCTGTTCGGCGCGAGTTTCTGGGTGATGGCGCCGTTCTGGTCGGCGATGTTCTGGGGCGCGGTCCTGGCGTTCGCCAGTTGGCCACTGATGCGCTTGCTGACCCGTTGGCTCAACGGCCGCGAGTCGCTGGCGGCGGCATTGCTGACGCTGGGCTGGATGTTACTGGTGGCGGCGCCGCTGGTGTGGCTCGGCTTCAACCTGGCCGATCATGTGCGCGATGCCACGGCCTTCATCAAGGATGCGCAGGTCGAGGGGCTGCCCGAAGCGCCGGTGTGGCTGGGTTCGATTCCCCTGGTGGGCGGGCGGCTGGTCGGGATCTGGAACAGCATCGACGAGCAAGGCGCGGCAATGATGGTCTCGCTCAAGCCTTACCTGGGGCAAGTGGGCAACTGGTTGCTGGCGCGCAGTGCGCAGATCGGCGGCGGTATTCTCGAACTGACCCTGAGCATCGTCTTCGTATTCTTTTTCTATCGTGACGGGCCGCGCCTGGCTGCGTTCGTGCACACCTTGCTGGAGCGGCTGATCGGCCAACGGGCCGGTTACTACATCGAGCTGGTGGCGGGCACGGTGCAGCGGGTGGTGAACGGCGTCATCGGCACCGCGGCAGCCCAGGCGATCCTGGCGCTGATCGGCTTCCTGATTGCCGGCGTGCCGGGGGCGTTGGTACTCGGTATCGTCACGTTCATGCTCAGCCTGATCCCGATGGGGCCGCCCCTGGTATGGATTCCCGCTACCGCGTGGCTGGCCTGGAAAGGCGAGTACGGGCTGGCCATCTTCCTCGGGATCTGGGGCACCTTTGTCATCAGCGGCGTCGACAACGTGCTCAAGCCGTACCTGATCAGCCGTGGCGGCAACCTGCCGTTGGTGATCGTCTTGCTCGGGGTGTTTGGCGGGTTGATTGCCTTCGGTTTTATCGGCCTGTTCATTGGCCCGACGTTGCTGGCGGTGGCCTACAGCCTGCTGATCGACTGGAGCAAGACCCAGGCGCGGGTGGAAGATCGCCAGCCCTGAAACTCGAGTTCTGTTGGAGGACTCTTCGCGGGCCAGCCCGCTCCTACATTGATCTGTGTCGATCACAAAACCAGTGTAGAAGCGAGCCCGCTCGCGAAGCTTTTGACTCAGGTTGCCACGTTCAAGTGCTTGCCCACACTCGCCACGTTATCCAGCGAATACTGCTTGCTGAGGTTGGCAATCATCTTTTGCAGCGCTTCATTCACGCTCGACTGATCGGTGGTGCTCCCGGAACTTTGCTCACGACCGGCCTGCAGCGCCGCTTTGAGTTCATCGCTGCTCACGCCACCGCTGTTGTCGGTGTCCAGTGCCTTGAGCAGTGCGGCGCTGGTATCGGTGCTGGTCGATGAACTGCTGTTGCTGGCCTGCAAGGCACTGCTCAACTCGCCGACACTGATGCTGTCATCACCGTCGGTATCGAGCTGACTGAACAGTTCGTCGCTGGACACCTGTTGTGGCGGTGGAGGAGGGGGCGCCAGGCTGGCGGCGAGTTCATCCGTGCTGATGCTGCCGTCCTGATTTTTGTCCAGGGCCGAGAAGATCTGTGTGCTATCGGCGCTACTGCCGGCACCGGACAGGCCTTTGCTCAACTCGTCACTGCTGATGGAGCCGTTACCGTCGGTGTCCAGGGCACTGATCATTGCATCCGCGAGTTCAGTGTTGGGGGCCTGGTCGCCCGTCGGACGCTGTGGAGGCGCCATCGCCGCCATTTCGTCACTGCTCAGGCTGCCGCTGCTATCCGTGTCGAGGTCGGCAAAGTTCTTGCTCAGGTTGTTCAGCAGACGGCTATCGGGTTTCTCTGTCAGGGCGGTTTTGAGTTCGTCCTGATCCACCGTACCGTCGCCGTTGGTGTCGAGCTTGGCCATCAGTTGTTTCTGAAACTGCTGGTGGCGGGCGCTGTTGGTTGTGGTGCTGCTGGTACTGGTGTAGTTCGAGTAATTGCTGCTGATGCTACCGATCATCGGGCTCACTCCCTGGAAAGAAAAACCGGTGGTGTACCGGCTTATGCAGACTCAAGGGGCGAGTTGTCGCGGGTATGTGGAGTTTGTACCGAGTGGTACACACGCAGTCTTATTCACCGAAAACCCTTGTAGGAGCGAGCCTGTTCGCGAAGAGGCCATCACATTCAACATGGCTCTACCCGATACACCGCTTTCGCGAGCAGGCTCGCTCTCACAAGGGTTCGGCGGGGGTGTTCAGGCACGCGGCAGGCGAATCACCGCGGTCAGGCCACCACCCGGCGTTTCTTCCAGGGTCAGTTGCCCACCCATTCGTTGCGCAGCCTCGCGCGCAATGGTCATGCCCAGGCCGACGCCGCCGGAATTGCGATTACGCGAGCCTTCGAGGCGGAAGAAGGGTTCGAACACGGCTTCCCGTTGTTGCGCGGCAATACCAGGCCCCCGGTCGATTACCCGGATCACCAGGTGATCGCGATGGTCTTCCAGGGTAATCAGCGCCTGCCCGGCATAGCGCAGGGCGTTGTCCATCAGGTTGTTGATGCTCGAGCGCAAGGCCATCGGTTGCACTTGCAACGGGGCGCAGTGACCGCTGGCCTCGACGTTCGCACCCTGGTCCTGGGCGTTTTCGCTCAGCGACTCCACCAGCGCCTGCACGTCCATCCATTGCGGCGCTTCATGGGTGCGTTGCTCGTGCAGGTAGGTGAGGGTGGCGTCAAGCATGCTGATCATGTCATCGAGGTCCTGGCGCATCTGGCCTTGCAGCTTGTCGTCGTCGACTTTTTCGAGCCGCAGCTTGAGCCGCGACAGCGGCGTGCGCAGGTCGTGGGATACCGCGCCAAGCATGCGCGAGCGCTGCTTGACCTGTTCGAGGATGCGTCGTTGCATCTTGTTGAAGGTATGCGCCGCTTGCCGCGCCTCCCGAGGCCCGGACTCTTCCAGTGGTGGGCTGTCGAGGTTTTCGCTCAAGCGCTCGGCGGCGTCGCTCAGGCGCTGGATCGGTCGACTGAGCAGCTTTGCGCCGTACCAGGCGGCAATGATCAGCGAAATCAGTTGAAACGTCAGCGGCACCAGCGGACCGCCGAACCACGGCCTCGGCGGACGTTTCTCGAAGCGTGGATCAAGCGGCGGGCGTGTCCCGTCCAGGCTTTCGGAAAACTCGGGCGGTGGTGGCGGTGGCGGTGGGCCGTAATGGTGAAACCAGACAAAGGCCAGCAGGTGGGCAAGAACGATCGCCAGCATCAGCACCGCAAACAGGCGGCCGAACAGCGTATCGAAGCGCCCGCGCATCAGCCGATGTCTCGGGCATCGAACAGGTAACCCTCGCCACGCACGGTCTTGATCAGCTGTGGTGCCTTGGGATCGTCACCGAGTTTCTGGCGCAGACGCGACACCAGCAGGTCGATGCTGCGGTCGAAGGCTTCAATTGAGCGGCCGCGAGCGGCATCGAGCAATTGTTCACGACTGAGGACGCGGCGCGGACGCTCGATAAACACCCAGAGCAAGCGGAATTCGGCGTTGGATAGCGGCACCACCAGGCCATCGTCGGCAATCAATTGGCGCAGCACGCTGTTCAGGCGCCAGTTATCGAAACGGATATTTGCCCGCTGCTCGGTGCGGTCGTCGCGCACCCGACGCAGGATGGTCTGGATCCGCGCTACCAGTTCGCGCGGCTCGAAGGGCTTGGCCATGTAGTCGTCGGCGCCGAGTTCCAGACCGATGATCCGGTCTGTGGGTTCGCAGCGGGCGGTGAGCATCAGGATCGGGATGTCCGACTCGGCGCGCAGCCAGCGGCACAGCGACAGACCGTCTTCACCGGGCAGCATCAGGTCGAGCACCACCACATCGAAATGCTCCGCCTGCATCGCCAGGCGCATCGCGGCGCCGTCGGTGACACCGCTGGCGTGGATGTTGAATCGGGCCAGGTAGTCGATCATCAACTCGCGGATCGGGACGTCATCGTCGACGATCAGGGCGCGAATGCTCCAGCGTTTGTCGTCGCCGAGCGTTTTTTGGTCGTCGTTCATGGGTGCTTGGGTGTTGTGCATGCGTGCGTTCATCTGCCAGGTAGGCTGCCAACCACAAAGATGGGCTGCGAGGTTGTGGTTCCAGCATAGGCGTCCGGCCCGGAGGCGGGAAGTGCTGTTGTAAGGACCTGTTGCGGTTGCCGAGGGTAGCGGGACCGGGTGTTGCGGGCGTGTCGTGTGTGTATCTAACTCGACACAATGGCTTCAAGGGCTAGTCTTGCCTGAGCCGTCGCGACGATTTACCGATCATCGGGTCCCGCAGCGGCGCTGGTTCCGCTACAATGCGCGCCGATTTCGACTTGCCTGAGAGCCCACTCATGTCCGCCTGCCAGACTCCTATCATCGTCGCCCTGGATTTCCCTACTCGTGACGCCGCACTGAAGCTGGCCGATCAGTTGGACCCGAAACTGTGCCGGGTCAAAGTCGGCAAGGAACTGTTCACCAGCTGCGCTTCGGAAATCGTCGGCACCCTGCGCGACAAGGGTTTCGAAGTGTTCCTGGACCTCAAGTTCCATGACATCCCGAACACCACGGCGATGGCGGTGAAGGCCGCGGCGGAAATGGGCGTGTGGATGGTCAATGTGCATTGCTCGGGCGGCCTGCGCATGATGGCGGCGTGCCGTGAAGTGCTGGACCAGCGCAGCGGGCCGAAGCCGCTGCTGATCGGCGTGACCGTGCTGACCAGCATGGAACGTGAAGACCTGGCCGGTATCGGGCTGGACATCGAGCCGCAAGAGCAGGTGCTGCGCCTGGCCGCCCTGGCGGAAAAAGCCGGGATGGACGGCCTGGTGTGCTCGGCACTGGAAGCCCAGGCCCTGAAAACCGCGCACCCGTCGCTGCAACTGGTGACCCCGGGGATTCGCCCGGCGGGCAGCGCGCAGGACGATCAGCGTCGCATTCTCACCCCACGTCAGGCACTGGATGCCGGTTCCGACTACCTGGTAATTGGCCGTCCGATCAGTCAGGCAGCAGATCCGGCCAAAGCCTTGGCCGACGTTGTGGCCGAACTGGCTTAATCGCCCACCTGTAGGAGCCGGCTTGCCGGCGAATGCTTCACTGAGGTTTGACTCAATAACCGCGGTGACGCGTTCGCTGGCAAGCCAGCTCCTACAGGGGATTGTCAGACCTTCAGCACCAACTTCCCGAAATTCTCGCCGCTGAACAGCTTCATCAACGTATCCGGAAAAGTCTCCAGCCCTTCGACGATGTCTTCCTTGCTCTTGAGCTGCCCCTTGGCCATCCAGCCGGCCATTTCCTGGGCAGCGCTGGCGTACTGGGCGGCGTAGTCCATCACCACAAAGCCTTCCATGCGCGCACGGTTGACCAGCAGCGACAGGTAATTGGCCGGCCCCTTGACCGCTTCCTTGTTGTTGTACTGGCTGATGGCGCCGCAAATCACCACCCGCGCCTTCATGTTCAAACGGCTCAACACGGCGTCGAGAATGTCGCCACCCACGTTATCAAAATACACGTCGACGCCTTTCGGGCATTCGCGCTTGAGGCCGGCGACCACATCTTCGTTCTTGTAGTCGATTGCACCATCGAAACCCAGTTCATCGATCAAGAACTTGCACTTGTCGGCGCCGCCGGCGATGCCGACGACACGGCAGCCTTTGATCTTGGCAATCTGCCCGGCAATGCTGCCCACCGCACCGGCCGCGCCCGACAGCACCACAGTGTCGCCGGCCTTCGGCGCGCCGACGTCGAGCAGGGCGAAATAGGCCGTCATTCCGGTCATGCCCAGTGCGGACAGGTAGCGGGGCAGTGGTGCCAGTTTCGGATCGACCTTGTAGAAGCCTCGCGGCTCGCCGAGGAAGTAATCCTGTACACCGATGGCGCCATTGACGTAATCACCGACGGCGAATCCGGGATTGTTGGAGGCAACGACTTTGCCGACACCCAGGGCACGCATGACTTCGCCCAGACCTACCGGCGGGATGTAGGACTTGCCCTCGTTCATCCAGCCGCGCATGGCCGGGTCCAGGGACAGGTATTCGTTCTTGACCAGGATCTGACCTGCCGCCGGTTCGCCGACCGGTACTTCCTGATAGGTGAAGGTTTCACGGGTCGCCGCGCCGACCGGGCGTTTGGCGAGCAGGAATTGGCGATTGGTCTGGGAACTCATGGCAGGCACTCAAGATGAATGAAGCTTTGTTGATAGCCGTTCAGCGACGATGCCGCAAGTACGGCTGATGCGGCGAATGCCGATGGATCCAGTGCAGTGATAGTTGGTACGGCAGTTCCATCACTGCCACTCATGGGCGCCCAACCGGAGACTTGATAGTGCTGCCGTGTTCAATACCTCCATGGCTAGACTGGTGGAACGCGATTCCCCGCATTCTTCTTTTGAGGACCTAACGATGAGCATGACGTTTTCTGGCCAGGTGGTTGTGGTGACAGGCGGGGCCGCAGGCATTGGCCGCGCGACCGCCCAGGCGTTTGCCGTCGCGGGCCTCAAGGTCGTGGTGGCCGATATGGACACGGCGGGGGGCGAGGGCACCGTTGCGCTGATTCGTACGGCCGGTGGCGAAGCGACCTTCGTGCGCTGCAACGTGACCGTGGAAAGCGATGTAAAAAATCTGATGGACGAAGTGATCAATACCTACGGTCGTCTCGACTACGCCTTCAACAATGCCGGCATCGAAATCGAAAAAGGCAAACTGGCCGAAGGCACCGTCGACGAGTTCGACGCGATCATGGGCGTCAACGTCAAGGGCGTCTGGCTGTGCATGAAGTACCAGTTGCCGTTGCTGCTGGCGCAAGGGGGCGGTGCCATCGTCAACACGGCGTCGGTCGCAGGCCTTGGAGCGGCACCGAAAATGAGCATCTACGCCGCGTCCAAGCATGCGGTGATCGGTCTGACCAAATCGGCCGCCATCGAATACGCCAAGAAAAAAATCCGGGTCAACGCGGTCTGCCCGGCAGTGATCGACACCGATATGTTCCGGCGTGCCTATGAAGCCGACCCGAAAAAAGGCGAATTCGCCAATGCCATGCACCCGGTAGGCCGCATCGGCAAAGTCGAAGAGATCGCCAGCGCGGTGTTGTACCTGTGCAGCGACGGCGCGGCATTCACCACCGGTCACTCGTTGGCCGTGGACGGCGGTGTTACCGCGTTTTAACACGACACTGTAGGAGCGAGCCTGCTCGCGAAGAGGGCGGATCGGCGACATTAGTGTGGCTGGCACGCCGCTTTCGCGAGCAGGCTCACTCCTGCAGGTTTGGATCGGCCAGGCAATGTATTTCAAATGATGAGAACCAAGGGTTTTGGCGGCGTTGTCGCACAAGCCTTCGAGCGCCCCTGTGATTAACTGCTGTTCGCAAAACCACAGGAGTGTGCTTGCTCATGGAATTGAGAATCGACCGACAGGCGCTGGTGCCCGTCGTACAGCAAATTGTTGATGCGCTGACCTGCTGGCTGCATGCCAGCGAGGTTTCGCCCGGTACGCGCCTGCCCTCGGTGCGGCAGATAGCGCGAGCCAATCTGCTCAGTCAGTCCTGCGTCGCCCAGGCCTGCGAACGCTTGGTGACACAAGGCCTGCTGGTATCACGCCAGGCGGCCGGTTATGCAGTGGCAGACCCCTCAAGGGTGGTGAGTGCAACGCACGAACCGTCATGGCTGGAAGGCGCGGAACCCGAGCGTCAGCCTGTTTCCGCCGAATTGCGCTTGGGTTGCGGTGGCTTGCCTGAAAGCTGGCGCGAGACGGACGACCTGAGCTATGCGATCCAGCACGTCAGTCGCTCCGACACGGCCAGCCTGTTCAACTACAGCTCTGCGCTGGGGTCGCTGGCCCTGCGCCAACAGATCCTCAAGCGCCTCAAGCTGCTGGGTGTCACGGCACAGGACAGCTGCATCATGACCACGGCGGGTGCCAGCCAAGGGCTCGACCTGATCGTGCGAACACTGTTCAAGGCCGGTGACCGGGTGGTGGTGGAAAGCCCAGGCTATCCCTTGTTGTTCGATCTGCTCAGGTTACACGGCGTGCTGATGCTCGAGGTGCCGCGGGCTGCGCCAGGGCCGGACATGGACGTGCTCGAAGCGCTGATGCGCGAACACAAACCCCAGGGGTTGTTCATCAACAGCTTCTATCACAACCCGACCGGCAGCAGCCTTACGTCGGTGATGGCGCGCCACCTGCTGCAACTCGCCAAGGCCTATGGCGTGCAGGTGATCGAAGACGATGTCTACGCCGATTTATACAGCGGTTCCGGTTCGCGCCTGGCGGCACTCGACGACAGCGTGATCTACGTCGGCAGCTTTTCCAAGACACTGAGCAGCTCGTTGCGGGTTGGCTTTGTGGTGGCCAATTGTGAGGTCATTGCGCAACTGGCCGAGGTCAAGATGATCAGCAGCATGGGCGCCTCACCATTTAGCGAATCGGTGCTGACGTGCCTGTTGGCCAACGGTGCCTACCGCAAATTGGTGCAGCGCCAGCGCCAGCGCTTGAACAGCGACCGGTTGGCCGCGTTGCAACTGCTCGAAGACGCCGAATGGGAGGTTTTCGGCAAGCCGGCGGGTGGCCTGTTCATCTGGGCGCGATCAAGAATCTCGGACGAGGAGCAGGTACGAACCGCAGCGCGACGGTTCGGAATACGTTTGTCATCGAAGACCGCCTTCAATCCCGCCGGTGAAGCCAGTGACTGGCGACGAATCAACGTGGCGTATGCCTGCGACCCGCGTGCACGAGCGTTCTTTCAGGCCACTGCCCCGGATCGACCTCAAGCGTTCTGAAAGCGACTTTGGCGTAGCTTTTTGCCATTATTGCGGCGTCAACGTCTTGTGTTGCTACCGGCCCGTTGCGAATCTTCCACTACAGACTTTGGCAGAGGACTAAGTGCAATGATTTCGGGCGTGCAAGGACGTTTTGCCAACCTCGGTATGGCAAAAAAACTGGGGATCGGGTTTGTCCTGGTGCTTTTATTGACGGCACTGGTGGCGGGCATTGGCGTGTGGTCTTTGCAAACCATTAGCCAGCGTTTCGACGGACTCAAGCAGATGTCATCGCTCAACAGCGGTTTGCTCAAGGTGCGATTGCTGGAGCAGGAATACGCGTTGCACGGTAGTCCGAAAACCGTCGACGCCTTGCATGAAGGCGTTGACGGCCTGGTCGCCCTGGCCAGCCAGTTGAAGACTGCGTCTGCGGCCAACGTGCCGGTGATGAATGATGTCGAGCAATCCCTGGGTGCCTATCGCAAGGCCATTGACGAGTTTGTCTCGCTCAGCCAAGCCAAGGACCTCGCGTTGGAAATGGCCAGTTGGTCGGTGTCCAGCGTGGCCAATAACCTCGACGTCTTGCAATCCGGGCTTGCCGATGACGGCGCCTATACCCTGAAGGATTCCGAAGGCAAGGACGGTGCGCAATTCATCGAGCAGGCTGGCCAGGTCAGCCAGGTTTCGCGCTTGATGCTGCAAGCCATGAATGAAGCCCGCGTACGCCTGGACCAAAGCCGCAAAGGCGACAACAGCGCCGGGCAAGGCAAGATCGAACAGGCCAGCCAGGCATTGGCGCAGGCCGAGCAGCTCAAGACCACGGTCAAGGATGAGGGTTACCAGACCGTCCTCAACGAGGTGACGGGCCATATCGCCAGCTTCAGTGACAAGCTCACCGAATACACCGGCCTGCTGGCCCAGGAAAAAACCGTCTATCAACAATTACATGAACGCGCGGGCCAGGTGGTGGAGCGTGTCGATCAGGCGTATGCCGCTGAAGACCTGGCGATGCAGGCCGAACTGAAAAAGAACGCGCTGCTGATCATCGGCTCTTCGGCCCTGGCCTTGCTGGTAGGGCTGGTCGCGGCTTGGTTCATTACCCGGTTGATCGTGGCGCCGTTGCGCAGTGTGATTGAAGTGGCGCAGCAGATTGCGTCGGGGGATTTGAGCGGGACGGTCGACGTGACCCGCCGTGATGAAATCGGCCAGTTGATGCAGGCGATGCAGCAAATGAGCGCAGGGCTGAGCCACATTGTCAGCGGCTTGCAGTCGGGGATCGAACAGCTGGCGACTTCCGCGCAATCCTTGTCGACAGTGACTGAGCAGACCAATCTGGAAGTCAGCACGCAAAAGGAGGAAACCGAACAGGTCGCCACTGCGATGAACCAGATGACCGCCACGGTGCACGATGTCGCGCGCAATGCCGAAGAAGCAGCACTGGCCGCGCAGACCGCTGATGGCAAGGTTGAAAGCGGCCAGCAGGTGGTGCGCCAGAGCATGGTGCGGATCGAGCAGTTGGCGGATTCGGCGACGTCGGCCAGTTCGAGCATCGAAAGCCTCAGTGCTGAAATCCAGAACATCGGTACGGTGTTGAGTGTAATCAAAAGCGTGGCCGAGCAAACCAACCTGCTGGCATTGAACGCAGCCATTGAAGCGGCCCGGGCCGGCGAGCAGGGCAGGGGATTTGCCGTGGTCGCCGATGAAGTGCGTGCATTGGCCAAGCGAACCCAACAATCGACCGAGGAGATCGAACGCCTGGTCAGCGCCTTGCGCTTGGCCGCGCAGTCGTCGGTGCAGCAGATTCAGAGCAGTGGCGAGTTGGTGAGGCTGGCGGTCAGCGATGCGTTGCAAACTGAAAGTGCGCTGGGAAGTATTGCGGCGGCGGTGTCGTTGATCCAGCAGATGAACCAGCAGATCGCCGCAGCGGCCGAGGAACAGAGTTCGGTGGCCGAAGAGATCAACCGTAGCGTCACCAGTATTCGCGCCAGTGCCGATCAGTCATCCCTGGCAATGCAGGGCAATGCTGCATCGAGTACTCAGTTGGCGCAACTGGGCGTTGAGTTGAAGGCAATGGTGGGGCACTTCCGGCTTTAAAGGCTTTTTGTAGGAGCGAGCCTGCTCGCGATGGTCGCTTACGATAACGCGCATTAGCTGGTTGAACGCGGCGTTCTGCAGTCCATCGCGAGCAAGCTCGCTCCCATAGTGGTTTTTGCTGATCAGTCGTAGATCGCTTTTTTCTTCCAGTCGGCGTCGGCCTCGACGTCCTTTAAACCTTCGGTCAACTGATTGACTTCGCCTTCGACCGGCGCAATGCGGTCCATGACCTGGTCGTTGGCGCGGGCCAGGAGTTTCTCGAGGTATTCCAGCTGTTCGGCGTAGACCTGCGGCTCCTGTTGTTTGCGCAGGTACTGCACGCCGCGTTCGAACGCCAGGCGCGCTTGCCCGGGCTGATTCTGCTGCAACGACTGCTGGCCCAGGTTATTGAAGAACTCAATGTGCAGCAACACCAGGATGTGGCGCACTTCGCGGATCCAGCGCTTGGCTTCGTTGGCTTGCAAGAAGCCGTCGTGTGCGGCGCGGGTGATCTGGCCATGCAGCGCTTCAAGAAGGAAACGCACATCCTTGGCCTTGGCTTCGGTCTGGATCGGTGCGGGCGGGTTGTTGACCGGGATGGATTCACCCTGGCCCGTCAGCGTTTCCAGCTCGACGATCCGTGCCTTGAGATTGGCGCTGGACTTTTGCAGGTTGAGCAAACGCTGGCAGACATTCAGTTCCAGGCGTGCCAGCAATAGCTTGAGTGCCGGGGTCATCAACTGGCCGGGGAACGTCTCGGTGATTTCGCCGCAGCGGCGCAGGCGATCATTGAGCTCGATCTTGGTACGGGTCTTCTCCAGCTTGTTGTTTTCCACCACATGGTTCATGTAGCCAATGGCGATCAACAGTGCGATCCCGGCTACAACTAGCAGGGTGATCATGAGTGGCGTCACCGGTAAGACCTCTTTATAGGGTACGCATGCGAGTGTAGAGGCTGGGCATTTGAGCGCCTAGGCCCGCATGACGGGTTGGATCGGACATGCTTGTGGCTATATCGGCCGCAGCGGCGCTTCTATAAATGATGGCACTCGATAGACCGATTGCCATCATGGATAGACTATAACGTCTTGGCGGGTGTCAGAATATAGGCGTCAAACCCCGGGCAGCGGAAAAACCGCTAAGGCGTCCAAAAGCAGGGCGAAGTCATTGATTTAAATAAATTTATATCAGGGGGTTGACGACCTCTCAATCCATCCATAGAATGCGCGCCACTTGCAGCGTAAAGCACACAGCGAAACGAAGCAGGGAGTGAATGTTGTACGTGTGTCCCCTTCGTCTAGTGGCCTAGGACACCGCCCTTTCACGGCGGTAACAGGGGTTCGAGTCCCCTAGGGGACGCCAATGCGGGAATAGCTCAGTTGGTAGAGCACGACCTTGCCAAGGTCGGGGTCGCGAGTTCGAGTCTCGTTTCCCGCTCCAATTTTAAACAGCGTTGCTTTCGGGCAGGGCTGAGTGAAACCAGAACCAAGTCTTCGGATGCGGGTCTGGACACCGAAACACACACCATGTGTTCCGGGTAGCGTGTCCCCTTCGTCTAGTGGCCTAGGACACCGCCCTTTCACGGCGGTAACAGGGGTTCGAGTCCCCTAGGGGACGCCATTTGCGGGAATAGCTCAGTTGGTAGAGCACGACCTTGCCAAGGTCGGGGTCGCGAGTTCGAGTCTCGTTTCCCGCTCCAATTTCACAAAAACGCCGCTCATTGAGCGGCGTTTTTGTTTTCGCGTTTTTTATGCTCAAAGAAATAAAGGCCCGCCAGTCTGACTGTGCGGGCCTTTTTTGCGTTGCGGGGCGCCCTCAGCGCCCGTCCTGCGATCAATCGACGTGGTAGTGGACGGACAACGTACCTTTTTTCTGCGACAGGCTGGCGATGGTGACGGTTCCCACATCCTTCAGGCTGCGCACATGGGTGCCGCCGCAACCGTAGGCCGGCAATTCGCCAAAGCCGATTTCGCGGGCGCCTTCGCGCAAGGAGGTCAGGCGCGGCAGATCGTGGTCGATCCACTGCTTGATGCCGTGCTCGATGGCCGGGGCCTCTATGTCCTGTGCGGTGTTGCCTGGCTTGAATTGCACACGGCCTTCGTCCGGCCAGTGATGTGCCTTGACCGGCATCCAGCCGAGGGCTTGCACAAAGTGCCCGATCAAATGCCCGGCCGAATGCATGCGTGTGTTGAACAGTCGGCGTTGTTCGTCGATGCGGATGGGCGTCATGCCGATTTTTACCGGGCGATCGACAAAATGAATGATCCGCTCGGGATCCTGAACCACGCGCAGGACCTGGCTATCGCCAATCCAGCCCGTGTCAGAAGGTTGCCCGCCACCTTGGGGGTGGAACAGTGTTGCTCGCAGCACCACGGCAAACTCGTGCTCGTGGGGTGTACATTCCAGGACTTCCACGTTGGCCTTGAGCTCATCACTATGGAAAAAAAGGCGCAGCGTCATATTCCGGACTCGTATTGGATTTCTCTTTTTTATTATAGGAATCCTGTAAATGCGTGATAATCCAGCCAACCATCAAAGGACTGTTGCGCTGTGAGCATAAATCTACCTTTGCCGCTGCTCGGTGAAATGGCGATTTTCGTCAAGGTTGTCGAGACCGGCAGCTTCTCCGAGGCGGCGCGCCACCTGGGCTCTTCACCGTCGGCGGTTAGCCGGAGCATTTCGCGCCTGGAGAAGGCGCTGGCTACCCGGCTGTTGCAACGGACCACCCGCAAATTGCGCCTGAGCGACGGTGGCGAGGAGGTGTTCAAGCGCTGCCAGGAAATGGTCAACGCCGCCCGCTCGGTGATGGAGATCAGCGGCCAGTTCACCGATGAACCTGAAGGCCTGGTGCGCCTGAGTGTGCCTAAAGCCGTGGGCCGGATCGTGATTCACCCGCACATGCCGGAGTTTCTGCGGCGTTATCCCAAAGTGGATGTCGAGTTGTTGCTGGAGGATCGCCAGGTCGATTTGATCGACGATCATGTCGACCTGGCGATTCGCATCACTGATCGGCCACCGGCGGGATTGGTCGGGCGGCAGTTGCTGACCATCGACCATTTGCTTTGTGCGACGCCGCAGTACCTGGCCGAACACGGCACGCCGACGCATCCCCATGATTTGCTCAACCACAGTTGCATCTACCTGGGTGAAACTCCGAGCGATGCCCGCTGGAAATTCAAGAAAGGCAGCAAGTCGGTAACCGTTGGTGTGCGCGGCCGGTATGCCGCCAATCACACTGGCGTGCGGTATGGCGCGGTGTTGCAGCACATCGGCATTGGCAGCTTGCCGTATTTCACTGCGCGCCATGCCCTGGCGAAGGGCTTGATGGTGCAGGTGCTGCCGGACTGGACTTTCCTGGCGTCTTACCATGGCGGTGCCTGGCTTTTGCATTCGCCCACCCGGTACCTGCCGCCAAAGCTTCGGGTGCTGATCGATTACCTTGTGGAGTGTCTGGAGAAGGAGCCGACACTGGGCAAACCAGGTCCGTCGAATGGCCCCGGCTGGTCCCCATCGGAGTATGAACTGCCGGAGAGTGACGGCCTGTTTTAATCCCGGAACCAAGCACCTGTAGGAGCCGGCTTGCCGGCGAAGGCGCCATTGAGTCTTGCGGCGATGCTGGGGGTGCCTTCGCTGGCAAGCCAGCTCCTACGCAATCGAAGGCACAAAAAAGGCCCGCGGGTTAAATCTGGCGGGCCTTTTGAACGACGGGGCGCGGATCAGTGCTTGCTGTCCTGGTTCGACAACGCCAGCAGCTGTTTTTCCTGGTTCCAGTCGAACGGTTCGTCGTTCTGTTCAGCTTCGAAGCGACGTTCTTCCAGCGCCTGGTACAGGTCGATTTCGTCATCGGGCATGTAGTGCAGGCAGTCGCCAGCGAAGTACCACAGCAGGTCCCGCGGTACGAGATGAGCGATCTGTGGGTAGCGGGTGATGATTTGGCACAGGATGTCCTGGCCCAGGTATTGGCTTTCGATCGGATCGACCGGCAGCAACGCACGCAGTTCGTCGAAGCGCTCCAGGAACAAGGCATGGCTTTCTTCGGGCACCTGATCGGCCTCACCTACGGCGACCAGGATACTGCGCAGGTGGTCGAGCAAAACAAGATGGTCGGCAACGATGTTGGACACGAGATAAGTCCTCAAGAGCAAAACGGGCGCGGGAGTATAAAGCCCCCGCGCCCGTTTTTACATGTTTGAACGGATCAGCGGATTTTTCCCTCCGCCAGTGTCAGCGCCTCTTTGTCAAAATCATCGACATCGATCACCTTGCGCCGGGCCGCTTCGGCTTCGCGCAGGGTGTGTGCTTCCACCGGCTGCAACACACCGGCCTCCAGGGCTGCATCGATCAGCGACTCACCGGCCACGGGCCTGACCTGACCGCCCTTGACGGCCACGTGCAGCTTTTTCTGCAAAGGCTGCGCGGCGCTCAACAGGTTGCAGGCGTGCTGCAATGCGCCGACCGGATCGTCGTTCGATTGCGGGCGGTAGCAACCCAGCAGCAATTCTTCCAAGGCAGGATCACCCTTGGCGCGTCCGATCAAGGCAGCGACTTCGGCCCCAAGCTTGTCCGGCGGGCCTTTGTGCCGGCGCCCGAACGGGAACACGATCACCCGCAGCAGGCAGCCCACGACCTTGTTCGGGAAATTGTTCAGCAGTTCATCCATGGCACGCTCGGCCTGGCCCAGGCTTTCTTCCATGGCCCAGGCCAGCAGCGGCGTCATGTACTCCGGTGAGTCGAGATCGTGGTAGCGCTTTAGGGCGGCGGACGCCAGGTACAGGTTGCTCAGGACGTCGCCGAGTCGTGCGGACAAACGTTCGCGGCGCTTCAGTTCACCGCCCAGCAACATCATGCTGAGGTCAGCGAGCAGGGCAAATGCCGCTGATTGGCGATTGAGTGCGCGGAAATAACCCTGACTGAGTTTGTCACCGGGGGTGTGTTCCAAATGCCCGAAGCCGAGGTTCAGCACCAGCGTGCTGGCGGCGTTGCTCACGGCAAAACCGATGTGCCGCAGGAGCAGGTCATCGAACTCGGTGAGTGCCTGATCCTTGTCTTCGCGGCCGGCGAGGGCCATTTCCTTGAGCACGAAGGGGTGGCAGCGGATGGCGCCCTGGCCAAAGATCATCAGGTTGCGCGAGAGAATGTTCGCGCCTTCAACGGTGATGAAGATCGGTGCACCTTTCCATTTGCGGGCAAGGTAGTTGTTCGGCCCTTCGATGATCGCCTTGCCGCCGTGCACGTCCATCGCATCGCTGATGCAGTCGCGCCCGCGCTCGGTGAGGTGGTACTTGAGAATCGCCGACAGCACCGAGGGCTTTTCGCCCAGATCAACCGCATTGGCGGTGAGCATGCGCGCGGCGTCCATCATCCAGGCGTTACCGCCAATGCGCGCCATGGCCTCCTGGATCCCTTCGAACGCGGCAATCGGCACGTTGAATTGCTCGCGAATCTGTGCGTATTGGCCGGTCACCAGGCTGGTGAACTTGGCCATGCCGGTGCCCACCGCCGGCAGCGAGATCGAGCGCCCGACCGACAGGCAGTTCATCAGCATCATCCAGCCTTTACCGAGCATCTCCTGGCCGCCGATGAGGAACTCCAGCGGCACGAACACATCCTTGCCCGAGTTCGGGCCATTCATGAAGGCAGCCCCCAGCGGCAGGTGGCGGTGGCCGATCTCGACTCCGGCGGTGTCGGTCGGTATCAGCGCCAGGCTGATGCCCAGGTCTTCCTTGTCACCCAGCAGGTGATCCGGGTCGTAGGCCTTGAAGGCCAGGCCGAGGAGGGTGGCCACTGGGCCGAGGGTGATGTAGCGCTTTTCCCAGTTCAGGCGCAGGCCGAGCACTTCCTGGCCTTCCCATTGGCCTTTGCAGATCACCCCGGAGTCCGGCATGCCGCCGGCATCGGAGCCGGCCAAGGGGCCAGTGAGTGCAAAGCACGGGATGTCATCGCCGCGTGCCAGGCGCGGCAGGTAATGATTGCGTTGTTCATCGGTGCCGTAGTGCAGCAGCAGTTCGGCCGGGCCGAGGGAGTTGGGGACCATCACGGTGGAGGCGAGGTCGCCGCTGTGGCTTGCCAGTTTCATCGCCACTTGCGAGTGGGCATAGGCAGAGAAACCCTTGCCGCCAAACTCCTTGGGGATGATCAGGGCGAAAAACCCGTGTTCCTTGACGAAAGTCCAAACTTCGGGCGGCAGGTCCAGGGTCTGGCCGAGCTGCCATTCATTGACCATGGTGCACAGGGTTTCGGTTGGCCCGTCGATGAACGCCTGTTCCTCTTCGTTCAATTGCGCTTTCGGGTAGGACAGCAGCTTGTTCCAGTCCGGACGCCCGCTGAACAATTCACCGTCCCACCACACCGTGCCGGCGTCGATGGCATCGCGTTCGGTTTGCGACATCGGCGGCAAGGTTTTCTGGAACCAGCTGAACATCGGCGCGCTGAACAATTTGCGGCGCAGGTCGGGAAGCACCAAGGGCAGGGCGACAGCGGCAATCAAAATCCACAAGACCAGTAGCAGCCAGCCCGGCGCACGGCTGAAAGCCCCCATGGCCACGACATAAACGGCGACGATGGCCAGGATGGGCAGCGGGGCAATGCGCCGGTGAGCCAAATAAGCAATCCCGACCAGCAAAACCAGTATCCACAACAGCAGCATATTCATTCCTCCGTGAAACCAGGGCGGACCAGCCCTCAGAGCTTAGACGGCATCCGCAAAACAGGGTGGTCAGCGCAATGTGATTGAATTCGTGGGAAACCCCGGATGATTTTCGAGCGACAAACAGGTTGCACGCGTGGGAAAAGCGTTGAATGAGCGAGCGACAAAGCGCCCATGTTTGGCCGATATGTCGTTATCTCTGTGCTGAAGCTCTCGCTAGACTCGGGGCTTCCCCAGGAGATTGTTCTCATGCACGAGTATCTGAGTCCCGGCCGCTTCATCGATAGTGACCATCCGTCCGTGGTGGAGTTCGCCGAAAAACACCGTGGCTCACGTCGTGATCCACAAGATCAGGCGATCAGTCTCTATTACGCCGTGCGTGAGGCCGTGCGCTACAACCCGTACACCTTCAGTCGCGACCCGCAGACCCTGCGCGGCAGTTACGCGCTGGCGGCGGGGGAGAGTTATTGCGTGCCGAAGGCCACGCTACTGGCAGGCGCGGCGCGGCATTGCGGGATCCCGGCGCGGATCGGCCTGGCGGATGTGCGCAATCATCTGTCCACGCCACGGCTGCTTGAGTTGCTCAAGAGCGACATGTTTGCCATGCATGGCTACACCGAGTTTTATTTGCAGGATCGCTGGGTCAAGGCGACACCGGCGTTCAATCAGAAATTGTGTGAACTGTTCAACGTCGCGCCGCTGGAATTCGACGGGATCAACGACAGCGTTTTTCATCCTTTCAACCGCGATGGCGCGAAGTTGATGGAGTACCTTGTCGATCACGGCCAGTTTGCCGACGTGCCGGAAGCGTTTTTTTTCGAACACCTGGAAAAATGCTACCCGCACCTGTTCGGCGAGCAACTGCAACCTCTATTGGGCGATATGCAGAGCGATTTGAGTCGCGCCTGATCCGGCGTATGCTGCCTGCCCACTTATCGAAAAAGAGGCGGTCATGCTGAAGATCTGGGGTCGGAAAAACTCATCGAATGTCAGAAAACCGTTGTGGGCCGCCGAAGAACTGGGGCTGGCCTACGAGGCGATCGACGCCGGTGGTGCCTTTGGTGTCGTCGATACGCCCGAATACCGTGCGATGAACCCCAACGGCCGAGTGCCGGTGATCGAAGACGATGGCTTCGTGCTGTGGGAATCCAATGCCATCGTGCGGTACCTGATGGCCCTGCATGCCGAAGGCACGCCCTGGTACCCGAAAAACCCACAGGTCCGCGCCACGGCCGACAAGTGGATGGACTGGACCACCTCAAGCTTTGCCGGCCCGTTCCGCACCGTGTTCTGGGGCGTCTTGCGCACCCCGGCCGACCAACAGGACTGGCCCGCCATCAAGGCGGCGATCAAGGAATGCGACACGCTGCTGGCGATGGTCGATCAAGCCTTGGCACACACGCCTTACCTGTCCGGCGCCGAGATCGGCATGGGCGATATTCCCCTGGGCAGTTTCATTTATGCCTGGTTCGAGATGCCGATCGAGCGTGCGCCCCACCCTCATCTGCAGGCTTGGTACGCACGGCTGAAACAGCGTCCGGCGTATCAGAAGGCGGTCATGACCGCGTTGACTTAATACTCACTATCGACACGCTTGACTGTACTTGTGTGGCGGCGACAAGCACCATTGTGCCAATTCGCTGCGGTTGTATTGTTCGCCGCCGCCCATATTGATCCCTTTCCTCCCTTCTTGGTGCGTAAATCCGATATGAGTTCCGCTCTGTCCATCCGGCAGCTAACCAAAACCTACGGCAACGGTTTCCAGGCCCTGAGTGGTATCGATCTGGATGTCGCCGAAGGTGATTTTTTCGCCTTGCTCGGCCCTAACGGCGCCGGCAAATCCACGACCATCGGCATTCTCTCGACCCTGGTGAACAAGACCAGCGGCACGGTGAATATCTTCGGTCACGACTTGGACAAGAATCCTGCACAGCTCAAGCGCTCCATCGGCGTCGTGCCTCAGGAATTCAACTTCAACCAGTTCGAAAAGACGTTCGACATTGTCGTGACCCAGGCCGGTTACTACGGCATCCCGCCGAAAATCGCCAAGGAGCGCGCCGAACAGTACCTGACCCAGCTCGGCCTGTGGGACAAGAAGGACGTGCCATCGCGTTCGCTGTCCGGCGGCATGAAGCGTCGCCTGATGATTGCCCGCGCACTGGTGCATGAACCGCGCCTGCTGATCCTCGACGAACCGACGGCGGGGGTGGACATCGAGCTGCGTCGCTCGATGTGGAGCTTCCTCACCGAGCTCAACCAGAAAGGCATCACGATCATCCTCACCACCCATTATCTGGAAGAGGCCGAGCAGTTGTGCCGCAACATCGGCATCATCGACCACGGCACCATCGTCGAGAACACCAGCATGCGCCAGTTACTCAGCCAACTGCATGTCGAGACGTTCCTGCTTGACCTCAAGGGCGATTTGCCAGCCGCGCCACAACTGCTCGGCTACCCGTCCCGGTTGATCGACGGTCACACCCTGGAAGTCCAGGTCGACAAGTCCATGGGCATCACCGCGCTGTTCACCCAATTGGCGCAGCAGAACATCGAAGTGCTGAGCCTGCGTAACAAAACCAATCGCCTCGAGGAGTTGTTCGTGTCTCTGGTGGAGAAAAATCTGTCGAAGGTGGCGGTATGAGTTCCGAGCTGCGCCCCAACCTCGTTGCCCTCAACACCATCGTTTACCGTGAAGTCCGGCGTTTCACCCGGATCTGGCCGCAGACCCTGCTGCCGCCAGCGATCACCATGGTCCTCTACTTCGTGATCTTCGGTAACCTGATCGGCCGGCAAATCGGCGACATGGGTGGCTTCACCTACATGGAGTACATCGTACCGGGGCTGATCATGATGTCGGTGATCACTAACTCCTACGGCAACGTGGTGTCGAGCTTCTTCGGCAGCAAGTTCCAGCGCTCCATCGAAGAATTGATGGTCTCGCCGTTGTCACCGCACACCATCCTGATCGGCTACACACTGGGCGGCGTACTGCGCGGCTTGATGGTGGGGATCATCGTCACGTTGCTGTCGTTGTTCTTCACTCACTTGCAGGTGCATCACCTGGGCGTGACCATCCTGGTGGTGGTACTGACCGCGACGATCTTCTCGCTGCTGGGCTTCATCAACGCCGTGTTTGCACGCAACTTCGATGACATCTCGATCATCCCGACCTTCGTGCTGACGCCGCTGACGTACCTGGGCGGGGTGTTCTACTCGATCACCTTGCTGCCACCGTTCTGGCAAACCGTGTCTTTGGCCAACCCGGTGCTGCACATGGTCAACGCGTTCCGCTACGGTATTCTCGGCGTGTCGGACATCCGCATCAGCATTGCGATTACCTTCATGCTGGTGGCCACCCTGGTGCTGTATTTCGGTTGCGCACGATTGCTGGTCAGCGGCCGCGGGATGCGTACCTGACACGCCACAAACCCATGTAGGCGCTGGCTTGCCAGCGAAAGCGACCGATCAGCCGATAAAGATGTTGGCAGAACATATGCCTTCGCTGGCAAGCCAGTTCCTACAGTACGTAGGCGTTAGTCCAGGCACCCAAAAAACGGCCTCCCAAGCGGAGGCCGTTTTGCATGCTCACATCCGGTTCTTCTTGCGCCGCTTCCATTGCCGCGCCACCCACCAGCGCCAATATCCCATCACCATGAAGTAGGCCAGCGCCCCGAGCGCCAGCCCCGTCACCACCGAGCCCAGCAAAAACGGTTGCCACAAGGTCGAGATTTCGCCCTTGACCCATTCCCAGGACAGCGAGTCCGGCAATTGCCGGGCTGGGACGTCCATCAGCCACGCCCCGGTCTGGTAAGTGCAGAAGAACACAGCGGGCATGGTGATCGGGTTGGTCAGCCAGACCAGGCTCACGGCAATCGGCATGTTGCCGCGCACAATGATCGAGAGGATGGCCGCCAACAGCATTTGCAGTGGAATCGGCAGGAACGCCGCGAACAATCCCACCGCCATGGCACGGGCAACGGAGTGGCGGTTGAGGTGCCACAGGTTCGGGTCATGCAGCAGCGTGCCGAGAAAGCGTAAGGATTTGTGTTCCCTGATGCTCAACGGGTCTGGCATGTAACGTTTGAATAAGCGCCGGGGCATAAGGCTTCTCGCTCGGTCAGGGCGGCAAGTATGTCTGGATTCCATGAACTGCCCATTCAGACTTTGTGACAATTATTAACGACGCCAGTGCGACGAGCGGGCTAAGCCTTGAAGGGAACTCTCAAGGACGGGCGTATGCGCACAGGGATGATCGCGCTGGCGTTGGGTCTGCTGACCCTGCGTTTTTTACCGGCATTACCGCCGGTCTGGTGGTGGTTGGCGCTGCCGGTGGCGGGTTTGATGATTTTGCCGTTCCGGGCCTATCCCGTGGCGTTTTACCTGTTTGGCTTGAGTTGGGCGGGTGCGAATGCGCAGTGGGCGCTGGATGAGCGCCTGGCACCGAGGCTGGACGGTGAAACCCGCTGGGTCGAGGGGCGTGTGACCGGCTTGCCGCAGCAGGGTGAAGGTGTGGTGCGTTTCGAGCTGAGCGAACCCCAATCCCGACGCGCCCGGTTGCCCCGTCAACTGCGTCTTGCATGGTTCGACGGGCCGCCGGTGAGCAGCGGCGAACGCTGGCGACTGGCGGTCAAATTCAAGCGCCCGGTCGGCCTGCTCAACCCGCATGCCTTCGACTACGAGGCGTGGTTGCTGGCACAACGCATTGGCGCCACTGGGACGGTGAAGGCTGGCGAACGGCTGTCCGAAGCCAGTTGGGCCTGGCGCGACAGCATCCGTCGCCGATTGCAGGCTGCGGATGCCGAAGGCAGGACCGGCGCCTTGACTGCGCTGGTGCTGGGCGACGGAGCGGGGCTCAGCCGTGAAGAATGGCAGGTATTGCAAGACACCGGCACCGTCCATCTGATGGTGATATCCGGGCAGCACATCGGATTGTTGGCCGGTGTTGTGTACCTGCTGATCGCAGGCTTGGCGCGCTATGGGCTGTGGCCCGGCCGTCTGCCGTGGCTGCCGTGGGCCTGTGGCCTGGCATTCGCGGCGGCCCTCGGATATGGAATGCTCGCCGGTTTTGACGTGCCGGTGCGCCGGGCCTGCCTGATGATCGGCCTGGTGCTGTTGTGGCGTCTGCGCTTTCGCCATCTCGGCGCGTGGTGGCCGCTGTTGCTGGCGCTCAATGGCGTGTTATTGCTCGACCCGTTGGCGAGCCTGCAACCGGGATTCTGGCTGTCTTTTGCGGCAGTCGCGGTGTTGATTTTCACCTTGGGCGGCCGTTTGGGACCCTGGCGTTGGTGGCAGGCCTGGACCCGTTCGCAATGGATGATTGCCGTCGGTTTGTGTCCGTTGTTGCTGGTGCTGGGGCTGCCGATCAGTCTCAGCGGTCCCGTGGCTAATCTGCTGGCGGTGCCATGGATCAGCCTGTTGGTCTTGCCGCCGGCATTGCTGGGCACTGTGTTGTTGCCGGTGCCGTTGGTCGGTGACGGCCTGCTGTGGCTGGCCGGTGGCTTGATCGACTGGCTGTTCCGCGGGCTGGCATGGGTGGCGGGCCTGATGCCAGCTTGGCTACCCATGGCACTCCCGTTATGGGTAACGGGGCTGGCCGCGCTGGGTGCGGTGCTGGTGATGTTGCCGCGCGGCGTGCCGTTGCGTCCGTTGGGTTGGCCATTGCTGTTGCTGCTGGCCTTTGCTCCGCGCCCGACGTTGCCCGCAGGCATCGCCGACATCTGGCAACTCGATGTCGGCCAGGGCCTGGCGGTGTTGGTGCGCACCCGCCATCACACGCTGTTGTACGACACCGGCCCGCGCTTTGGCGACTTCGACCTGGGCGAACGCGTGGTGCTGCCGACCTTGCGCAAACTCGGGGTCGACCACCTCGACCTGCTGCTGATCAGCCACGCCGACGCCGATCATGCCGGTGGTGCGCGCGCCGTGGTCAAGGGGCTGCCCGTAACAGACGTGCTGAGTGGCGATCCCCTGGGGCTGCCGGCCGAATTGCAGGCGCAAGCGTGCGAAAGCGGCCGTCAATGGAGCTGGGATGGCGTGCAGTTCCGATTGTGGCAATGGTCGTCGGCCAGCGACCGCAACCAGACCTCCTGCGTGTTGCAGATCGAGGCCGGCGGCGAGCGTCTGCTGTTGACCGGCGACATCGATACCGCCGCCGAACGGGCGCTGCTCGACAGTCCGTTGGCGGTGCCCACCGACTGGCTGGCGGCGCCGCATCATGGCAGCCGCAGTTCGTCGTCGATGGCCTTGCTCAATGGCCTGCAACCCAAGGCGGTGCTGATCTCCCGGGGCCAGGGCAATGCGTTTGGGCACCCGCATCCGACGGTGATCGCGCGTTATCAAAAACGCGGCACGGTGATCTACGACAGCGCCGAACAGGGTGCCATTCGTCTGCAATTGGGGCGCTTTGAAGCGCCGTGGACGATGCGTCAGGAACGGCGTTTCTGGCGCGATCCGCCGCGCTTTGACCCATAATCGAGGGTTATCAATCGCCGACCGGATGCGCCAACCCGGTCTTCGGTGTGCGCAACCCCTATGTTAGAGTGGCGCACTTTTTCGAGGGGACTGTCACTGTGTGGGAATTGGTCAAATCCGGCGGCTGGATGATGCTGCCGATCATTCTGAGTTCCATCGTGGCCATGGCGATCGTCGCCGAGCGACTGTGGACGCTGCGCGCCAGTCGCGTGACCCCGGAACACTTGCTTGGGCAGGTCTGGGTCTGGATCAAGGACAAGCAACTCAATAAAGACAAACTCAAGGAACTGCGCGCCAATTCGCCGTTGGGCGAGATCCTGGCCGCGGGCCTGGCCAACTCCAAACATGGTCGCGAGATCATGAAAGAGTGTATCGAAGAGGCTGCGCAACGGGTTATTCATGAGCTCGAACGCTACGTCAATGCCCTCGGCACCATCGCCGCCATGGCGCCTTTGCTGGGCTTGCTGGGTACGGTTCTGGGCATGATTGATATTTTCAGCGCGTTCACCGGCAGTGGCATGACCACCAACGCCTCGGTACTGGCCGGTGGTATTTCCAAGGCCCTGATCACCACGGCTGCGGGCCTGATGGTGGGTATCCCGTCGGTGTTCTTCCACCGATTCCTGCAACGCCGCATCGATGAACTGGTGGTGGGCATGGAGCAGGAGGCGATCAAGCTGGTTGAGGTGGTGCAGGGTGACCGTGATGTGGACCTGTCCGGGAGCAAAGCGTGAAATTCCGCCGCAAGCCACGGGAAACGGTGGACATCAACCTCGCGTCACTGATCGACGTGGTGTTCATCCTGCTGCTGTTTTTTGTCGTGACCACCACCTTCACCCGTGAAACCCAGCTACGCGTCGATCTGCCGGAAGCGGTCAGCGGCACGCCCGCTGACGATCAGGCCAAGTCTCTGGACATCGCCATCAGTGCCGATGGCGTGTATTCGGTGAATAACAAGATCCTGCCGAAAAGCGACCTCGCCTCGCTGATGGATGCCCTGCAAAAAGAATCCAACGGCGACACCAACCGGCCGCTATCCATCAGTGCTGATGGCAAGACCCAGCATCAGTCTGTGGTGACAGCCATGGATGCAGCGGGCAAGCTCGGTTTCAGCCACCTGCGCATGACCACCATCGAGGCGGCGCCTTCCGCGCCCTGATGGCCATGTCCGATCGATTGCTCGCCGCGTGGTATGACGGTCATCCGGCCCTGAAGTTGTTGCAGCCGCTGGAGTGGTTGTACCGGCGCGTGGTCATGAACAAGCGCAAGCGCTTCCTGGCGGGTGAGGGCGAGATCTATCAGCCGCCGGTGCCGCTGATCGTGGTCGGCAACATTACCGTCGGTGGCACCGGCAAGACGCCGCTGATCCTGTGGATGATCGAACATTGCCAGCGCAGCGGCCTGCGGGTCGGCGTGGTCAGCCGCGGTTATGGCGCCAAGCCGCCGCAATTGCCGTGGCGGGTCGAGGCCGAGCAGAGCGCCGAGATTGCCGGTGACGAGCCATTGCTGATCGTCCAGCGCACGGACGTGCCGCTGATGATCGACCCCAACCGTAGCAGCGCCGTCAAGGCTCTGCTCGCCAGTGAACCGCTGGACCTGATCCTCTCTGACGATGGCATGCAGCATTACCGCCTGGCCCGCGACCTGGAACTGGTGCTGATCGACGCCGCCCGCGGCCTGGGCAATCGCCGATGCCTGCCCGCCGGGCCATTGCGCGAACCGGTCGAGCGTCTGCAAAGCGTCGACGCCGTGCTCTACAACGGCGCGACGGTTGACCGCGAAGACGGTTTCGCCTTTCAATTGCAGCCCACCGCGCTGGTCAACCTGCGCAGCGGCGAACGACGTCCCCTCGATCACTTCAGTTCAGGCCAGTCCGTGCATGCGGTGGCCGGTATCGGCAATCCCCGGCGTTTCTTCAACACCCTCGAAACGCTACACTGGCAGCCTGTCCCGCATGCGTTTGCCGACCACGCCGAATACAGCGTGGAGGCCTTGAATTTCACGCCGTCTTTGCCACTGGTAATGACGGAAAAGGACGCGGTGAAGTGCCGCGCCTTTGCTGCCGCCGATTGGTGGTACCTGGCAGTTGATGCGGTGCCGTCACCGGCCTTCGTGGCCTGGTTCGACACCCAGTTGATGCGCCTGCTGCCCGCTCGTTTGTTGCCTTAAATCCGTTTTTTCCAGGGAATGTTCATGGACACCAAATTGCTCGACATCCTCGCTTGCCCGGTCTGCAAAGGCCCGCTCAAGCTCAGCGCCGACAAGACCGAACTGATCAGCAAGGGTGCAGGCCTGGCCTACCCGATTCGCGATGGCATCCCGGTGATGCTCGAATCCGAAGCGCGTACCCTGACCACCGATGAGCGCCTGGACAAATGACCACCGCCTTCACCGTTGTCATTCCGTCGCGTTTCGCCTCCACCCGCTTGCCGGGCAAGCCGCTGCTGCTGATCGCCGGCAAGCCAATGATCCAGCACGTCTGGGAACAGGCGAGCAAAAGCAGTGCCGAGCGTGTGGTCGTCGCCACCGACGATGCGCGCATCATCGAGGCCTGCAAGGGCTTCGGCGCTGAAGTGGTGCTGACCCGCGAAGACCACAACTCCGGTACTGATCGCCTGGCCGAAGTCGCGATGAAGCTGGGCCTGGCCCCCGACGCCATCGTGGTCAACGTGCAGGGCGACGAGCCCCTGATCCCGCCGAGCGTGATCGACCAGGTGGCTGCCAACCTGGCTGCCCATACCGAAGCGCGCATGGCCACCCTGGCCGAGCCGATCGAAGACGTGGAAAGCCTGTTCAACACTAATGTGGTCAAGGTTGTCAGCGACCTCAATGGCCTCGCGCTGACGTTCAGCCGCTCCACCTTGCCGTGGGCGCGGGATGCGTTCGCCGTGAACCGTGAGCAGTTGCCCGAAGGCGTGCCGTACCGTCGCCACATCGGCATCTATGCCTACCGCGCCGGGTTCCTCCAGGACTTCGTCAGCTGGGGCCCCTGCTGGCTGGAAAACACCGAGTGCCTGGAACAGTTGCGTGCCCTGTGGCACGGCGTGCGGATTCACGTCGCCGATGCGCTGATCGCACCGCCAGCCGGTGTCGACACCGCTGAAGACCTTGAGCGCGTTCGTCGCCTGCTGGAGGCGTGATGCGGGTCCTGTTTGTCTGCCTGGGCAATATCTGCCGTTCACCCACGGCCGAAGGCGTACTGCGCCATAAACTGCGCGAGGCCGGCCTGGCCGACCAGGTTGAAGTGGCCTCCGCCGGCACCGGCGACTGGCACGTCGGCAAGGCGCCGGACAAGCGCAGCCAGGCGGCGGCCAAGCGGCGTGGTTATGACTTGTCGGCCCAGCGCGCCCAGCAAGTCAGCCGCGCCGATTTCGCCACCTACGATCTGATCCTGGCGATGGACAACAACAACCTGCGCAACCTCAGGGCCTTGCAACCGGCCAAGGGCAAGGCCGAGCTGGACTTGTTCCTGCGTCGCTACGAGGCGCAGGTCGATGAAGTGCCCGATCCGTACTACGACGGTGAGCAAGGCTTCGAGCAGGTGCTGGACCTGATCGAGCGCGCCAGTGATTTGCTGGTGATCGAATTGAAGGGACGGTTATGAGTTTGCAGGTTCAATCGCAGGTGTCGCTCAAGCCGTTCAACAGCTTTGGCGTCGACGTCCGGGCCCGGCTGTTTGCCGAGGCCCACAGCGACGCTGATGTGCGCGATGCCCTGGCTTATGGTCTTGAACACAAGGTCCCGGTGCTGGTGATCGGTGGCGGCAGCAACCTGTTGCTGACGGCGGATATCGATTCACTGGTGCTGCGCATGGCCACCCGCGGCATTCGCGTGTTGAGCGATGACGGCAGCAAGGTGGTGATCGAGGCCGAAGCGGGTGAGCCCTGGCATCCGTTCGTGCAACACACACTGGCCCTGGGGCTGTCCGGCCTGGAAAACCTCAGCCTGATTCCCGGCACTGTCGGCGCCGCACCGATGCAGAACATCGGCGCCTATGGGGTCGAGATCAAGGATGTGTTCGCCGGGCTCACCGCCCTCGACCGCCAGACTGGTGAATTGCGCGACTTCACGTTGCAAGCGTGCAACTTCGCTTACCGCGACAGCCTGTTCAAGCAGGCGCCGGGGCGTTGGTTGATCCTGCGCGTGCGATTCACCCTCGACCGCGTCGCGCATTTGCACCTGGAATACGGCCCGGTGCGTCAGCGCCTGACCGAGCAAGGCATCGAGCATCCGACCGCCAGCGATGTCAGCCAGGCCATTTGCAGCATCCGCAATGAAAAGTTGCCGGACCCGGCCGTGCTTGGCAATGCCGGCAGTTTCTTCAAGAACCCCTTGGTGTCGGCGGCGCTGGCTGCACGGCTCAAGGGCGAATACCCGGACCTGGTGGCTTACGCGCAACCCGACGGGCAGATGAAGCTGGCGGCGGGTTGGTTGATCGAGCGGGCAGGGTGGAAGGGGTTTCGCGAAGCGGACGCTGGCGTGCATACGTTGCAGGCGCTGGTACTGGTCAATTACGGGAGCGCGAGCGGCCTGCAATTGCTTGACCTTGCGCAACGTATCCAGAAAGACATCGCCGAGCGTTTCCAGGTCGAGCTGGAAATGGAGCCCAACCGGTATTGAGCTAAGCTTTCAAGACACATCGAAAAGCCCTGCACGATGTTTGTCGTGCAGGGCTTTTTTGTTAATGCCTGGTTAACTTAGCCAACTAACGATGCACTCACTTGCTTCACCAAAGGCCCGGTGCAGACGCTTTGCGTCCGTACAAGAGAGCCCATTAGCCTGAGCCGATCTGCGTGTGGCCCACCGAGATCCAGCGGCAGATTGCTCGACCCCATCACTGAAGATCCATGCGGGCGTGCCCATGATTAACCTGAAACTCAATGGCCAAGACCACTCACTCGACGTCACCGAGGACATGCCGCTGCTCTGGGCAATCCGCGATGTGGCCGGTTACAACGGCACCAAATTTGGCTGCGGCATGGGCCTGTGCGGGGCCTGCACCATTCATATAGAAGGGGCGCCGGCCCGTAGTTGCATCACGCCTATCGGCTCGGTCGTGGGGCAGAATGTCAGCACCATCGACAACCTGCACGCCGACCCGATCGGTCAGATCGTCCAGCAAGCCTGGCTCGACACGGCGGTCGCCCAATGCGGCTTCTGCCAGGGCGGGCAGATCATGTCGGCGACGGCACTGCTCAAGACCAATCCAAATCCCAGCGACGAGCAGATCGAAGAAGCGATGGTCGGCAACATTTGCCGTTGCGGCACCTACAACCGCATCAAGACCGCAATCCGCCAGGCCTCCACGCACCTGAAGGAGGCCAAGGCATGAGCCGCTTACCGAATGATTTCGCCCTGACTAACCTGAGCCAGCTCAGCCGTCGCGGCTTCCTCAAAGGGGTTGGCGCGACCAGTGCACTGGTCGTGGCGGCGAGCTGGGGTTGGCAAGACGCCTTTGCCGAAGAGAAGAAGTTCGGCGCCGACGGCATGCCTCACGGCTGGGTCGATGATCCGAAAGTCTATGTGAGCATCGCCACCGATGGCACCGTGACTGTGATCTGCAATCGCTCGGAGATGGGCCAGGGCGTGCGCACCAGCCTGACCATGGTGGTGGCCGATGAGCTGGAAGCCGACTGGGCGATGGTCAAGGTGCAGCAGGCGCCGGGCGATGAAGTACGCTTCGGCAACCAGGACACCGACGGCTCGCGCAGCATGCGTCATTGGTACGAGCCGATGCGCCGTTGCGGGGCCGCTGCGCGTGCGATGCTCGAACAAGCCGCTGCTGACCAGTGGAAAGTGTCGGTCGGCGAGTGCCATGCGCAACGGCATAAAGTCATTCATAAACCGTCGGGCCGAGAACTGGGCTATGGCGCGCTGGCCGCCGCTGCCGGTGCTTTGGCCGTGCCGGCGCGTGACAGCCTGAGGCTCAAGCAGCCTTCCGAGTTCCGCTACATCGGCAAGGAAGGCACCAAGGCCATTGACGGTGACGACATCGTCAACGGTCGCGCAGTGTACGGCGCCGACGTGCATTTCGACGGCATGCTCTACGCCACCATCGCCCGGCCGGCGGTGTATGGCGGCAAGGTCAAGAGTTTCGATGGCAGCGCGGCGATGAAAGTCCCCGGCGTGGTCAAGGTGCTACAGATCGAGAGCCGTCCGTTGCCCTCGGAATTCCAGCCCTTGGGCGGCATCGCCGTGGTGGCGAGCAACACCTGGGCGGCGATCAAGGGCCGTGAGGCGCTGAACATCGAGTGGGACGACGGCCCCAATGCCAGCTACGACTCGATTGCCTATCGCAAAGAACTCGAAGCCGCCTCGCTCAAGCCCGGCAAAGTGGTGCGCAACACCGGCAACATCGACGAGGCCCTGACCAGCGCCGACAGTACGCTGGAGGCCTCTTACTACTTGCCACATTTGTCGCAGTCGCCGATGGAACCGATGGTCGCGATCGCCAGGTTCAAGAATGGTACGTGCGAGGCCTGGGGGCCAAGCCAGGCGCCGCAGGTCACCCGCGAACGGATCGCTGAACGACTGGGCCTGCCGTTCGACAACGTCACCTTCAATGTGACGCTGCTCGGTGGTGGGTTCGGGCGCAAGTCTAAACCTGACTTCATCATCGAAGCGGCCATTCTCGCCAAGGAATTCCCCGGCAAAGCGCTGCGCGTGCAATGGACCCGCGAAGACGACATCCATTGTTCCTACTTCCACACCGTGTCGGCCGAATACCTCAAGGCCGGCCTGAACAAGGATGGCCTGCCGTCCGCCTGGCTGCACCGCACGGTGGCGCCGAGCATTACCGCGTTGTTTGCGCCGGGCATGAACCATGAGGCTGCGTTCGAACTGGGCATGGGCTTCACCAACATGGCCTATGCCATCCCCAACATTCGCCTGGAAAACCCCGAGGCCACGGTGCACACCCGGGTCGGCTGGTATCGCTCGGTGTCGAACATTCCCCATGGCTTCGCGATCCAGAGTTTTATTGATGAATTGGCGCACAAGGCCGGGGAAGATCCGCTGAAGTATCAGATCAAATTGCTCGGCCCGGACCGTCAGATCGATCCCCGCACCTTGAGTGAAGAGTGGAATTACGGCGAATCTCCCGAGCGTTATCCCATCGACACCGGGCGACTGCGCACGGTGCTGGAAACTGCGGCCAAGGCCGCCGGGTGGGGCCGTGAGCTGCCCAAGGGGCGCGGGCTGGGCCTGGCGGTGCATTACAGCTTCGTGACGTATGTGGCGGCGGTGATCGAGGTCGAAGTGAAAGACGACGGTACGCTGCTGGTGCACAAGGCTGACATCGCTGTCGATTGCGGGCCGCAGATCAACCCCGAGCGGATTCGCGCGCAGTTCGAAGGCGCCTGCGTCATGGGCCTGGGCAACGCGGTGTTGGGGGAAATCAGCTTTAAGGACGGCAAGGTGCAGCAGGATAACTTCCACATGTACGAAGTGGCGCGCATGTCCCTGGCGCCGAAAGAAGTTGCCGTGCACCTGGTGACCCCGCCTGGCAACGTTCCGTTGGGCGGTGTTGGTGAACCGGGCGTGCCACCGATCGCGCCGGCGTTGTGCAACGCGATCTTCGCCGCCACCGGCAAGCGCATCCGCAGCCTGCCGGTGCGTTATCAGCTGTCGGATTGGCAGAAGGCCGGGGCCTGATGGACAGCGCCGATCTGAATGTCCTGCGCAGCGTGTTGCAATGGCAGCGCGCCGGGCAGCGGGTCGTGCTGTACAGCGTGGTCGAAACCTGGGGCACCGCGCCCAGGGCGCCCGGCGCCATGCTGGCGTTGCGCGAAGACGGCATGGTGATTGGCTCGGTCTCCGGCGGGTGTGTCGAAGATGACCTGATTGCCCGTTTGCACGACGGCCGACTGGCGCTGGATGGGCCGCCGGTGCAGTTGATCACTTATGGGGTGACCCGCGAGGAAGCCGCACGTTTCGGCTTGCCCTGCGGCGGGACCTTGCGCTTGACCGAGGAGCGTATCGACGACGGGGACTGGGTCGAGCAATTGCTCGCTCGCTGCGAGGCCCATAAAATTGTGGCGCGTGAACTGAACCTGGCCACCGGCGTAGTGCTGTTGCAGGCGGCCGGCAAGGCGGATGTGCTGACGTTCGACGGCCAGGTGCTGCGTGCAATCTACGGCCCGCGCTGGCGTTTGCTGCTGATTGGCGCCGGGCAGTTGTCTCGCTATGTCGCGGAAATGGCTCGCCTGCTGGATTTCGAGGTGCTGATTTGCGATCCGCGCAGCGAGTTCGTCTACGGCTGGGAAGAGCAACATGGCCGATTCGTCTCGGGCATGCCGGATGAAGCGGTACTCAACATCCAGACCGATGAGCGCACGGCCATCGTGGCCCTGACCCATGATCCGCGCCTGGACGACATGGCGCTGCTCACGGCCCTGGACTCCAAGGCGTTTTACGTCGGCGCGCTGGGCTCGCGGGTCAACAGCCTCAAACGCCGGGAAAACCTGGCGCAACTGGGACTGTCGCCCACGGCGATTGACCGTTTGCATGGGCCGATCGGTTTGCACATCGGCAGCCATAATCCCGCGGAAATTGCCTTGTCGTTGATGGCGGAGATCGTGGCGATCAAGAATGGGGTCGAACTGAAACAGAAGAAAACCCTGCAGGAGCCTGTATGAGCGAATCCATCGGCGTCATTGTGTTGGCGGCGGGACTGGGCAGCCGGTTTCGTCAGGTGGCGGGTGCCGACAAAGACAAGTTGCTGGCCGATTGCACGGGGCGCGATGGCGCGGTCCGGTCTGTCATCGAGCAAACCTTGGTCAACTTGCCGGCTGCATTGGATAAACGGGTACTGGTGACCACGGCTGACCGCCCGCAAGTGATCCGCATGGCCCAGGCCTATGGTTGCGAAATCGTGATGATCGAGTCGACGGGCATGGGCGACAGCATTGCCGCGGGCGTGACTGCCTGCCAGCAACTCGATGGCTGGTTGATGGTGCTGGGGGACATGCCGTTCATCCTGCCATCCAGTATCGAGCAAGTGGTGGCGGGTATTGGCGATGACCGTATCAGCGTGCCTGTGCAGAGCGGTGAGTACGGGCACCCGGTCGGGTTCGGACGGAACTTCGCAGCGGGGTTGATGGAGTTATCGGGGGATCGGGGCGCCAAATCGTTGTTCGCCCAAGGGCGGGTGGTTGAAGTGATCGTGGATGATCCCGGTGTGGTGTGGGATGTGGATGTGCCTCAGTCATTGATTTTCAACCCTGCATAGATCTTCAGATCAACTTGGATCCCCTGTAGGAGCGAGCCTGCTCGCGATAGCGATCTGGCATCCAGCAGAGATGCACCGCCATCGCGAGCAGGCTCGCTCCTACAATGGATTGTTGTGAAGTCCGGATATAAAAAAGCCCCGCCTGGGATCACCAGGCGGGGCTTTTTAGTGGCCGATGGAATCAGACGAGGGGTTTAGGCTCGTGTTCTTTTTCCAGGGCTTGCTCGTGTTGCTCTACCGCTTCCTGAACGGAGCGCGGTGCTTCGTGGATCACCGACTCAACCGGCTCGGCAGCCACTTCAGCAACAACAGGTTCGGCAGCGACAACCGCTTCAACCGGAGCCGCAGCGGCGGCCAGTTCGGCTTCTTTCTGCAGACGCTCGGCTTCACGCTTGCGACGACGCACTTCACGTGGGTCGTTAGGTGCACGGCCACTTGGCGTCAGGGCGCTGGCGGAAACTTCCTCAACGACTGGAGCAGGCGCTTCAGCAACAACGGGAGCTTCAACAACCGGCGCTTCAACCGCCGGTGCTGGAGCTGGTTCTGCGGCAGCAACCACTGGCTCGGAAACCATGGCTTGCGCCACTTCGGCCTCGGCGGCTGGCGCTGGTGTTTCAGCGACAGCTGGCTCGGCGACCCAGTTGAAGGCCGTTTGCTCTTCGCGAACTTCACGCACGGTTTCAGTCACGGTTTCAACAACCGCTTCTGATACCACGGCTGGCGCTTCAACCACCGTGGCTGGCTCGGCAGCTACTTCAACGACAGGCTGGGCTTCTACCGCAGGCGCCACTTCGATTTCCGGCGAGGCGGTCACTTCAACCGGTGTGGTCGCTTCAACGACTGGCGCTTCGACTGGAGCAGTTTCCAGGGTGGCGGCAGTGGCGCGTTCGGCTTGCACGTTGGCTTGCGCTTCAGCCGGAGCGCTGATCACGCTGCTGGCAACGGCAGCGGTGACAGCCAGGCCAGCGGCCAGGTCGGCAGTGCTTGGTGCTTCGGCGTTTTCGCCGGACTCGGATTCTTCCGAACCTTCGATCACGTTGCCGTTGGCATCACGCTGACGCTCGCGACGGTTGCTGCGACGACGCTGGCCACGGGAACGGCGGCGCGGACGATCGCCTTCGGCGCCTTCCTGACCATCTTCCTGCAGGTGCTCTTCGTTGGTCGTCAGTTCTTCGTCTTCGGCGACGGCGGCGGCAGCTTGCTCGGCACGTGGCTGACGCTCTTCACGCGGTGGGCGTGGAGCACGTTCTTCACGTGGCTGGCGAGCTGGACGTTCTTCGGCGGTAGCAGCAACGGCAACAGCAGCGGCGGCAGCGGCCGGAGCGGCATCCAGCGGCTCGCGCAGTTCACGTACGCGTTCTTCACGCTCGCCACGTGGCTTGCGATCTTCACGTGGGGCACGTGGTGCACGTTCTTCACGAGGCGCGCGTGGTGCGCGTTCTTCGCGGGCTACGGCTACGGCCGGGGTTTCTTCGCGGGTCTCGCGAGGCTCGCGCACTTCGCGTGGCTGACGCTCTTCACGCGGTTCACGTGGGGCGCGTTCTTCACGCGGTGCACGTTCTTCGCGAGGTTTGCGCTCTTCATCGCGGCGACCGTTACGGTTGCGGCTTTGCTGGCGACCGTTGCGACGCTCTTCGTTACGGGCCGGACGCTCGGTGGTCGCAGGTTTTTCAACCACGGCCGGAGCCGCAGGCTCTTGCTTGGTGGCGAACAGGCTGACCAGCGACTTCACCAGGCCTTTGAACAGGCTTGGCTCCGGTACGGCGACCGGTGCAGGGGCCGGGGCGGCCACTTCGGTTGGAACCGGAGCGTTGGCGCGGGCCGGAGCGGTCTTGACCGCGGCTTCCTGGCGAACCAGGGTGCGGGTCGCTGCCGCTGGCTGGACTTCTTCGACTTCGGCAGCGGCAGCGGCGATTTCGTAGCTGGACTGGTTGGTCGCGGCTTCCGGGCTGTCATCACGCAGACGCTGCACTTCGAAGTGCGGCGTTTCGAGGTGATCGTTCGGCAGGATGACGATGCGGGCACGGGTGCGCAGTTCGATCTTGGTGATCGAGTTGCGTTTTTCGTTGAGCAGGAACGCAGCGACCGGGATCGGCACTTGGGCACGAACTTCGGCGGTACGGTCTTTCAGGGCTTCTTCTTCGATCAGGCGCAGGATCGCCAGGGACAGCGATTCAACGTCACGGATGATGCCGGTGCCGTTGCAACGTGGGCAAACGATGCCGCTGCTTTCGCCCAGGGACGGACGCAGGCGCTGACGAGACATTTCCAGCAGGCCGAAGCGCGAGATGCGACCGACTTGCACGCGAGCGCGATCGGCTTCCAGGCATTCGCGGACTTTCTCTTCCACGGCGCGCTGGTTCTTGGCAGGGGTCATGTCGATGAAGTCGATGACGATCAGGCCGCCGATGTCGCGCAGGCGCAACTGACGGGCGATTTCTTCGGCGGCTTCAAGGTTGGTCTGCAGCGCGGTTTCTTCGATGTCGCTGCCTTTGGTGGCGCGTGCCGAGTTGATGTCGATGGACACCAGGGCCTCGGTCGGATCGATCACGATGGAGCCGCCGGAAGGCAGTTCGACGACGCGCTGGAAAGCGGTTTCGATCTGGCTTTCGATCTGGAAACGGTTGAACAGCGGCACGCTGTCTTCGTACAGCTTGATCTTGCTGGCGTACTGCGGCATCACCTGGCGGATGAAAGTCAGGGCTTCGTCCTGGGCTTCAACGCTGTCGATCAGCACTTCGCCGATGTCCTGGCGCAGGTAGTCGCGGATCGCGCGGATGATCACGTTGCTTTCCTGGTAGATCAGGAACGGCGCGGAACGATCCAGCGAGGCTTCTTTGATGGCGGTCCACAGTTGCAGCAGGTAGTCGAGGTCCCACTGCATTTCTTCGCTGCTGCGGCCGAGGCCGGCAGTGCGCACGATCAGACCCATGTCGGCCGGGGCAACCAGGCCGTTCAGCGCTTCACGCAGTTCGTTGCGCTCTTCGCCTTCGATGCGACGGGAGATACCGCCGGCACGCGGGTTGTTCGGCATCAGCACCAGGTAACGTCCGGCCAGGCTGATGAAGGTGGTCAGGGCGGCGCCCTTGTTGCCACGTTCTTCTTTTTCGACCTGAACGATGACTTCCTGGCCTTCGCTCAGGACGTCCTTGATGTTGACGCGACCTTCCGGGGCTTTCTTGAAGTATTCGCGGGAGATTTCTTTGAGGGGCAGGAAGCCGTGGCGCTCAGAGCCGAAATCGACAAAGGCAGCCTCAAGGCTTGGTTCGATGCGAGTAATCCGGCCTTTATAGATGTTGGCCTTCTTCTGCTCGCGTGCACCGGATTCGATATCCAGGTCGTAGAGGCGCTGGCCATCTACCAGTGCAACACGCAACTCTTCGGGTTGAGTTGCGTTAATCAGCATTCTTTTCATGTAGTACCGTCGGTTTCCGGGCTGCCGGAAACGGCGTTCGGCACACACGACTTCTCACGGTCGGTGTCAGGTGCGTCGGGAGTGGTTGGCCATTTCCCGTGTCCAGCGAAGTCCGGCCAATGTGGGCCTTCATCGCGACGTACGCGTCCTGCTTGCTGTGGCTACTTAAGCACTCAGTCAGGAGGAGGAATCAACCAGCGGCTGTGGACGAGATGAAGCGTCTGGAGAAAGCTTGTTGCTACACAGTCCGGCGGTTGTGCATCTCCACCCTACACGTATCCCTGATAATTCGGGTGCTGCCGCGCGCAGAATCCGCAGCGGGTTGGCATTTACCGTGAGCTCCGAAAGGGGAGGTCACGCATCATGGCTAATTTAGGCGTTGTTTCCGAAGCATTCGCTCGGGGTCATTCGCAGATGACTGCACTTTGTGAACTGGCCGTGAATATGGCGCGCAAAGCGAGTGGAAACTCTGCTTTCCGGCGTGATTCAGGCCTCATGTCACCTGCGCTCGTTACACCTGCAAACTCCACCGTTACGTAGCGAAAGCCCCGTAGGACGGCCTCGCGTCCTGGTGAATTGCGTTGGTCAGGGCCGGTTTTTAACCGTTGGTCCGCTGTCCAGGCCGCTTTTGGCGGCGTTCGCGACTATAGCAGCAATGATTAAGTGCTTCAATTCCATAAAAAATTGTTATCATCCGCGCCATGACGACGACTACCCCCCCGACTCCAGGCGTACAACTGCTTGAGGTCTCGCCGGAATATGCCGGCCAACGTATTGATAATTTCCTTCTCGCCCGGCTCAAAGGCGTGCCCAAGACCTTGATTTACCGCATTTTGCGCAAGGGCGAAGTGCGCGTGAACAAAGGCCGGATCAAGCCCGAGTACAAGTTGCAGGCGGGCGATATCGTGCGCGTGCCGCCGGTTCGCGTGCCTGAGCGCGACGAGCCGGTGCCACTGGCGCAGGGTTTGTTGCAACGCCTCGAAGCCTCGATTGTTTTCGAAGACAAGGCGCTGATCGTGATCAACAAGCCTTGCGGCATTGCGGTTCACGGCGGCAGCGGCCTGACTTTCGGGGTGATCGAAGCCTTTCGTCAGTTGCGCCCTGATTGCAAGGAGCTCGAACTGGTTCACCGTCTCGACCGCGATACGTCCGGTCTGTTGATGATCGCCAAGAAGCGCAGCATGTTGCGCCACTTGCACACCGCGTTGCGCGGTGATGGTGTCGACAAGCGCTACATGGCCCTGGTGCGCGGTAACTGGGCGAGCTCGATCAAACAGGTCCGTGCCTCACTGGGCAAGAGCAATCTGCGCTCCGGCGAACGCATGGTCGAGGTTGACGAGGAGGAGGGCAAGGAGTCCGTGACCGTGTTCAAGGTCCTGCGCCGTTTCGGCGACTTTGCGACCCTGATCGAAGCCAAGCCGATTACCGGTCGTACTCACCAAATCCGCGTCCACACCTTGCACGCCGGGCATTGCATCGCCGGCGACACCAAGTATGGCGACGAAGGCTTCAGCAAGGAAATACGCGATCTGGGCGGCAAGCGCCTGTTCCTGCACGCGTACATGCTGACCGTGCCGCTGCCGGATGGTGGTGAGCTCAAGTTGCAAGCACCGGTCGACGAAATGTGGGCCAAGACTGTGGAGCGATTGAGTGCGCCCATCTGATTACAAACTGCTGATCTTCGATTGGGATGGCACGTTGGCCGATTCCATCGGTCGGATTGTCGAGGCGATGCACGTTGCCTCGCAGCGCTCCGGTTTCGAGTTGCGTGATGATTTTGCGGTCAAGGGCATCATCGGTTTGGGTTTGCCGGAGGCAATCCGCACCCTGTATCCCGAGATTGATGATGCCGAGTTGGGCGCGTTCCGTGATTACTACGCCGAGCACTACATCGCTTCGGAAACCGTACCTTCGCCGTTGTTCGAAGGTGTGGTCGAGTCGATGGAGGCGTTTCGTGCCGAGGGTTATCACCTGGCCGTGGCGACCGGCAAGGCCCGTCGCGGGCTGGATCGGGTGTTGAAGTCCCATGGTTGGGAAAATTACTTCGACATCACCCGTGCCGCTGACGAGACTGCCAGCAAGCCGCATCCGCTGATGCTTGAGCAGATTCTTGCGCATTGCGAGGTTCGTCCGGAACAGGCGTTGATGGTCGGTGATTCGTCCTTCGACTTGCAGATGGCGCGCAATGCCGGCATGGGCTCGGTGGCGGTCAGTTATGGCGCTCAGTCGATCGATGCGTTGAAGGTGTATGAGCCGCAACTGGCCATCGACCGCTTTTCAGAATTGCATGCCTGGCTGAGTCAGCGGGCCTAACGGATTGTTTTTGGGGTGGATGGCATGACCGACGAATGGAAAGCGCCCGCCAAGGCGAGCGCAGAGAGCGGTGACGATAGAAGCTGGAAACTGCTGGAAAAGACCCTGCTGGCCAGCGTGCAGGAGCAGCGTCGGTCACGTCGCTGGGGGATATTCTTCAAGCTTCTGACGTTTGTGTACCTGTTCGGCGCGATTGCCCTGTTTTCGCCGCTGATGGACATGGAAAAAGCCGCGACCCGCAGTTCCCACTACACGGCGCTGATCGACGTGACCGGCATGATCGCCGACAAGGAGCCGGCCAGCGCAGACAATATTGTGGGCAGCCTGCGTGCAGCGTTCGAGGACGATAAGGTCAAGGGTGTGGTCCTGCGCATCAACAGCCCGGGTGGCAGTCCGGTGCAGTCGGGTTATGTCTATGACGAGATTCGTCGCCTGCGTGGCCTGCATCCGGACACCAAGCTGTATGCGGTGATTTCCGATCTCGGGGCTTCCGGTGCCTATTACATCGCCAGCGCGGCGGACCAGATCTACGCCGACAAGGCGAGCCTGGTCGGCTCCATCGGTGTGACGGCGGCCGGCTATGGCTTTGTCGGGACCATGGAAAAGCTCGGTGTCGAACGTCGTACCTACACCTCTGGCGAGCACAAGTCGTTCCTCGATCCGTTCCAGCCACAAAAACCGGATGAAACCGCTTTCTGGCAGGGCGTGCTCGATACGACTCACCTGCAGTTCATCAATAGCGTCAAGCAAGGGCGTGGTGATCGCCTGAAAGACAAGGAGCATCCGGAACTGTTTTCCGGCCTGGTCTGGAACGGCGAGCAGGCGCTGCCATTGGGCTTGATCGATGGTTTGGGCAATGCCAGTTCGGTGGCGCGGGATGTGATCGGTGAAAAAGAGCTGGTGGACTTCACCGTGCAGGAGTCGCCGTTCGACCGCTTCTCGAAAAAACTCGGCGCCAGCGTGGCTGAGCATTTGGCGATGTGGATGGGTTTTAACGGCCCGTCGCTACGCTGAATCTCCGATAGCAAAAAAACCGGCACTTGCCGGTTTTTTTTGTACCTCGCGAGACCTGTAGGCGCTGGCTTGCCGGCGAAAGCGATCTGCCTGACACTCCGCATCGTCCAATTCGCCAGCAAGCCGGCTCCTACGGTATTTGCACACCTTCGACCAGCAACATCTCGATCAGACGAATCAGCGGCAGACCGACCAGACTGGTCGCATCAGGCCCTTCAGTACTGCGAAACAGGCACACCCCCAATCCTTCGGCCTTGAAGCTGCCAGCGCAATCGTAGGGCTCCTCGGCGTGCAGATAGCGTTCGATGTGAGTAACCTCCAGCGCACGCATGTGTACGGTGAAAGGTACGCAATCGACCTGGCAGTGCCCAGTCTGGCTGTTGAGCAGGGCCAGGCCGGTCAGGAATGTCACGCTGGCACCGCTGGCCGCCAGCAGTTGTTCGCGGGCCTTTTCGAAGGTGTGGGGCTTGCCGATGATCCGCTCTCCCAGCACCGCGACCTGGTCAGAGCCGATAATCAGATGAGCGGTATGTGTGCCGGAGAGGGCGCGGGCTTTCTCTTCGGCGAGGCGTTTGACCAACTCGATGGCCGATTCACCCGGGCGATGGCTTTCGTCGATATCCGGCGAGCTGCAGGTGAAGGGCAGCTGCAAGCGGGTCAGCAATTCCCGGCGATAGGTCGAGCTGGAAGCGAGTAATAAAGGCAGCATGCGCAACTCCAAATGACAGTCGCGAATTCTAGCGGGGCTTCCAAGTGACGGACAGGGCTGAATTTCCTTTGACATGGGCGGGGGCATCCCTATAATGCTGCGCCTATGTTGAATGACCCGATTCCACCTCACGTTGACCCGCGCAAATTGGCTGATCGTGGCACCACCCTCCAAGGTGAAATGCTGCTGGCCGATTTGAAGAGACTCTGCGACCCGCTTTCCGACAATGTCGGTACGGTGCAGGCTAAATTCGTTTTTGAACGAGATGAACGTAAATCTGTGGTCATCCACAGCTTTATCGACACTGAAGTCAAAATGGTTTGCCAGCGTTGTCTTGAGCTGGTCACCCTGCCGATCCATAGCGAATGCAGTTACGCTGTGGTGAAGGAGGGTGCGAATACCCAGTCGTTGCCGAAAGGTTATGACGTGCTGGAACTGGGCGAAGATCCATTGGATCTGCAGTCACTGATCGAGGAGGAGCTTCTGCTCGCCTTGCCCATTGTGCCTGCTCATCATCCGGAAGAATGCCAGCAGCCGGCGGGAGCAGATGAGCCCGAACCGAGCGAGGACGAGGTAACGCGGTCCAACCCGTTCAGTGTATTGGCGCAGTTAAAGCGTGACCCAAACGTTTAGGAGTTAATCAATTATGGCTGTTCAGCAGAACAAAAAATCCCGCTCTGCCCGTGACATGCGCCGTTCGCACGACGCTCTCGAGGCTAGCACCCTGTCTGTAGAAAAAACCACTGGTGAAGTTCACCTGCGTCACCACGTATCGCCAGAAGGCGTATACCGTGGCCGTAAAGTGATCGACAAGGGCGCTGACGAGTAATCACTTGTCCGCTCAAGTCATCGCGATTGACGCAATGGGCGGGGACTTCGGTCCCCGCAGCATTGTCCAGGCCAGCGTTGCTTGCCTGTCTGCCACACCCTCGCTGCACCTGACCCTTGTCGGTCAACCCTCCCTTCTTGAAGAACTGATCGCTGGCCATTCGGCTGTGGATCGCGCGCGCCTGTCGATTGCACCGGCGAGTGAAATCATCACCATGGACGAAAAACCCGCCCAGGCCTTGCGTGGCAAGCCGGACTCGTCGATGCGCGTGGCCCTTGAGTTGCTGCGCGACGGTAAAGTCCAGGCCTGTGTCAGTGCGGGTAATACTGGCGCGTTGATGGCGTTGTCGCGGTTCGTGCTCAAGACCTTGCCCGGTATTGACCGTCCGGCGATGGTCGCGGCGATTCCGACACAAAAGGGTTATTGCCAGTTGCTTGACTTGGGCGCCAACGTCGATTGCAGCGCCGAGCACCTGTTGCAGTTCGCGGTCATGGGCTCGGTTGCAGCGCAAACGCTCGGCATAAGTCGTCCTCGAGTCGCGTTGCTGAACATTGGCACCGAAGACATCAAGGGCAATCAACAGGTCAAGCTGGCGGCGACCTTGTTGCAAAGCACCCGAGGCATCAACTACATCGGCTTTATCGAAGGTGACGGCTTGTACCGTGGCGAAGCGGATGTGGTGGTGTGTGACGGGTTTGTCGGCAACATCCTGCTCAAGTCCAGCGAGGGCCTGGCGACGATGATTGCCGGGCGCATCGAGGCGTTGTTCAAGAAAAATATCGCCTCGCGCGCGGTCGGTGCGCTGGCGCTGCCCCTGATGAAGCGCCTGCAGGCCGATCTGGCGCCTGCCCGGCACAATGGTGCGAGCTTTCTCGGCTTGCAGGGCATTGTCGTGAAAAGCCACGGTTCTGCCGGGGTCCAGGGTTTTCAAAGTGCCATCCAGCGTGCCTTGATCGAGATTCAGGAGAACCTTCCCGAGCGCCTGCACGGTCGTCTGGAGGATTTGTTGCTTTAGGCGTTTTCGTCGGACAATGCTTAAATGTGACCGCTTGGTTCGATGGGCCATCCAACTGTCAGTTTCTAGCGTCCCCCAAAAGGGGCGCCATTTCTCCGACGACAAGATCATTAGGGGCTTGTTACATGTCTGCTTCCCTCGCATTCGTCTTTCCAGGACAGGGCTCGCAGTCCCTCGGCATGCTGGCCGAGCTGGGCGCACAACACCCGGTTGTCCTCGAAACATTCAAAGAAGCTTCCGATGCACTGGGTTACGACCTGTGGGCACTGACCCAGCAAGGGCCGGAAGAACAGCTCAATCAAACCGATAAAACCCAACCCGCCATCCTGACCGCATCGATCGCCCTGTGGCGTCTGTGGCTGGCCGAAGGTGGTGCGCGTCCGGCCTATGTCGCCGGACACAGCCTGGGTGAGTACAGCGCGCTGGTCGCGGCGGGCAGCCTGAGCCTGGGCGACGCGGTGAAGCTGGTCGAGCGTCGTGGTCAGCTGATGCAGGAAGCCGTTCCGGCCGGGCAGGGCGGCATGGCCGCGATCCTTGGTCTGGACGATGCTGACGTCGTGGCTGCCTGTGCCGAAGCGGCACAAGGCGAAGTGGTCAGCGCGGTGAATTTCAACTCGCCTGGCCAAGTGGTCATCGCCGGTGCCAAGGCTGCGGTCGAGCGCGCCATCGAAGGCTGCAAGGCGCGGGGTGCCAAGCGCGCAATGCCGTTGCCGGTCAGCGTGCCGTCCCATTGCGAGCTGATGCGCCCGGCTGCCGAGCGTTTCGCCGAATCGATCGCTGCCATCAACTGGCAGGCGCCACAGATTCCTGTGGTGCAGAACGTCAGCGCTGAAGTGCCGGCCGATCTGGAAACCCTCAAGCGCGACCTGCTTGAGCAGCTCTATAAACCTGTACGCTGGGTTGAATCGGTCCAGGCGCTGGCCGCCAAGGGCGCGACCCAGTTGGTCGAGTGCGGCCCGGGCAAAGTGCTTGCCGGTCTGAACAAACGTTGCGCCGATGGCGTGTCGACATCCAACCTCAATACCCCAGACGCTTTCGCTGCCGCCCGTGCAGCGTTGGCCTGAATCAGGAGAAGCTTGCATGAGTCTGCAAGGTAAAGTTGCACTGGTCACCGGTGCAAGCCGCGGCATCGGCCAGGCTATCGCGTTGGAATTGGGTCGTCAGGGCGCCATTGTTGTGGGTACAGCGACCTCCGCGTCGGGTGCCGAGCGCATTGCCGCGACCCTGAAGGAAAACGGTATTCAGGGCACTGGCATGGAGCTCAATGTCACCAGCGACGAGTCCGTGGCGGCTGTCCTGGCGAGCATCCAGGAGCAGTTCGGTGCGCCGGCGATCCTGGTCAACAATGCCGGTATCACCCGCGATAACCTGATGATGCGCATGAAAGACGACGAGTGGCATGACGTTGTCGATACCAACCTGAACAGTCTGTTCCGCCTGTCCAAGGGCGTTTTGCGTGGCATGACCAAAGCCCGTTGGGGCCGAATTATCAGTATTGGCTCGGTAGTGGGTGCCATGGGCAACGCAGGCCAAGTAAACTACGCTGCCGCCAAGGCCGGTCTGGAAGGTTTCAGCCGTGCACTGGCGCGTGAAGTCGGTTCGCGTTCGATTACGGTAAACTCGGTGGCCCCTGGGTTCATCGACACCGATATGACCCGTGAACTGCCCGAGGCACAGCGTGAAGCCTTGCAGACGCAGATTCCGCTGGGCCGTCTGGGGCAAGCTCAAGAGATCGCGTCCGTGGTCGCTTTTCTTGCGTCGGACGGTGCGGCTTACGTTACCGGAGCTACAATCCCGGTGAACGGCGGGATGTACATGTAATTCAAATGTGACGGATTGCTTCAAAAAAATGTCATACGAGCTGTCTAAAATCCGTTATAAAGCTGCAATCTATTTATAGGCAGAGGGTCACCGGGTTTGAGGAGTGAAGCTTTCAGTTGAAAAGCTGAAAAGCCTTTCTATACACTTACCCACCGGCCAGCTGCCTGAATTTGTCCATTAGGAGTGAAAACAAGGTATGAGCACCATCGAAGAGCGCGTCAAGAAAATCGTTGCTGAGCAACTGGGCGTTAAAGAAGAAGAAGTGGTCAACACTGCCTCCTTCGTTGAAGACCTGGGTGCCGACTCCCTTGACACCGTTGAGCTGGTGATGGCTCTGGAAGAGGAATTCGAGACCGAAATCCCTGACGAAGAAGCTGAAAAGATCACTACCGTACAAGCTGCAATCGACTACGTTACTAGCCACCAGGCGTAATAGTTTGTAATCGTTGCTCGCTGTCATGGAAAAACCGCACTGCCATCATGGCGTGCGGTTTTTTCTTTAGGCCTGATGCAAAAGTCGTCATTTGAAAAAGGAGAGTGCTGTGTCGCGTAGACGCGTCGTAGTCACCGGTATGGGTATGTTGTCGCCACTGGGCACGGATGTGCCAAGCAGCTGGCAGGGCATTCTGGCTGGCCGCAGTGGCATTGGTCTGATCGAACACACCGACCTTTCTGCCTATTCCACCCGTTTTGGCGGTTCGGTAAAGGGCTTCAATGTCGAGGAGTACCTGTCGGTCAAGGAAGCCCGCAAGCTCGACCTGTTCATTCAATACGGCCTGGCCGCGGGTTTTCAGGCGGTGCGCAATGCCGGCCTGGAAGTCACTGACGCCAACCGTGAACGCATCGGCGTGGCCATGGGTTCGGGTATTGGCGGACTGACCAATATCGAAGAAACCGCCCGCACGCTGCACGAGACTGGCCCACGACGGATTTCCCCGTTCTTCGTGCCAGGCTCGATCATCAATATGATTTCCGGTTTCCTGTCGATCCACCTGGGTGCACAGGGACCCAACTACGCCATCGCTACGGCCTGCACCACCGGCACGCACTGCATCGGCATGGCTGCCCGCAACATCATGTACGACGAAGCCGACGTGATGATCGCCGGCGGCGCCGAGATGGCCGCCTGCGGCCTGGGCATGGGCGGCTTCGGTGCCTCTCGCGCACTGTCGACCCGCAACGACGAGCCAACCCGCGCCAGCCGTCCATGGGACAAGGGCCGCGATGGCTTTGTATTGTCCAATGGTTCCGGTGCCCTGGTGCTCGAGGAGCTCGAACACGCCAAGGCGCGTGGCGCGACCATCTACGCCGAGCTGATCGGCTTTGGCACCAGCGGCGACGCCTTCCACATGACGTCGCCGCCCGCCGATGGCGCGGGTGCTGCACGCTGCATCACCAATGCCCTGCGCGATGCCAAAATCAATGGCGATCAAGTGCAGTACATCAACGCCCACGGCACTTCGACTCCGGCCGGCGACCTGGCTGAAGTCAATGCGATCAAGTCGGTGTTCGGCGATCATGCCTACAAGCTGGCCGTCAGCTCGACCAAGTCCATGACCGGTCACCTGCTCGGTGCGGCGGGCGCGGTCGAGGCGATCTTCAGCGTGCTGGCGATCAACGGCCAGGTGGCGCCGCCGACCATCAACCTCGATGAGCCAGACGAAGGCTGCGATCTGGATTTCGTACCGCACACGGCACGCAACATGGATATCGATGTGGTGGTTTCCAACTCCTTCGGGTTTGGTGGCACCAACGGCTCGCTGGTGTTCCGCCGGTTCGCAGGCTGATGGACAACTGGGTCGACGGTCAGCCGGCTGACGCTTTGTCGCTGAAGGATCGCGGCCTGGCTTATGGCGATGGTCTGTTCGAGACCATCGCCGTGCGCAACGGGCAGCCGGTGTTGCTGGACCGACACCTGTCGCGGCTGACGGACGGTTGTTCGCGGTTGGCGATCACCAGCGACCCTGATCGGGTTCGCAGCGAAATTTCCGCCTACGCGGCGGCGCTGGGTGACGGCGTACTCAAGCTCATCCTCACCCGCGGCGACGGTCTGCGCGGCTACGCGCCTGATCCCTCGGCCCAGGCCCGGCGAATCCTGCAAGGCAATCCTGCGGCGGCTTATCCGGCGGTACACGCCGAGCAGGGTGTTCGTCTGTTTCCGTGCGCGACACGCCTTTCCCGCCAGCCATTGCTCGCCGGGCTCAAGCACCTCAATCGTCTGGAACAAGTACTGGCCCGTGCCGAATGGCAAGACACCGAACATGCTGAAGGCTTGATGCTCGACCAGGCTGGGCGTGTGATCGAAGGCGTGTTCAGCAACCTGTTCCTGGTGCGCGATGGCGTACTCATCACTGCGGACCTCAAACGTTGCGGCGTGGCCGGTGTGATGCGTGCCGAAATATTGTTTCAGGCCAAGTTGCTGGGCATTCCCACGCAAATCGCCGACATCCCCCTCGAACAGCTGCAATGGGCCGACGAAGTCTTCGTCTGCAACAGCGTGTATGGCGTTTGGCCGGTGCGCGCCTGTGCTGCACTGAGCTGGCCGGTTGGGCCGCTCACCCGTAAACTCCAATCCATTGCCCGTGCACTACTGGATGCTTGATACGTGAGACGTAAATTCTTGCTGCTGCTGGAAACCGGACTGGTTCTGGCGGGGCTGCTGTTGGGCGCCAGCGCCTGGAAAATTCATTCGGCGCTGGTTCAGCCGCTGAACGTCACCCAGGAACAATTGCTGGATGTGCCCAAGGGCACCACGCCGACCCGCACCTTTTACCGACTCGAAGCCAATGGCGTCATCAAGGACGCGTTCTGGCTGCGCGTGTATTGGCGCTTCAACCTCGCCAAGCAACCCCTGCACAGCGGTGAGTACCGCATGCAGCCCGGCATGACGGTCGAAGGGCTGATCGACCTGTGGAAGCGTGGCGAGATGGTGCAATACAGCCTGACCCTGGTCGAAGGCTGGAATTTCCGCCAGGTGCGCGCTGCGCTGGCCAAGGAAGAAAAACTCGATCATGGTCTCAACGGCTTGAGTGACAGCCAGGTGATGGACAAGCTCGGTCACCCGGGGATTTTTCCTGAAGGTCGCTTCTTCCCGGACACCTATCGCTACGTGCGCGGGATGTCCGATGTCGAACTGTTGAGGCTCGCTTACGATCGCCTCGACGAAGTGCTCGCCAAAGAGTGGGAACAACGTTCAGCGGATGCTCCGTACACCGAGCCCTATCAGGCGCTGATCATGGCTTCACTGGTGGAAAAGGAAACCGGTGTGCCGCAGGAGCGTGGGCAGATTGCCGGTGTGTTCGTGCGGCGCATGGCGATCGGCATGCTGTTGCAGACCGACCCGACGGTAATCTATGGCCTCGGCGACCGCTACAGCGGCAAGCTGACCCGGGCTCACCTCAAGGAAGCGACGCCGTATAACACCTACATGAATGCGGGCCTGCCGCCGACACCCATTTCGATGGTGGGGCGCGAAGCCATTCATGCGGCGCTCAATCCTGTGGAGGGCAACAGCCTTTACTTCGTGGCGCGCGGTGACGGCACGCACGTGTTTTCCGACGACCTGGATGCGCACAATAATGCGGTGAAGGAGTTCCAGCTCAAGCGTCGCGCCGATTACCGCTCCAGCCCGGCACCGGCCGCTGCGGGCGAGACGCCGGCCACTCAGGCTGAGCCAGCCGGTACGCAGGAAGCCAAGGCTTCGGAGGAGCAGACGCCGATCCCGGCGGCTTCACCGGACACCGCGCCCGAGGCTGTGCCGCAGGTGCCGCCGCAAGATCCGCCGCCCGCACCGCAAGCGCCAGAGCCCGATGCCAGCGCACCGAAAAGCCCGTAATGACTTTGACTAAGGACTGCCTGTGACTGGCTTGTTTATTACGCTGGAAGGCCCGGAAGGCGCCGGCAAGAGCACCAATCGTGAATACCTGGCCGAGCGCCTGCGCGCGGCCGGCATCGAGGTGGTGCTGACCCGCGAACCGGGTGGTACGCCGCTGGCCGAGCGCATCCGTGAAGTGCTGTTGGCCCCGGTCGACGAAGTCATGAACCCCGATACCGAGTTGTTGCTGGTGTTCGCGGCGCGCGCCCAGCACCTGGCCGAAGTGATTCGCCCGGCATTGGCCCGCGGGGCCGTGGTCCTGTGTGATCGTTTTACCGATTCGACCTACGCCTACCAGGGCGGGGGTCGCGGTTTGTCGCTGGAGCGCATCGCCGCCCTGGAAACATTCGTTCAGGGTAACTTGCGCCCGGACCTGACGCTGATTTTCGATTTGCCTGTGGAAGTCGGCCTGGCCCGCGCCAGCGCTCGCGGTCGCCTGGATCGCTTCGAGCTGGAAGGCCGGACCTTTTTCGATGCCGTGCGCGGTGCCTTTCTCAAGCGGGCTGAAGCGCAGCCGACGCGTTATGTGCTGGTCGATGCCGCCCAACCGTTGGCTCAGGTCCAGCAATCGCTGGATGCGCTGTTGCCGCGCCTGTTGGAGTTGAGCCGTGGCTGAGGCCTATCCCTGGCAGGAAAGCCTGTGGCAGCAACTGGCCGGTCGCGCCCAGCATGCGCACGCCTATCTGCTGCACGGCCCGGCCGGTATCGGCAAACGGGCACTGGCTGAGCGTTTGATGGCGAGCCTGCTGTGCCAGCGCCCGGTAGCGCTGGAAGCCTGCGGTGAATGCAAATCCTGCATGCTGCTCAGGGCAGGCAGTCACCCGGATAACTACATCCTCGAACCGGAAGAGGCCGACAAGGCGATCAAGGTCGACCAGGTCCGCGACCTCGTCGGTTTCGTGGTGCAGACCGCGCAACTGGGCGGGCGCAAAGTGGTGCTCATCGAGCCGGTGGAGTCGATGAACATCAATGCTGCCAACGCCTTGCTCAAAAGCCTTGAAGAGCCGTCCGGCGATACCGTGTTGTTGCTGGTCAGTCACCAGCCGAGCCGCTTGTTGCCCACCATCAAGAGTCGCTGCGTGCAGCAGGCCTGTCCGCTGCCGGGCGAGGCCATGAGCTTGCAATGGCTGGCCCAGGCGCTGCCGGAGTGTTCCGAAGAGGAGCGCGTCGAACTGCTGACGCTGGCGGCCGGTTCGCCCCTGGCGGCGGTCAGCCTTCAGGCCCAGGGCGTGCGTGAACAACGCGCGCAAGTGGTGGAAGGGGTGAAAAAGCTACTCAAGCAACAGCAGTCGCCGACGCAACTGGCCGAGGAATGGAAAAGCATTCCGATGTTGCGCCTGTTCGATTGGTTCTGCGATTGGTCGAGCCTGATCCTGCGGTACCAATTGACCCAGGACGAAGCCGGCCTCGGCCTGAGCGACATGCGCAAGGTCGTGCAATACCTGGCGCAGAAGACTGCCCAGGGCAAAGTCCTCGATATCCAGGACTGGATCCTTGCCCAACGCCAGAAAGTCTTGAGCAAGGCCAACCTCAATCCGGCCCTGCTGTTGGAGGCGTTGCTGGTGCAATGGGCGTCATTGCCGGCCCAAAGATGATGGTCTGCGCCTAGACTCTGAGTATCAGAACATCCGCCTATCCCTCTCATTCGATGCAAGTTGCTGCCCAAAATGCTCGTAGATTCCCATTGTCACCTCGATCGCCTCGACCTCGCCGCCCACGACGGCTCCCTGGACGCCGCCCTGGAGGCGGCCCGCCAGCGCGGGGTCGGGCATTTCCTGTGCATCGGCGTCAGCGCCGACAACGCGGCCGACGTCAAAGCCCTGGCCGAACGGTATGACGACGTCGACTGCTCGGTGGGCGTGCATCCACTGGACGTACAGCCGGGCGCCGCGCCGGCGCTGGACTGGCTGTTACGCGAGCTCAATCACCCGCGGGTGGTTGCCATCGGCGAAACAGGCCTCGACTACCACTACGAGCCGGAAGCGGCCGAGTTGCAACAGGCGTCCTTTCGCCTGCACCTGCAAGCAGCACAGCAAACCGGCAAACCGGTGATCATCCATACCCGTGGCGCCCGTGCCGACACCCTGAGCCTGCTGCGTGAAGCGGCGCTGCCCCAGGCGGGCGTGCTGCATTGCTTCACTGAGGACTGGGAGATGGCCAAGGCTGCGCTGGACATGGGCTATTACATTTCCCTTTCCGGGATTGTCACTTTTCGCAATGCCGACGCGTTGCGAGATGTCGCGAGCAAGGTGCCATCCGACCGTTTGCTGGTGGAAACCGACTCGCCGTACCTGGCGCCGATTCCGTACCGCGGCAAGCCGAACCTGCCCCAGTACGTGCGCGAGGTAGCGGAATTTCTGTCAATGTTACGCGGTGAGCCCTACGAGCGGTTTGCCGAGCAGACCACGGCGAATTTCAAGCGGCTGTTCCCGCTGGCGCACGTAAAAGGTTAAATCGCAGGCAAAAAAAACCCGGGTTCTGGGGGGTGAATCCGGGTTAAGACCATTAGGAGTAAAACAATGGCACGCGGTCCGTTGGTACCAATATCGGCGTGACACTTGGGGGAGATGCCCCGCCGACAGTTCAAGTATTGATCAGGATTGCGCCTCGTCCAGTTTGTCTGTGTCGGTTTTTAAACAAATTTGGAATACATGCGCTTCGGAAGAGTTCTCATCAACCGGGTGTCGTACGCGAAATGACCAGAAAGCGCAGATATGGTCGGATGATCCGTGCTTTTTTGTGCAAGTTAGGCATAATACGCGGCTTCGAATTTTGACCCCGACAGACCTTTTCTTATGCATAAAGAACCTCGTAAGGTCCGTGAGTTTCGCCGCCGCGAGCAGGAAATTCTCGACACCGCGCTCAAGCTGTTCCTCGAACAAGGTGAAGACAGTGTCACCGTCGAGATGATTGCGGATGCCGTCGGTATCGGCAAAGGCACCATCTATAAGCACTTCAAGTCCAAGGCGGAAATCTACCTGCGCCTGATGCTCGACTACGAGCGCGATTTGAACGCATTGCTGCATTCGGCCGATGTCGACAAGGACAAGGAAGCCCTGTCCCGGGCGTACTTCGAATTCCGCATGCGCGACCCGCAACGCTATCGCCTGTTCGACCGCCTCGAGGAGAAAGTGGTCAAGGGCAACCAGGTGCCGGAGATGATCGAGGAGTTGCACAAGATCCGCGCCTCGAACTTCGAACGCCTGACCCTGCTGATCAAGGGCCGGATCAGCGAAGGCAAGCTCGAAGACGTGCCGCCCTACTTCCATTACTGCGCATCCTGGGCGCTGGTGCACGGTGCCGTCGCGCTGTATCACTCGCCGTTCTGGAGCAATGTGCTGGAAGATCAGGAAGGTTTCTTCCAGTTCCTGATGGACATCGGCGTGCGCATGGGCAACAAACGCAAGCGCGACACCGACACTCCGGCCAGCTGAGTCATTCTGCTGCCTGATTGCGCCATTATTTTGCTACTTGGCGCCGTACCGCAGGAATATACTCAGGTAGAGGACTTGCTAAAACTTGATTTGTGAGTCAAGTTTTAGCGGCCCGATATTCTTCCGCCGGAGTGATCATGATCGTTGACCGTCAAGGCAGGCGTTTTCGCAACCTGCGAATCAGCCTGACTTCAGCCTGCAATTACGCCTGTACTTACTGCGTGCCCAACGGCAAGCGGCTGGTGGCTGCGCAGGATGAATTGTCGGCCGAAGCCATGGCACGCGGCGTGGCCTACCTGATTGAAGCCGCCGGCATCGAGCGCCTGCGTATTACCGGTGGCGAGCCGCTGGTCAGCCCGAAACTCGAAGCGTTCATGGCGGCCGTCGGGCAGATGGGCCTGGAAGACATCAGCCTCACCACCAACGGCCAATTGCTGGCGAAGAAGTTGCCACTGCTGGTGGATGCCGGCATTCGGCGCCTCAACGTTTCCCTGGATACCCTTGATGCCGGTGCGTTCCGTGGTATTGCCCGTGGCGGCGACCTGGCGACCGTACTCAATGGCATGAGCGAGGCGAGCGCGGCGGGCATGAAGATCAAGGTCAACATGGTGCCGTTGCGCGGGCAGAACCTCGATCAAGTGATGCCCCTGCTCGACTACTGCCTGGAGCGTGGGTACGAACTGCGCTTTATCGAGCTGATGCGCATGGGCCACCTGGCCAACGATTCCAACGCCTTTCTGCAGCAGTTCGTCAGCCTCCAACAGTTGCTGAGTCTGATCGGCGAGCGCTACGAGTACCTGCAGGCCAATGCGCCGGTCGATGCGACAGCGGTTCGCTATGAAATTCCCGGCCATGGCTATTTTGGCGTAATCGCTAATGAAAGCGTGCCGTTTTGCCGGACCTGTTCGCGGTTGCGGTTGTCGTCCACCGGTTGGCTGCACGGTTGCTTGTCGTCGAGCAATCGCCATTACGTCGGCGACCTCCTGGACAAACCGCGTCACCAAGCCCTGCCGGCCTTGCAGCGACTGTTGGTGAAGGCCTTGGGTGACAAGCAGGAAGTGGCGTTCTCGGGTGGTGCGACAGTCATGAAGATTATCGGCGGCTGAACCGGCGTATTCGCGGGCAAGCCACGCTCCCACAAGGTTTTGCACAAATCCTGTGGGAGCGTGGCTTGCCCGCGATTGCATTTGAACAGGCACCGATCAAACTTGAGCTGGCGCGGAAGCTGCATCCAACGGCCATTCGCCGGTTTTCCGACACCGGCCTCTGGAGGATAGGATGCGTAGCCTGGTTTTGCTGCTGGCCGTTTTGGCAATTGGTGGCTGCATGAACGTCAGCGATATGGCCGAAGGGACTCGCTACCATATGAGCGATGCAGGGTTGCTCGACCACAGCGACAGCCGTCGCGTAAACAACCTGCGCATTCAGCCGGACTCATTCGTCTACATCGCCCAAGGCGCTTTCGTGCCGCCCAACAGCGTTGTTTATCCGCGGCCCAATGTGATTGCGGAAGTCGCCTTCGATGGTTTTGTCGAGTACTTCCCGATGGTGCGTCGTGCTCGCGCGCCGGAGGGGCTTGACCAGGCCATGGGCGAAGCCCGCGCCGCCGGTGCGCACTACCTGCTGTATACCCGCTTCGCCAACTCCGATGACCGGATTGGCAACTCGGACGAGTGGCTCGATCAGGAAGCGCTGGACCGTCTCGGCATCGACAGCGGTATCATTCAGATCATGTTGATCGAGACCAGCACCCAGTATTTGATTGATACTGCGACCATCAAGAGTCGTGGCGGTTTACTGACGTTCCACGATAAAAAACCTGAAGACCTGATGGGCCCGCCGCTGGAGCAATATGCGCGCAGCCTGGTCGGGCTCAGCGACCAGTAATTTCAAGGAGAACGCCATGAGTGGCCCGCAAAAAGCCAACGACCTGCTGGGGCAAATCCCCAAGACCCAAGGCTTGCCGCCGGTGCACCTGTGGAACCCCGATTTCTGCGGCGACATCGACATGCGTATCGCCCGGGACGGCACCTGGTACTACCTGGGTACGCCGATCGGGCGCAAGCCGATGGTCAAGCTGTTCTCGACCATCATTCGTCGCGACGGTGATGATTATTTCCTGATCACGCCGGTCGAGAAGGTCGGCATCAAGGTTGACGATGCCCCGTTCGTGGCAGTTGCGGTGGTCGTGGAAGGCGAGGGCGAGGCGCAGTTGTTGCGCTTTACTACAAACGTCGATGAAACCACCGAGGCCGGTGCCGAGCATCCGCTGCGCGTGGTCATCGACCCGGTCACACAGGAACCGGCGCCCTATGTGCACGTGCGCAGCAATCTGGAAGCGCTGATTCACCGCAATGTGTTCTATCAATTGGTCGAACTGGCGGTGAGCCGCGAGATCGACGGCCAACGCTGGCTCGGCGTCTGGAGCGGCGGCGAATTCTGCCCCATCGGCCTCGAACCCTGACCCGCTCCCACAATGGCTTCTGCGTATTCATTAAATTCAAATTGACACCCAATCGTATGATGATTAGCGTGAGCTTCCATCGCGAACGACTTTGAGGTGTCCATGTCCAGCAGCTTTCATGCTTCGACGGTTGACTGGCTGGGTTGTTGGCTTGCCACCGGGCAGGTCAAGCCGGGTGAGTCGCTCAAGGTCGAAGCCGACCTCGGCGAGCAACTCGGCGTCAGCCGCACCGTTATCCGCGAAGCCATCAAGACCCTGGTTGCCAAAGGCATGCTCGAAGTCGGGCCGAAAGTCGGCACGCGGGTGCTGCCGGTGCGGCGCTGGAATCTCTTTGATCCGCAAGTCGTTGGCTGGCTGTCACGTAGCGGCTTGCCGGAAAACTTCGTCGACGATCTGCTCGACCTGCGTCGCACCATCGAACCGATGGCCGTGCGTTGGGCCTGCGAGCGCGCGACTGGCGAACAGGTCGATGCCATCCTGCTGGCCTGCAACGCACTGGAACGGGCGGTGGACAGCGGCATCGATTACAACCGCGCCGACCAGCTCTTCCACGAATGCATCCTTGCCGCCAGCCACAATCAATTCATCGAACAAATGGTGCCCGCCCTCGGCGCGCTGCTGGCGGTGGCCTTTGAAGTCTCCGCTGCCGACCCGGAAGAGCTGCGCCGCACCTTGCCGATTCACCGCGACCTGGCGGACGCCATCGCGGCCCGTGATAGCACCCGGGGTGTCTGGGCCTGCATGACCCTGATCGATAACGCCGACATTGCAATCAAGCGTTATTACCCGCAGGTCATGGCCGATAGAAAAGCAGGCTGAACACCCCAACCCTTGTAGGAGCCAGCTTGCTGGCGAAGGTGGCTCAGCGAAATGATATCGACTGACACCCCGTCGCGAGCAGGCTCGCTCCCGCACAAAACAACAACCAGGCAGGAGGCTTCATGGCGCTAAACGCGGTGACCGGGCATCGGGCGAAACTGGGCGAAGGCCCGTTCTGGGATGCGCCGACCCAGGCGCTTTATTGGGTGGATATCGCCGGCAAACAGGCGTTGCGCCTGATTGGCGAAAACGTGCAGATCTGGCAGATGCCGGAACATGTGTCGGCCTTCATTCCTTGCGAAAGCGGCGACGCGCTGGTGGCATTGAGCAGTGGCGTGTATCGCCTCGATCTCGACTCCCCTGGCCTGGAACCGCGCCTGACCTTGTTCTGCGTCGCCGATCCGCAACCGGGCAACCGCCCCAATGAGGCCCGCTGCGATGCACAAGGCCGACTCTGGCTTGGCACCATGCAAAACAATATCGGAGAACAGGGGGAGGACCTGCCCATCGTCCGCCGTTCGGGTGGCTTGTTTCGCATTGATCATGTCGGTCGGGTGACGCCGCTGCTGCGCAACCTCGGCATTCCCAATACGCTGCTGTGGAGCGATGACGCTACCACGGTGTATTTCGGCGACAGCCTCGATAGCACGTTGAATCGCTATTTCATCCGGGCCGACGGCGCGCTTGATCCGGCGCAAGTCTGGTTCGGTCCCCATCGACGCGGCGGCCCGGACGGCTCGGCGATGGATGCCGAGGGTTTCATCTGGAATGCCCGTTGGGACGGCAGTTGCCTGCTCAGGCTCAGCCCCGATGGCCAAATCGACCGGATCATCGAACTGCCAATCAGCCGTCCCACCAGTTGCGTGTTTGGCGGTGCAGACCTGAAAACCCTGTTTGTTACCAGTGCGACAAGCCCGGCGGATCACCCGTTGGATGGGGCCGTATTGTCCATTCCCCTGGATGTGCCTGGTAAACCTTGCACACGCTTCTCAGGTTAAATCCCAAAATATGGGATGCAAATATATATATTGAGATTTGTTGCGAGCCGGGTTTATAGTCGGCCCCACCAGTTACATGCACTCACACTTAAAAAAACAAAACAGGTGAAGTGATGCAGCGAAGTTTCCTCGTACTCCTTTGCGGAGTCAGTGCCTCAGACCGTTTCCAAGCTGAAACGTTTTCGCACTCACCTGTTTTTCCTCAACGCCTTTTGACCGGACATCAGCAGATGCCCGGTTTTCGTCGTGTTTTCGAACAGGAGTCTTGAACCATGGCTGAACCGCTGTCATTGCCACCGGTGCCCGAACCGCCCAAGGGCGAGCGCCTGAAGAACAAAGTCGTATTGTTGACCGGTGCCGCTCAAGGCATTGGCGAAGCCATCGTGGCGACGTTTGCGTCGCAGCAGGCCAAGCTGATCATCAGCGACATCCAGGGCGAAAAAGTCGAGAAGGTTGCCGCGCACTGGCGGGAGCAGGGCGCCGATGTGGTGGCGATCCGGGCCGACGTGTCGCGCCAGCAGGACCTGCATGCGATGGCCAGGCTGGCAATCGATCTGCACGGCCGGATCGACGTGCTGGTCAATTGCGCCGGGGTCAACGTATTCCGCGATCCGCTACAAATGACCGAAGAAGACTGGCGTCGTTGCTTTGCCATCGACCTCGATGGCGCCTGGTACGGTTGTAAGGCGGTGCTGCCGCAAATGATCGAGCAGGGCATTGGCAGCATCATCAACATTGCCTCAACCCATTCCACCCACATCATTCCCGGTTGCTTCCCGTACCCGGTGGCCAAGCATGGCCTGCTCGGCCTGACCCGTGCGCTGGGCATCGAATATGCGCCCAAGGGTATTCGCGTCAACGCCATCGCGCCGGGCTACATCGAAACCCAACTGAACGTCGATTACTGGAACGGGTTCGCCGACCCTCACGCCGAACGCCAGCGTGCGTTTGACCTGCACCCGCCGCGCCGAATCGGGCAGCCGATCGAAGTGGCAATGACCGCGGTGTTCCTGGCCAGCGATGAAGCGCCGTTCATCAATGCCTCGTGCATCACCATCGATGGTGGGCGCTCGGTGATGTACCACGACTGAATGATCGGGCTTTCAGGCGCCTGTCTCCGCCTTAAATTCAATCATCATACGATATGACTATTGCCACTGTTTGCCGCTTTTGAGTTTGGCTACACCGCGTCATGGCTTTCCAAAAATCGCTCAAGAAAAATAACAAGGAGTCAGCTTATGAATCGTCGTCATGCAATCCGTACCCTGTGCTGTGCCGCGCTGGCGGTTTCGGCAGTCAGCCTGAGCAGCACGCTGCTGGCGGCCGAGCAAGTGAAGATCGGTTTCCTGGTCAAGCAAGCGGAAGAGCCCTGGTTCCAGACCGAATGGGCCTTTGCCGAAAAGGCCGGGAAAGAGAAGGGCTTCACTTTGATCAAGATCGCCGTGCCGGACGGTGAGAAAACCCTGTCGGCTATCGACAGCCTCGCCGCCAACGGCGCCAAGGGCTTCGTGATCTGCCCGCCGGACGTGTCCCTGGGTCCTGCGATCATGGCCAAGGCCAAGCTCAATGGCTTGAAAGTGATCGCGGTCGATGACCGATTCGTCGATGCCAGCGGCAAGTTCATGGAGGACGTGCCGTACCTCGGCATGGCGGCCTTCGAAGTCGGCCAGAAGCAGGGCAGTGCCATGGCCTCCGAAGCGAAGAAGCGCGGCTGGGACTGGAAAGACACCTACGCGGTGATCAACACCTATAACGAACTCGACACCGGCAAGAAACGCACCGACGGCTCGGTCAAGTCCCTGGAAGACGCCGGCATGCCGAAAGACCACATCCTGTTCGCGGCTCTGAAAACCCTGGACGTGCCGGGCAGCATGGACGCCACCAATTCGGCGCTGGTGAAACTGCCGGGTGCAGCGAAAAATCTGATCATCGGTGGCATGAACGACAACACCGTGCTCGGCGGCGTACGCGCCACCGAAGCCGCCGGTTTTGCCGCGACCAACGTGATCGGCATCGGCATCAACGGGACCGACGCCATTGGCGAGCTGAAGAAACCCGACAGCGGTTTCTATGGCTCGATGCTGCCAAGCCCGCACATCGAGGGCTACAACACCGCGAGCATGATGTACGAGTGGGTCACCACCGGCACGGAGCCGGCGAAATTCACCGCCATGGACGACGTGACGCTGATCACCCGCGACAACTTCAAGCAGGAACTGGAAAAGATCGGCCTGTGGAACTGACGGTCATCTGATTTCAGCGGCGGCCTCGGCAACGGGGCCGCCAGATCGGTTTGAAGAGGTGGTTATGCACGCGCAAACACAGACACAGCAACACAGCGGCAGCTTGCGCTTCAATGGGATCGGCAAGACCTTTCCCGGGGTGAAGGCGCTGGACAACATCAGCTTCGTCGCCCATCCGGGGCAGGTTCATGCCCTGATGGGCGAGAACGGTGCCGGCAAGTCGACGCTGCTGAAAATCCTCGGTGGGGCCTACATTCCCAGCAGCGGTGCCTTGCAGATCGGCGAGCAGACGATGGACTTCAAGTCCACCGCCGACAGCATCGGCAGCGGCGTCGCGGTAATCCACCAGGAGCTGCACCTGGTGCCGGAAATGAGCGTGGCCGAGAACCTGTTCCTCGGTCATCTGCCGGCCAGTTTCGGCTTGATCAACCGCGGTACCTTGCGGCAAAACGCTCTGGCCTGTCTCAAGGGCCTGGCCGACGAAATCGACCCGCAGGAGAAAGTCGGGCGCCTGTCCCTCGGTCAGCGGCAACTGGTGGAAATCGCCAAGGCGTTGTCCCGTGGTGCCCATGTGATTGCCTTCGACGAACCCACCAGCAGCCTCTCCGCGCGGGAAATCGACCGCTTGATGGCGATCATCGGTCGGCTGCGGGACGAGGGCAAAGTGGTGCTCTACGTCTCTCATCGCATGGAAGAAGTGTTCCGCATCTGCAATGCCGTGACGGTGTTCAAGGACGGGCGCTACGTGCGCACGTTCGACGACATGAGCCAGTTGACCCACGATCAACTGGTCACGTGCATGGTCGGTCGCGACATCCAGGACATCTACGATTATCGCTCGCGCCAGCGCGGTGCGGTGGCGCTCAAGGTCGACGGTTTACTTGGGCCGGGATTGCGCGAGCCGGTGAGCTTCGAGGTGCACAAAGGCGAAATCCTCGGCCTGTTCGGACTGGTCGGTGCCGGTCGTACTGAACTGTTGCGCCTGCTCAGCGGCCTGGCGCGCAACAGCGCCGGGCGCCTGGAGCTGCGTGGTCATGAACTGAAGCTGCGTTCACCCCGCGATGCGATTGCCGCCGGGATCCTGTTGTGCCCCGAGGACCGCAAGAAGGAAGGCATCCTGCCGCTGGCCAGTGTCGCCGAGAACATCAACATCAGCGCACGCGGCGCCCATTCCACCTTCGGCTGCCTGTTGCGCGGCCTGTGGGAGAAGGGCAACGCCGACCAGCAGATCAAGGCGCTGAAAGTGAAGACGCCGAACGCGGCGCAGAAAATCATGTACCTGTCCGGTGGCAATCAGCAGAAGGCCATTCTCGGCCGCTGGCTGTCGATGCCAATGAAAGTGCTGCTGCTCGACGAACCCACCCGCGGCATCGACATCGGTGCCAAGGCCGAGATCTACCAGATCATCCATAACCTGGCCGCCGAGGGAATAGCGGTGATCGTGGTGTCCAGCGACTTGATGGAAGTCATGGGCATTTCCGACCGCATCCTGGTGCTCTGCGAAGGCGCGCTGCGTGGCGAACTGAGCCGCGAACAGGCCAACGAATCCAACCTGCTGCAACTGGCTTTGCCGCGCCAACGCGCCAGCGGCGTGGCGAACTGAGAGGTGACTATGATGACAACCCAAAACAACACCCTGCCGACCGCACGCAAACCGCTGGACCTGCGGCGCTTCCTCGATGACTGGGTGATGCTGCTGGCGGCGGTCGGCATCTTTGTCGCCTGCACCTTGCTGATCGACAACTTCCTGTCACCGCTGAACATGCGTGGCCTGGGCCTGGCGATTTCTACCACCGGGATCGCCGCGTGCACCATGTTGTATTGCCTGGCGTCCGGGCATTTCGATTTGTCGGTGGGCTCGGTGATTGCCTGTGCCGGAGTGGTCGCGGCGGTGGTGATGCGTGACACCAACAGCGTGTTTCTCGGTGTTTGTGCGGCGCTGCTGATGGGGCTGATTGTCGGGCTGATCAATGGCATCGTGATTGCCAAGCTGCGAGTCAACGCATTGATTACGACGTTGGCAACCATGCAGATTGTGCGCGGCCTGGCTTACATTTTCGCCAACGGCAAAGCCGTGGGGGTGTCCCAGGAATCGTTCTTCGTCTTTGGTAATGGCCAACTGTTCGGCGTACCGGTGCCGATCCTGATCACCATCGTCTGCTTTCTGTTCTTCGGCTGGCTGCTGAACTACACCACCTACGGGCGCAACACCATGGCCATCGGCGGCAACCAGGAAGCGGCGCTGCTGGCCGGTGTGAATGTCGACCGGACCAAGATCATCATCTTCGCCGTGCACGGCGTGATCGGTGCGCTGGCCGGGGTGATCCTGGCGTCGCGCATGACCTCGGGCCAACCGATGATCGGCCAGGGTTTTGAGCTGACCGTGATCTCGGCCTGTGTGCTGGGCGGGGTATCGTTGAGCGGCGGCATCGGTATGATCCGGCACGTGATCGCCGGGGTGCTGATTCTGGCGATCATCGAGAACGCGATGAACCTGAAGAACATCGACACGTTTTACCAGTACGTGATCCGCGGTTCGATTTTGTTGCTGGCGGTAGTGATCGACCGATTGAAACAACGCTGAGATTTTTTACCTGTCTTACGGACGTCTTCGCCGGCAAGCCGGCTCCTACAAGGTTTCGTATAGCCTGTAGGAGCTGGCTTGCCAGCGAAGGCGGTATCACAGGCACCATTTGAACTTCCCTCTAAACGCAGCCCCTTCCGTCACCTTCCTGAAATATTCCTTGTCGGCCCGAACCCGTTTCGGTTATCAATTTGTACATGATTAGACAGGTACGATTCGACAAGAAACAACGGGTGGTCGACGAACTCATCCGGCGCATTGAAAGCGGCCTCATGGAGGATGGCTTTCACTTGCCGGGCGAGCATCAGTTGGCTCAAGAATTCAACGTCAGCCGCGGCACGCTGCGTGAAGCCCTGGCCGAATTGAAACGGCGCAACTACATCGCGACGCAAAGCGGGGTGGGCTCGATCGTCACGTTCGACGGTGTCGCGCTCGATCAGCGCAGCGGCTGGGCGCAGGCCCTGGCGGACAGCGGGGCGCTGGTCAATACCGAAGTGCTGCGGCTGGAGGCGGTCAGCCGTCCCGACTTGCTGTCGCGTTTGGGCACCGACCAGTTCATTACCCTGGACCGTCGCCGCCGTTCCAACGACGGCACGCTGGTCTCCCTCGAACGTTCATTGATGCCCGCCAGCGGTGGCCTGGAAGGCTTGCCGCGGGTCGGCCTGATCGACAATTCCCTGACCCTTACCCTGGCAGCCTACGGTTATGTGGGCGAACGCGGCGACCAATGGATCGGCGCCGAGCCGCTGAACGCCGAAGATGCCGAACTGCTGGGAAGGCCGGTGGGCACGGTGTTCCTCAAGGCCCTGCGCACCACCTACGACCGGCAAAACCGCTTTATGGAACAGGTCGAAAGCCTGCTCGACCCCGTGCACTTCCGCCTGCACCTGCAATTTGGAGCGACCAAATGACTGCGCTCAATCGTGCCTTGGGCGCGTTCTATGGTCTGGCCCTGGGCGATGCACTGGGCATGCCGACCCAATCCCTGAGCCGCGCGCAGATCCAGGCGCGCTTCGGCGAAATCACCAACCTGCAAGACGCCGGTCCCGACCAGCCGATTGCCGCGAACATGCCGAAAGGTTCGATCACCGACGATACTGAGCAGGCGATTCTGGTCGGCCAGTTGTTGATCGATGGCGAAGGCAAGATCGAACCGGCAGTGCTTGCACAGCGTTTGATCGAATGGGAAGCGGTGATGCAGGCCAAAGGCTCGCAGGACTTGCTGGGCCCGTCGACCAAGCGCGCCATCGAAATGATCCTCGCCGGCCATTCGCCTGAAGAGGCCGGACGTTACGGCACCACCAACGGCGCGGCGATGCGCATTACGCCAGTGGGGATCGCGGCGAACGTCGCCGATCCGCAGCGCTTCATCGAAGCGGTCGTGCAGGCTTGCCAGGTCACCCACAACACCACGCTGGGGATTTCCAGTGCGGCGGCCGTGGCGGCGGTGGTGTCTGCCGGCATCAACGGCATCGACCTCGGTGAAGCGCTGAACCTCGGCCAGCAGTTCGCCCAGCAAGCGGAAAGCCATGGCCACTGGGTGGCGGGCGGGCGCATTGCCTCGCGCATCAGTTGGGCGCGCAGCATCAGTGTCGATCATGACAAGGGTTTGCTGGCAGACCTGCTGTACGACGTGATCGGCACGTCGGTGGCTTCGCAGGAGTCGGTGGTGGTGTCGTTCGCCCTGGCCCAGCAAGTGGCCATCGGTGAAATCAACGCCTTCGATGCGTTGTGCATGGCCGCCAGCCTGGGCGGCGACACGGACACCATCGCGGCGATTCTTGGCGCGATGCTCGGCGCCTGCCTTGGGCTTGAGAGTTGGCCGGTGGAGATGATCGACACGGTTAAGGCGGTGAACGATCTTGAGCTAGAACCCCTGGTACAGCAGCTGCTGACCCTGCGCTAATTTTCGACTCGATCCGATTTCCTGTGGCGAGGGAGCAAGCTCCCTCGCCACACATGTCTTATCGTTTTGCGTCATTGCCACAACCACAAGAAAGGCAAACAGGAGCATTTTTCATGAGTTCAACCAACGCCGGGCAAAGCGCCGGGCAACTGGAAACCCGGGGCATCGAACCGGTGCCGGAAGCCGAGTGCAACGGGCATCCGCTGCAGTTGTTCTGGGTCTGGTTCGCCGCCAACATTTCCATCCTCGGCCTGCCGCTGGGCGCGACCCTCGTGGCGTTTCGCGGGTTGGCGATCTGGCAGGCGATCATCGTCGCGATCCTCGGTGCCGCCGGCTCTTTCGCGGTGGTCGGGATCATCTCCATCGCCGGTCGTCGTGGCCGTGCACCGAGCCTGACCTTGTCGCGAGCGATCTTCGGGGTACGCGGCAATATCGGCCCGACGCTGGTCTCGCTGATGTCGCGCCTGGGCTGGGAAACCGTCAACACCACCACCGCGGCATTCGTGCTGCTGTCGCTGTGCTCGATCCTGTTCGGTTCGCCGGTGCAAGCCAAGAGCGCGCCGGTGCTGACCCTGGTGTTCATCGCGATTTTCGTGCTGCTGACCTTGTCGGTGTCCGGCCTCGGCCATGCGACCTTGCTGATGATCCAGAAGTGGGCCACCTACGTGTTCGGCGGGCTGAACATTCTGGTCGGCGGCTTCCTCTGCGCCACCATCGACTGGAGCGCGGTGTTCAACGCCACGCCCGCGCCGCTCAGCGCAATGATCATCGGCGTCGGCACCATGGCCGCCGGCACCGGCATCGGTTGGGCCAACGCCGGGGCGGGCATGTCGCGCTACCAGCACCGCAGTGTCAAAGCGGTGCGATTGGTGGCGTCGGCAGCGTTCGGTGCGGGGATCCCGCTGGTGCTGCTGATTACCCTCGGCGGTCTGTTGTCGGTGGGCAACAACGACCTGGCCCAAGCCACTGACCCGATCATTGCGATCCGCGACATGCTGCCGACCTGGATGGCCGTGCCGTACCTGATCACCGCGTTCGGTGGCCTGCTGCTGTCGAACAACCTGTCGGTGTATTCCGCCGGCTTGACCACCCTGACCCTCGGCCTCAAGGTCAAGCGCGTATACGCGGTGGTGGTGGACATCGTGGCGATCTTCGCAGGTTCCATCTACTTCATGCTGATCGCCGACAGTTTCTACGGCCCGTTCATTACCTTCATTTCTCTGCTCGCGGTGCCGATCACCGCGTGGGTCGGGATCTTCATCGTCGACCTGATTCACCGTCACTACTACAGCCCCAAGGACTTGCTCGACGTCAGCCCGACGAGCGCCTATTGGTATCGCGGTGGCATCGAGTGGCGTGCCTTCGGGGCGTGGGCCATCGCCATCATGCTGGGTTTCAGTTTCACCACCATCGGCACCACGGCGGACAATACCTGGTTCAAGGGTTTCCTCAGCGACTCGTGGCTGGGCCACAACGGTCTCGGCTGGATCGTGACGTTCGTGGTGGCTGGCGGGATTTACTTTGTACTGGGCGGGGCGAAAGATCGTCGCGCCGCGCAGGTCGAGAATGCTCATGCCTAGAATGCTGCACACCGGCCAGGTCATCATCGACCTGGTCATGGCCGTGGACAAACTGCCCGAAGCGGGCGGTGACGTGTTGGCGCAATCCGCCAGCTTCGAAGCCGGCGGCGGCTTCAATGTAATGGCCGCGGCCCAGCGTAACGGCTTGCCGGTGGTTTACCTCGGGCGCCATGGCACCGGGCGATTCGGTGACCTGGCTCGCGAGGCAATGAACGCCGAAGGCATTCGAATCGGCATAACCGACCGCGCCGCACGCGACACCGGGCTGTGCGTGGCCATTACCGACGCGTCCGCCGAGCGCAGCTTCGTGTCCTATATCGGCGCCGAAGGGGAGTTGAGCGCGCAGGACCTGGCCAGCGTACCGGCCGAGGCGGGCGATTATGTGTACCTCAGTGGCTACAGTCTGTTGCACGTCGGCAAGGCGCAGGCCTTGGTGGACTGGACGCTGGCGCTGCCCCGCGGCGTCAACGTGGTGTTCGATCCGGGACCGCTGGTGAATTCGCCGGACGAACCGATGATGCAAGCCTTGCTAGCCCGCATCGATGTCTGGACCAGCAATGCCGTGGAAGCGCTGAAATTTACCGGCGCCTCGGACATCACCGAAGCGCTGGATTGCATGGCTCAGCACCTGTCGACCAAGGCGCTGATGGTGGTGCGCGACGGGCCCAACGGCTGTTGGGTCAGCCAGTACGGCGAGCGTCGGCATGTGCCGGGGTTCAAGGTCGATGCAGTGGACAGCAATGGCGCCGGTGATGCCCATGCCGGGGTGTTTGTGGCGGGGCTGGCGCAAGGCTTGTCGGCGTTTGAGGCGGCACGTCGGGCCAATGCGGCGGCTGCGCTGGCTGTGACTCGCTGGGGGCCGGCGACTTCGCCGGGGACGGTTGAGGTGGATGAGTGGATCAGCACGACCTTCAGCGACTGAGCTATCGTCTTCGCGGGCAAACCCCCTCCCACAGGGTTCAGCGCAGAACTTGTAGGAGCGGGCTCGCCCGCGAAGAGGCCATTAGCTTCCACGAGGCATGGGGATTCTCCTTGAATCACGTTGTGGCTGGGCTATTGGCTGATGCCGCCTTCCTTGCCCGAGCTGTCGGTGGTGCTCGAACCGAGGCCGCCGCTGCTGGGTGTTTTGCTGTCGGGCAGGTTCGTCCCGCCCTGGCGGCCCATGTCGTTGCCTTGGCTGCGCGGGTCGGTGCCGGTGGACGGTGGCAGGTTTTGATCGATGGTGGTGCCATCGGTGTTCATACCGGGGGCGCTCTGGATAGCGGGCGCCCTGGGTTTTTCCACCGGATTGGTCGGGCCGGTGCTGGAGCCAAGGGTCCCGGCGAGCGTGACACTGGACAGCAACGCGCTGAGGGCGAGGGCGGTCAACCTGGACAGGATCATGGTGTTGTCTCCAACGAGTAGAGTCCTACCTGATTAGTCCGCCCCCGTGCGCAAAGGGTGCCTGAAGTGCGACGAACGGCTCAGGCCTGTTGCAACGCCTTGTGGGCCGTGGCCCGACGCCAGATCAAACGACCCACGGTAATCAGCCAGTTGAGCGTGGCCACTGCCAGTACCGTGAGCAACAGCGTGGCCATGCCATGCTCGACGATGATTTTCCCGGCCAGCAGCGGAAAGCCGAACACGCCGATGAAGTACGACAGGCTGAACAGCAGCAAGGATTGTGCGGTGGTGCCGTTTGGCGCTTCATTGGCCGCCAGGCCGTTGATCACCGAATAGGTCAGGCCGTAGCCGATGCCGAGCATCGCCGCCGCGAGCACGTAGCTCAAGCCACTATCGACGACGTAGCCAAACAGCAATATTGACCCCAGCATCAACCCGCAAAGCAGGCATGAAGCGCGAAACGGATCGCGCTTGACCACGAAGCCGGCGATCAGCATGCGGCTGCCGATCGCAGCGCTCATGAAGCCGAGAAAGAACAGCGAATAGTCGAGCGAACGTGCCGCTGCATAGCTGGTCTGGAAACTCGACAGTCCGCCGAACACACAACCGCCCAGGCCGACCATGATGATCGGGAACACCGCTCTGGACGACAGCACCTGGCCGGCTGCTCGCCAGGAAATTCGCGACACGGCGCTCGATTGCACCGCGGTCTGTTTCAGTTGCCGGTCCAGGCGCCAGAACAGCAGGACACCGATCAGGCTGGCCAGCGCGGCCAGATAAAACGCCGCTGTCACCGGATAGCCGAGGGCACTGGCCGCTCGCCCGAGCAACGGCCCGCTGCCGATCCCGGTCATCATGCTGCCCGAGAGCAGGGCGAAGTATTTGGCACGTTGTGCCGGTGTCACCAGGCTGGCGACGATGATCGGCCCGAGGGTGTAGAACACGCCCCAGCCAAGGCCCAGCAGCAGACCGAAAAACAACAACCAATGACCGAAGCCCGGCGTCAGCGCGAAGCCCAGGCTGGCGGCCACCAGCAAGACGCCGAACAGCGCCACGGATCGGGCAGCACCGAGCAAATCGGACAGGTGACCGGAAACGATCACGGCCGCAAAGGTGCTGAGCATCGCCGCCGAAATCACACTCCCGGCATCGTGTTCGTTACCACCGCGCGAGCTGATCAGCAGCGAGAGCAAAAACGTCGAGCCGTAGGACAGGGACAACAGGTAACTGGCGAGGCAGAACAGGCCGAACAACTTGCTTGAAACTTGGGGTGTTGCGGTAGACATGACGCGGTTCCTTGACCGGATAAATGAGCAGCGCCGCTATCTAACCACGCAGGACAGAAATGTTAGGTGCGAGGTTATCGATTCCAGGGTTAGTGGGGGGCGGAGTAATGCCCCAGCGGCGGGTCAGCTTTTGTGGCGAGGGGGCTTGCCCCCGTTGGGTTGCGCAGCAACCCCGGTAAAAGTACCGCTGTCTTACTGAGGGAACGCAGTCGCAATGAAAGGGCCCGCTTCGCAGGCCAGCGGGGGCAAGCCCCCTCGCCACAATGATTTCCTATGTGACGAGTGTCTCGCGCCGCCTTAGTATGGCGTTTTCCACTTTTGACAAGGCACGTCCATGACGATCGAAATCCGCCCGGCGACCCCCAGTGACGCACCGCAAATCCTCGCGTTCATCACTGAACTGGCCGACTACGAACGTGCCCGCCATGAAGTCATCGCCAGCGTTGCCGACATCGAGCGCAGCCTGTTCAGCGAAGGCGCCACCGCCCATGGCCTGATCTGCCTGCGCGACGGTGCACCCATCGGTTTCGCGGTGTTCTTCTTCAGCTATTCCACCTGGCTAGGCAGCAATTGCCTGTACCTCGAAGACCTTTACATCACCCCGGAACAGCGCGGCGGTGGCGCCGGCAAGACGCTGCTGCGGCACCTGGCGAAAATCGCCTGCGCCAACGACTGCGGGCGTTTCGAGTGGAGCGTGCTGGAGTGGAACACGCCGGCCATCGAGTTCTATAAATCCCTCGGTGCGCAACCGCAGGAAGAGTGGGTTCGTTACCGGATGGATGGCGCGATACTGCGGGATTTTGCCGTGGGTAACTGATCGTCGTTAAAAGATCGCAGCCTTCGAAAGGGGGCTGCGATCTTTTTTTTGCCTGAATAAGTACATCCCAATATGTGGGAGTTGTATTTATATATTGAGATTTTCGTTCGTGCAGGTTTATAGTCCCGCTCACTCACTGCCCAAAAACCAAAACAGGTGAAGCGATGCAGGCGCAATTGATCGCGCTCGACTGGGGGACAACCTCATTACGTGCTTACAAACTGGCCGAAGGCGGGCAGGTGCTCGAACAGCGCTCGCTGTCCTCGGGGATCATGCAGTTGCCAAAAGCACCGCGAAGCATTGGCGGGTTTGAATGTGCCGATGGTTTTGAACTGGCCTTCGATGAGGCGTGCGGCGACTGGCTCGATGCCCAGCCGAATCTGCCGGTGATTGCCTGCGGCATGGTCGGCAGCGCCCAAGGCTGGCGTGAAGCGGCCTACTGCGAGACGCCGGCCAACGTTGCCAACCTCGGCACGTCACTGCAAACCGTGCGCAGCTTGCGCGGCGTCGATGTGCACATCGTGCCCGGCGTCATCCAGCGTTCGCGTCTGCCGAACGTGATGCGCGGTGAAGAAACCCAGGTGCTCGGTGTGCTGCAGAACCTGTCGAGCGAGGCGGGCGCCGACGCGCTCATCGGCCTGCCGGGCAGTCATTCGAAATGGGTGGAAGTGGCCGATGGCTGCATCGTGCATTTCGACACTTTCATGACCGGCGAAGTCTTCGCCGTGCTCAGCCAACACAGCATTCTGGGGCGTACCCAGCAGCAGGGCGGCTCTTTCGATGGCGAGGGGTTTGACCGTGGCGTGCAAGTCGCGTTGTCGGCGGACGGTGAAACCGGTCCGCTGTCGACCATGTTCAGCGCCCGCAGCCTGGGCCTGACCGGCGAACTGAGCGCCACCGCCCAGGCGGACTATCTGTCCGGCTTGTTGATCGGCCACGAATTGTCGGCCCTGGCCAACGTCCAGCGACGCCGACGCAACAGTGTGCACCTGCCGTCGATCATCCTCATCGGCAATACCCAACTCTGCACCCGCTACAGCCGTGCGCTCGACGCCTGCGGCTTTGCCCGGGTGACCCTGGCCGAACAGGCCACCGAACGCGGATTGTGGCAACTGGCACTGGCCGCCGGACTGGTTACGTCCACCGCCTCCCGTTAAACCTGTCTGGAGACCTGACATGCTCAAACAAGCGCTGGCGCAAAACGGCCTGATCGCGATCCTCCGTGGCCTGCGCCCGCAGGAAGCCGCCGCCATCGGCGAAGTCCTGTACGCCGCCGGATTTCGCGTCATCGAAGTGCCGCTCAATTCCCCGGAGCCCTACGACAGTATCCGCATCCTGCGCAGTACCTTGCCCGCCGATTGCCTGATCGGCGCCGGCACGGTGCTGTCGCCGGAGCAGGTCGAGCAAGTGAAAGCGGCGGGTGGCCAATTGATCGTCATGCCCCATAGCGACCCGCAAGTGTTGCGTGCGGCGAAGGCGGCGGGGCTGTCGCTGGCGCCGGGCGTGGCCACGCCGACCGAAGCCTTCGCTGCACTGGCCGCTGGCGCCGACATTCTCAAACTGTTTCCGGCCGAGCAGATGGGCCCCGCGGTCGTCAAAGCCTGGCTCGCCGTGTTGCCTGCCGGAACGATCCTGGCGCCGGTCGGCGGCATCACCCCGGACAACATGCAGGTGTTTATCGACGCGGGCGTCAAAGGCTTCGGCCTCGGTTCCGGCCTGTTCAAGCCGGGCATGACGCCTGACCAAGTGGCGGCCAATGCCAAGGCCTACATCGCTGCCTGGAAAGCCCTTCGCTAAGACTTTTTGGCGCTGCGTGCGCTGCATCCAATAAGAGAGCCTAAAGATGAAAATCACCAAACTGACGACCTTCATCGTTCCGCCGCGCTGGTGCTTCCTGAAAGTCGAAACCGACGAGGGCGTCACCGGTTGGGGCGAGCCCGTGGTTGAAGGCCGTGCCCACACCGTTGCCGCGGCCGTTGAAGAGTTGTCCGACTACCTGATCGGCAAGGACCCGCGCAACATCGAAGACATCTGGACCGTGCTATATCGCGGTGGCTTCTACCGCGGCGGTGCGATCCACATGAGCGCCCTGGCCGGTATCGACCAGGCGTTGTGGGACATCAAGGGCAAGGCGCTGGGGGTGTCGGTCAGCGACCTGCTGGGCGGTCAGGTGCGCGACAAGATTCGTGTGTATTCATGGATCGGCGGTGACCGTCCGGCGGACACGGCGCGTGCTGCAAAAGAGGCGGTCGAGCGTGGCTTCACCGCGGTGAAAATGAACGGCACCGAAGAGCTGCAGTTCCTCGACACCTTCGACAAGGTCGATCAGGCCCTGGCCAACGTCGCTGCCGTGCGCGATGCAGTCGGCCCGAACGTCGGCATCGGTGTGGACTTCCATGGCCGGGTGCACAAGCCGATGGCCAAGGTGCTGATGAAGGAACTCGACCCGTACAAATTGATGTTCATCGAAGAGCCGGTGCTCAGCGAAAACTACGAAGCGCTGAAGGAACTGGCGCCGCTGACCAGCACGCCGATTGCCCTCGGTGAGCGGCTGTTCTCGCGCTGGGATTTCAAGCGCGTGCTCAGCGAAGGCTATGTCGACATCATCCAGCCCGATGCATCCCACGCCGGCGGCATCACCGAAACCCGCAAGATCGCCAGCATGGCCGAAGCCTACGACGTGGCACTGGCGCTGCATTGCCCGCTGGGCCCGATTGCCCTGGCGGCCTGCCTGCAACTGGATGCAGCCTGCTACAACGCGTTCATCCAGGAACAGAGCCTGGGCATCCATTACAACGAGAGCAACGACCTGCTTGACTACGTCAAAGACCCACGGGTGTTCGACTACGACAAAGGCTTCGTGAAGATCCCGAACGGCCCGGGCCTGGGCATCGAGATCAATGAGGAATACGTAGTCGAACGCGCCGCCATAGGCCACCGCTGGCGCAACCCGATCTGGCGTCATGCCGATGGCAGTTTTGCCGAGTGGTGAGTGATCTCTGACCCACCACAAATCCCCTGTAGGAGCGAGCCTGCTCGCGATGGTGTGTCAGGCGACATCAATGCTGAATGACACACCGCTATCGCGAGCAGGCTCACTCCTACAAGGGGTCTGCGTCAGTCGTTAGAACGACCTCAATAAACATAAGAAGAGGCACTCCCCATGCAACCGCAAACCCTCACCGGGCAGGCGTCGTTGGTGACGCCCAGTCGCAAGCGATTTTTCATCATGGTGCTGCTGTTCATCACCGTGGTCATCAACTACCTGGACCGCAGCAACCTGTCGATTGCCGCCCCGGCACTGACCAGTGAGCTGGGCATCGACCCGATCCATGTCGGCCTGATTTTCTCCGCCTTCGGCTGGACCTACGCCGCCATGCAGATTCCTGGCGGCTGGCTGGTGGATCGCGTGCCGCCACGGATCCTCTACAGCATCGCATTGCTGCTGTGGTCGGTGGCCACGGTGATGCTCGGCTTCGCTGCGAGCTTCATTGCGCTGTTCGTGTTGCGAATGGCGGTCGGCGCACTGGAAGCGCCGGCTTATCCGATCAACAGCCGCGTGGTCACCACCTGGTTCCCCGAGCGCGAACGCGCCACGGCCATCGGGTTCTACACCTCCGGGCAGTTCGTTGGCCTGGCATTCCTGACGCCGGTACTGGCCTGGCTGCAGCACGAATTTGGTTGGCACATGGTGTTTGTCACCACCGGCGCAGTAGGCATTCTGTGGGCGCTGATCTGGTACGCGGTGTATCGCGAGCCACGGGATTTCAAGGGTGCCAATGACGCGGAAATCAACTTGATTCGCGAGGGCGGCGGGCTGGTGGATATTCAGGCCGAACAAGCCAAGGTCAAAGCCAAATTCAGCTGGACCGACCTGGGTATCGTCCTGACCAAACGCAAGCTCTGGGGCATTTACCTGGGGCAGTTCTGCCTCAATTCGACCCTGTGGTTTTTCCTCACCTGGTTCCCGACCTACCTGGTGAAATACCGTGGCATGGACTTCATCAAGTCCGGCCTGTTGGCCTCGCTGCCGTTTCTCGCCGCGTTCGTAGGCGTGCTGTGTTCCGGGTTCTTTTCGGACTTTTTGATCCGTCGCGGCTACACCGTCGGCTTTGCCCGCAAGCTGCCGATCATCAGCGGCTTGCTGATTTCCACCTCGATCATCGGCGCCAACTTTGTCGAGTCAACGCCGTTGGTAATTGCCTTCCTTGCGTTGGCGTTCTTCGGCAATGGCCTGGCGTCGATTACCTGGTCGCTGGTGTCGACCCTGGCGCCGGCTCGTTTGCTCGGGCTCACCGGCGGGGTGTTCAACTTCATCGGCAACCTGTCGGCGATTGCCACGCCTATCGTGATCGGCTTCCTCGCGACGGGTGACTCCTTTGCCCCGGCGATCACCTACATCTCGGTGTTGGCGTTGATTGGCGCGCTGTCCTACATCCTGCTGGTGGGTAAGGTCGAGCGTATCAAGTTGTAGTCGTGGCACGCGGGCGACCATAATGCCGCCCGTTCACTCGCTCAACGGTAAAGGCTGGATATGCAGGAAGACGCCCCAAAAATCGCCAAGGACGCCGCACCGACCGGCACCCAGACTCTGCTTCGCGGCCTGGGTGTGGTTCAGGCCGTGGCCAGCGGCGCCCGCGATCTCAAGGAAATCGCCCGGCTGATCGGCACCACGCGCAGCACCACCCATCGCCTGGCCAGTTGCCTGGTGGACGAACGATATCTGCGGGTGGTGCCGCAAGTCGGTTATCTGTTGGGGCCGAAGCTGATCGAACTGGGCTTTCAGGCCCGTGAAGAATTGCCGTTGGTGACGTTGGCAGGGCCGTATCTGGATGAGTTGTCGGCTTTGACTGGCGACACCGTTCACCTGGCGATTCGTGAAGGCGACGAAGTGCTGTACCTGCACAAGAATCCGGGGCGCAATGGCCCGGAAATGCGTTCGCGGGTCGGCCACCGCATGCCGTTGGCGCGCACCGGGATCGGTAAAGCCTTGATGCTCGATGATTCGCCGCAAGAGTGGCAGCGCCTGTACGAAGTCAGCCTGCCGGTGGGTGGGAAAAACCTGTTCTGGCCGCAGCATCCGCAGCAATCCTGGGAGCAGTTTGAGCAGCGCATGGTCGAGTACGTGGCCGGCGGCTACGCCTTCGATCTGGAAGATAACGAGCCATCGATCCGTTGCGTGGCCGCGCCGGTCCGCGATGCCAGCAAGCGCATCGTTGCCGGTATCAGTATCGCCAGTACCGTGCCGTATATGCCGCTTGAAAAAATGGCCGAGCTGATTCCATTGATCAAAGGCGTCACGGCCCGTCTGTCGGCAGAGCTTGGCCTCAAGGTTTAAACACAAAACACCTACACTGGTTATGTGGTGTTGTTAAAATTGCAGGCAACAAAAAGGCCCCCGTTCAGGGAGCCTTGATGTTCGGCGTTCGGCTTACATGTTCGGGTAAGTCGGGCCGCCAGCGCCTTCCGGCGTCACCCAGGTGATGTTCTGCGAAGGGTCCTTGATGTCGCAGGTCTTGCAGTGAACGCAGTTCTGGGCGTTGATCTGGAAGCGCTTCTCGCCGTCTTCCTTGGTGATCACTTCATACACGCCAGCCGGGCAGTAACGCTGTGCCGGCTCATCGTACAGCGGCAGGTTCTTGCTGATCGGTATGCTCGGATCGGTCAGCTTCAGGTGGCAAGGCTGCTCTTCTTCGTGGTTGGTACCGGAGATGAATACCGAGCTCAACTTGTCGAAGCTGATTTTGCCATCGGGTTTCGGATAGTCGATCTTCTTGCAGTCGGCCGCGAGCTTGAGGCAAGCGTAATCGGGCTTGGTGTCGTGCAGGGTAAACGGCAGTTTGCCGCCGAAGATGTTCTGGTCGAGCCAGTTGAAACCGCCACCGACGATCGCGCCGAACTTGTGGATCGCCGGGCCGAAGTTGCGGCTGGCGAACAGTTCTTCGTAGAGCCAGCTCTTCTTGAACGCGTCGACGTAAGTGGTCAGCTCTTCAGTGCCATCTTTCTCGGCGAACAGCGCTTCAGCCACCGACTCAGCGGCGAGCATGCCGGACTTCATCGCGGTGTGGCTGCCCTTGATCTTGGCGAAGTTCAGGGTGCCGAGGTCGCAACCGATCAGCGCGCCGCCCTTGAAGACCATTTTCGGCAGCGAGTTCAGGCCGCCTTTGCAGATGGCGCGCGCGCCGTAGCTGATGCGCTTGCCGCCTTCCAGGTACTGCTTGAGCACCGGATGATGCTTGAGGCGCTGGAACTCGTCGAACGGCGACAGGTAAGTGTTGCTGTAGGACAGGTCGACGATCAGGCCGACGACCACCTGGTTGTTTTCCAGGTGATAGAGGAAGGAGCCGCCGGTGTTTTCGGAGCCCATGATGTCCATCGGCCAACCGGCGGTGTGCACCACCAGGCCTGGCTGGTGTTTGGCCGGGTCGATTTCCCAGATTTCCTTCAGGCCGATGCCGTAGTGCTGGGCGTCGGCATCGCTGTCGAGGTTGAAGCGCTTGATCAGCTGTTTGCCGATATGGCCACGGCAGCCTTCGGCGAACAGCGTGTACTTGCCGCGCAATTCCATGCCAGGGGTGTACAGGCCTTCCTTCGGGTGACCTTCGCGGTCGACACCGAGGTCACCGGTGATGATCCCGCGTACTACGCCGTTCTCATCGATCAGCGCTTCCTGAGCGGCGAAGCCCGGGTAGATTTCCACGCCCAGGTTCTCGGCCTGCTGGGCCAGCCAGCGGCACAGGTTGCCCAGGGAGATGATGTAGTTACCTTCGTTGTGCATGGTCTTGGGCACAAAGAAGTCGGGAACTTTCTGCGCGCTTTCGGCGTTTTTCAACACGAAGATGTCATCGCGGGTGACCGGTGTGTTCAGCGGCGCACCCAGTTCTTTCCAGTCCGGGAACAGTTCGTTCAGGGCGCGCGGTTCGAACACGGCACCGGACAGAATGTGAGCACCGACTTCGGAGCCTTTTTCGACCACGCAGACGCTGATTTCCTTACCGGCTTGCGCAGCCTTCTGCTTCAAGCGGCAGGCAGCGGAAAGACCAGCGGGGCCGGCACCGACGATGACCACGTCGAATTCCATGTATTCGCGTTCCACAGGTTATCTCCTACTCAAGGCTCAACAGTTTTTTTTCTAATTTGTAAGTCGGGTGTCGCATCCATGAATTCCGGCGCAACGCCGGAAGCGGACAAACGATTGACCACCTTTCTCTTTGGGTGGCGCATTATATCTACACCACTCTCAGCGTCCAATACAAACGTTTGTTTGAATTGCCTCAAAGCCAGAGAAATCAAAGTCACGCGCCATATGAACGGCTATTTTGGCGTATTGACCGGAATAGGCGTTCCGGTCAAGATACGGGCGGTTTTGCGCTCGCCGTAGGCTGACTGTTGGTTTCAAGAGCACCTCTAAAGACAGGGCGATGGCCGTAGAGAGTGATACGCCGCGCGGGTTTGACGCGCAGTTTACACGCCGCGATGTTGAATGACTCGTCAGTCACCACTGACGAATGGTCATCCAGATCATGAGCGAGGGTCACTTGACACGTTTGCCGGCGTTTTTAGAGGTGCCCTTGCGCCCGATGAGCATCAACCGCCAGGTTCGCCTAGGCGACTTTCTTTTCACCGGAGAGTAACGAGGAATCCATGAAGGTTCTTGTAGCTGTCAAACGCGTTGTGGATTACAACGTCAAGGTTCGCGTCAAGGCGGACAATTCCGGCGTCGATCTTGCCAACGTCAAGATGTCGATGAACCCGTTCTGCGAGATCGCCGTTGAAGAAGCCGTACGCCTGAAAGAAAAAGGTGTTGCGACTGAAATCGTCGTCGTCTCCGTCGGCCCGTCCACCGCTCAAGAGCAACTGCGCACTGCGCTGGCTCTGGGCTGCGACCGCGCCATCCTCGTCGAATCCGCCGAAGATCTGACTTCCCTGGCCGTTGCCAAACTGTTGAAGGCCGTTGTCGACAAGGAACAGCCTCAGCTGGTGATCCTTGGCAAACAAGCCATCGACAGCGACAACAACCAGACTGGCCAGATGCTCGCTGCATTGAGCGGTTACGGTCAGGGCACGTTCGCTTCGAAAGTCGAAATCAGCGGCGACAGCGTCGCTGTCACCCGCGAAATCGACGGCGGCGCGCAGACCGTTTCCCTGAAACTGCCGGCCATCGTCACCACCGACCTGCGTTTGAACGAGCCGCGCTATGCGTCTCTGCCAAACATCATGAAAGCCAAGAAGAAGCCTCTCGAAGTGCTGACTCCGGACGCTTTGGGCGTTTCCACGGCCTCCACCAACAAGACCTTGAAAGTCGAAGCGCCTGCTGCACGCAGCGCGGGTATCAAGGTCAAGTCGGTGGCTGAACTGGTCGAGAAACTGAAAAACGAAGCGAAGGTAATCTAAATGACTATCTTGGTTATTGCTGAACACGACAACAAAGTAGTGGCCCCGGCCACGCTGAATACTGTGGCTGCCGCCGCCAAGATTGGTGGTGATATCCACGTTCTGGTTGCTGGTCAAGGCGTTGGCGCCGTGGCTGAAGCTGCTGCGAAAATCGCTGGCGTGGCTAAAGTGCTGGTAGCTGATAACGCTGCCTACGCTCACCAGCTGCCGGAAAATGTCGCTCCTCTGGTAGCAGAGTTGGGCAAGGGCTACAGCCACATCCTGGCTGCCGCTACTTCCAACGGCAAAAACATCCTGCCGCGCGTTGCCGCTGCACTGGACGTTGACCAGATCTCCGAGATCATCTCGGTCGAAAGCGCTGATACCTTCAAGCGTCCGATCTACGCCGGTAACGCCATCGCTACCGTTCAATCGAACGCTGCCGTGAAAGTGATCACCGTACGTGCCACCGGTTTCGACCCGGTTGTTGCGACCGGTGGTTCGGCGGCTGTCGAAGCCGTTGGCGCTGCTCACGACGCTGGCATCTCCAGCTTCGTTGGTGAAGAACTGGCCAAGTCCGATCGTCCGGAACTGACCGCTGCCAAGATCGTCGTTTCCGGCGGCCGAGGCATGCAGAACGGCGACAACTTCAAGCACCTGTATGCCCTGGCCGACAAGCTGGGCGCAGCCGTAGGTGCTTCGCGCGCCGCGGTCGACGCAGGCTTCGTACCGAACGACATGCAGGTCGGTCAGACCGGCAAGATCGTTGCGCCACAGCTGTACATCGCCGTCGGTATCTCCGGCGCGATCCAGCATCTGGCCGGCATGAAAGACTCCAAAGTGATCGTTGCGATCAACAAGGACGAAGAAGCGCCGATCTTCCAGGTGGCCGACTACGGCCTGGTGGCTGACCTGTTCGAAGCCATCCCTGAGCTGGAGAAGCTGGTCTAATCCGGCAGCTTCACTTATAAAGAGCCCGGCCTTTTGGCCGGGTTTTTTTTACCCCCGTTTTACCTGGTCGTTATCGGTGCCTGTAGGAGCGAGTTGCTCGCGAAGGTATCAGTTGCATCGCGGTGATCCAGAACGAACGCGTCATCGTTGACGCCCTTCGCGTGCAAGCTCGCTCCTGCAGGAGGGCATAACCGGTTTGAGTGGAGTGAACTGACATGGATCTGCGTCTTGCGTGGAGCTTGCTGGGATTGGCACTGGTGCCTGCGTTGTCTTTCGCCGCCGGCAAATGCGAACGCCTGGTGGTCACTGGCAGCCCGGATGCGCCGCCGTACCTCTGGCAAGACCCGCAGAACCCCAAGCACCTGATCGGAGCCAGCGCCGATTTGTTGCAGCAAGTGGCGGGGGAGTTGGGACTCAAGGTCGAGCTGCTGTACGCCGGCAAACGTGCCCAGGCCCTGGACGAAGTGCGCAGCGGGCGCATGGATATGCTGGCGGACGCACCGTTGACGGTCAGCGAACTGGAAACCCTGGATTACATCCATCCCCCTTTGCTTGAAAACGACTATCTGGTCTGGACCCGCAAGGATTCGACGCTGGCTTACAACGAAGCGCAAGACCTGCATGGCCATCCTGGTGCCGTGTCGGAAAAATCCCGAATGACTCAGGAATTCACCACGTTCGCCGGACAACAACTCACCCTCACGCGCACGCCCAACCTGACCCAGGCCTTTCAGAAATTGCTCCTGGGCGAGGTCGAGTACGTACTGGCTGGACGTTACTCGGGGAGGGCCACTGCACAGGCATTGGCCATTGGCGCTGATCTGTACGCCCGTTCGTTGCCGGTCGACAGGCCTGGCCTGTATCTGGCGATCTCCCACGACTCGGCCTGCAACGATCCGTGGTTGCGCGGACAGTTGGCCAAAAAGATGACAGAATTGCCCGCCTCCGGACTGACGGAAGCTGTGCTGCAACGCAACATCGAGCGCTGGACTGCGCAACAGAAACAAACCCCGCAACAACCCGTCAGTACCCCAAAACAGTAGGGATATTTAGTGAGTATTCGACCTCTTTTCGCTGCCGTGGCGGTGTTGGCCCTGGCGGGCTGTGCAACCGATCCCGCGCCGAATGAACAGATGCGCCTGACTGAACAGGCCCTCGAACAGGCCAAGGCCGTGGGTGCCACCGCAGACGATGTACCGGAAATGAAGCTGGCCGAAGACAAGTTCAACCGTGCCCAGGGCAACATGACCGACCAATCCTTCAAGAATGCGCGTATGCGGGCCGAACAGGCTGAACTGGACGCGCGCCTGGCCGAGGCCAAGGTGTTGACGGCCAAGAGCGAGGAGCAGTTGAACGTGCTTAAAACCCGCATCGCCCGCCTGCGCAAGCAACTGGGAGATGCCCAATGAGCCTCCATCGCAAAGCCCTCGGCGGTTTGATCCTGGCCGGTTGTGCGAGCCTCTTTGGTTGTGCCGGCCAGCACAGTGAAACCGCGTTGCAGCAGGCCAGTGCCGACTTCCAGAAGGTCAAGGAAGACACCAACGTATTGCGCATCGCTCCCAGGGACGTGATTCGCGCCGGTGAGTCCCTGGCCCGTGCCGACCGCCTGTCCAGCTATTGGGGCAGCGGCGCCGACGTGGTGCAGTACGCCTACCTGAGCCAGCGCTATAGCGCGATTGCCCGGGAGCACACCCACCAGGTGCTCAACGAAGAACAAGCTGCAAAACTCGAACTGGAACGCCAGCGCCTGCAATTGGAATTGCGTGAATCCAAACTGTTCAATGTGCAGCAGCAGGGCAAATGGCTCGAAGAGCAGATCCTGGCATTGACCACCAGCCAAACCGACCGGGGGCTGGTGATGACCTTGGGCGACATGCTGTTCGACACCGGCGAAGCGGAATTGAAACCCTCGGCCAACCGCGTGGTGTTGAAGATCGTGCAGTTCCTGCAATTGAACCCCAAGCGCGTCGTGCGAATCGAGGGTTACACGGACAGCACCGGGGGCAAGCAGGAAAACCTCAAGCTGTCCCGCGACCGCGCGCAATCGGTGGCTGACGTGCTGATGGACCTGGGGATCGACGACAAGCGCATCCAGGTCGAAGGTTACGGCGACGAGTACCCGGTGGATGCCAATGCGTCCGAACGGGGCCGTGCGCAGAACCGTCGGGTAGAAATTGTGTTTTCCGACGAAAAAGGCCAGCTCGGCGCCGCCCGCTAACGGTTGCGTCGCTGGAAAGCCCGGCCTGCCATGCAGCGCCGGGCTTTTTTGTGCCTGCCGATTACCGCACAAAACAGTACAGATGTTGCTGACACTGCACTGTATGGTCGACTATTGTGGCAACTGTCCCAGTACACTTCTAAACTGTTCCGGTATTGTTTCCCACAACAATAAAATGCCCGTGAAATCGAGTGCTGCGTCATGACCAATCTTTTGCTGTACCAACGTATTGCTCAACAACTGGCCGAAGACATCCGCCGTGGGGTCTATCAGCCGGGAGAGCGCGTGCCTTCGGTGCGCAAAATGAGCTCGCAGCTCAATGTCAGCCATGCAACGGTGTTGCAGGCGTATGCCAATCTCGAAGATCAGGGGCTGATCCGCGCCCGGCCGCAGTCCGGCTACTACGTGCACCAGACGCCTGCGCTCACCGCGCCGACGCCGGACATCGCCCGGGTTGAACGCCCTGGGCTGGTCACCCGCAGCAGCATCATCCAGCAAGTGTTGGTCGAATCCCGTCGTGAAGGTGTATTTCCGCTGGGGGCGGCAGTGCCGAGCGTCGACTATCTGCCGGTACGGGCCCTGCATCAGCAATTGGCCAAGGTCACCCGTTTTCATAGTCCGCGGGCGTTCAGCTACATGTTCAGCCCCGGATTCGAGCCGTTGCGCCGACAAGTGGCGATTCGCATGCGCGATGCCGGGGTGGTGGTGGATCCGTCGGAAGTGGTGATCACCCACGGCTGCGTCGATGCCCTGCAGATGTCCTTGCGCGTGCTGACCCGTCCCGGCGACCTGATCGCTGCTGAGTCGCCGACCTATTACGGATTATTGCAACTGGCCGATCTGCTGGGCCTCAAGGTCATCGAGATCCCCAGCGATCCGGCCACGGGCATGAGCCTCGAAGCGCTGCAACTGGCGGCCAACCAATGGTCGATCAAGGCCTTGGTGTTGACCACGCGATTGAGCAATCCATTGGGCGGCACCATGCCCGAGGAACGGCAGAAACAATTGCTGCGCCTGGCGTCGGACTTCGACATCCAGATTGTCGAGGACGATATCTACGGCGAACTGATGTTTGAGCAAGGACGCACCAAGTCACTCAAGGCCTATGACCGGCTGGACCGAGTGATTTACTGCTCAAGCTTTTCCAAGACCCTGTCGCCGGGCGTGCGCATTGGCTGGATGATTGCCGGCAAATACCAGCAGGAAATCCAGCGCTTGCAGACCTTCAGCACACACTCCGCGTGCAGCGTGACCCAGATGGGCATTGCCGCTTACCTGGAGAATGGTGGCTACGACCGGCATTTGCGTTTCATCCGCCAGGAGTACCGGAAGAACCTCAGCGCCTTCCAGTTGGCGGTGCAGCAGTACTTCCCGGAAGGCACACAGATGACCCGGCCCACGGGCGGTTTCATTCTGTGGGTCAGCCTGCCGGGGCGGGTCAACACCCAGGAGTTGCACGTGCGGGCATTGCAGCAGGGTATCAGTATTGCCCCGGGGCTGATCTTCAGTAATACCGAGCAATTCAATCACTGCATCCGACTCAACTGTGGCATTCCCTGGAACCGTGAGGCAGAGCGTGCGTTGATGACCTTGGGCATGCTGGCCACCCAACTCTGCCAAGAGATGGCGGGCGGTTTGTAACAGGTTGCTACCGCGCTTGTCTTGTGGGCTGCAACAGGCGAGCATATGCACCCCTGCCGTTTGCACCCACCGTTGGATACATGAAATCGATTTTTTCTGCCGCCGGGCTTTTGCTCTGTTTGCTTGTGAGTATCCGGCCGACTTTTGTTGCTGCCGCTAACGAGCAAACCCAGCAGGCTACCGGCAGTTTTCATGTCGCGCCGATCGAATCCGCCCCTGCAAAAAAAAACGCGCCAGTGAAAAAACCAGCGACGCCGGCAAAAAAACGCCCGCCCATTGCTTCCAAATCCAAGCCCGCCAGCGAAATGGTCAAGACCGAATTGCCACCCGCCAAGCTCGACCTGAGCTTGCCCAAGGATATGGTGCAAGAGCTCAAACCGGTCGGAACGGTGCCATTAATCCGGCGTGAACCGCTGCTGCCCCAGATGTTTGGTGACAAAAGCAGCCCGTTCCAGCTTAACGGCCGCCTGCTGACCAATGAAATGCAACTGCAACTGCGAAACGAAGAGCGGCGCGAGGTCGAAGGCGCGGCGCTCGACTTCGAGTTCAAGCAGTAAACCCTACCCTCTATCCGAGAACCGCAGACCAGACGCTTTGTCGGAGACTGGCCGGTCACACCTGTTTGCACGAAAAACCCGCTCGCAGGTAATTTAAAACAACTGTTTTAGCGGGTACTCTGTGCCCCGTCTTTAAATACATTGCTCATCGCGAGGAGCTTGTCGTCATGAAATGCCGTGAGGGCTGTGGCGCTTGTTGCATAGCCCCGTCCATCAGTTCACCGATTCCCGGTATGCCCAACGGCAAAGCTGCGGGGGAGCGTTGCCTGCAATTGACCCCCGAGAATCTGTGCAGCATTTTCGGTCAGCCGCAACGGCCTGCCGTGTGTTCTGCCTTTGAAGCCGACCTCGAGGTCTGTGGCAGCAGCGACGAAGAAGCCATCCGGTTGATTGGCTGGTGGGAGCAAATGACGGCGGCGTGATGTGTGGGCTCGCACCTTCACCTGCGAAAAACCTGAAGGTATTCGCAGATGCAAGCCCAACGAACAGAACTTCAACAATAAGGAACAAGACTATGGGTTCGCTGCATCGTATTGCTGTGCTGTGTGGATTGACGGTTGTGATGGCGACTTCGACAGCCTTCGCCGAAGACTGGAAAGTGGCCAAGAACGAAGACGGCATCAAGGTCTCCTTGAGTGAAGTACCGGGCTCCGATTACAAGGCGTACCAGGGCGTTACGCTGATGAAGACCACCATGGCCAAGTTGCGCGCGTTGCAGGAAGACGTATCCGGTGCCTGCGCCTGGATTCACGAATGCAAAACCCAGAAATTGCTCAAGCGCGAAGGCGATCAGAGCTGGACCTATACCCAGTTCAATACGCCTTGGCCGGTCACCTCGCGTGATTCGGTGCTGCACGTCACCACCACCGAAGGCGCCGACGGCAGCCTGACCCGCAAGCTGGAAGGCGTGCCCACGTACCTTCCTGAAGAAAAAGGTTTTGTGCGGGTCGCCAAAGTCGACGGCTTCTGGAAATTCGTGCCCAAGGGCGACCAGATCGAAGTGACCTACCAGGTTCATACCGAGCCCGGCGGCAGCGTGCCGTCGATGGTCGCCAACAAGTTCGTGGTCGATTCACCGTTCAATACCCTGAAAGCCCTCAAGGCACGCGCCGAGAAATAATGGCGCTGTTGCTAGCGCGGTGACATGACAACGCCCCGACTGGTTCGGGGCGTTTGCGTTTTTGCAGTGGCAGGGGGCTTTAATTTGTTTCCGGATATACGTTGCACGAAATTTTCACAAAGGCTCCAAGACAATTCGCCGGTTCTCCCTTAATACGCCGTGCATTTGCGAATGCAGGATGAAAGAGTCGTAATGAGGGTAGTTATCAATGGCAATGCTGCCGTTGATCGTGCAACATTTGCGCACCGCGCAATCCCCGGGCTCAGGTCACTGGCCTGAAAAGAGGGCAAGACGCCGCTTTTTTTGAAACTTCAACTTCCAAATGGGTCCTAAAACGACATGGCAATCCCGGACGCCCTGAATCAGCAGCGAGCTTCTAGTCGCCTGCTGCAACCGACCGTCAAATCGCATCTGGCCTACACGCTGTTGTGCGCCCTGGTCATGATGGTCATGTTCAGCCTGCTGCGCGTCGCGCTGTTGGTTTACAACCGCTCGATGATCCTTGACACACCGGCTTCGACGTTCCTTGAGGCGTTCGCCAACGGCCTGCGTTTCGACCTGCGCCTGGTGGTCTACCTTAGCATTCCGTTGCTGCTGGCATTGTTCAGCGTCCGGGCCATGGCGGCACGCGGGCTGTTGCGCCTGTGGCTGACGGTGGTCTCCAGCATTGCGCTGTTCCTCGGACTGATGGAGATGGACTTCTACCGTGAATTCCACCAGCGCCTCAACGGCCTGGTCTTCCAGTACGTCAAGGAAGACCCGAAAACCGTGATGAGCATGCTCTGGTACGGTTTTCCGGTGGTTCGCTACCTGCTGGCCTGGGCCGTGGGTACCTGGATCCTCAGCCTGGCGTTCAAGGGCGCCGATCGTGCGACCCGTCCTCGTGGCCCGTTCAGTGGTGGTAGTGTCGGCACGCGTCAGGTTGCGCCATGGTATGCGCGCATTGCAGTGTTCGTGGTTTGCCTGCTGATCTGCGTGGTTGCCGCCCGTGGCACCCTGCGTCAGGGCCCGCCATTGCGCTGGGGTGACGTGTATACCACCAACTCGATCTTCGCCAACCAGCTGGGTCTCAACGGTACCCTGCAATTGGTCGCAGCGGCCAAGAGCCGGATGTCCGAAGAGCGCGACAACATCTGGAAAGCCACATTGCCGCAAGAGCAGGCCCAGCAGATCGTGCGTGACATGCTGGTGCTGCCGGACGAAAAACTGGTCGACACCGACCAGGCCGCCGTACGCCGTGACTACACGCCGCCGGCCGACAAGACCCTGCCGATCAAGAATGTCGTCGTGATCCTGATGGAAAGCATGGCCGGTCACTCGGTCGGTGCCTTGGGCGGCCCGGACAACATCACGCCGTACCTCGACAAGCTGTCGAAGGAAGGCCTGTTGTTCGACCGTTTCTTCTCCAACGGCACGCATACCCACCAGGGCATGTTCGCCACCATGGGTTGCTTCCCGAACCTGCCGGGCTTCGAATACCTGATGCAGACCCCGGAAGGCAGCCACAAGCTGTCTGGCCTGCCGCAGTTGCTCAGCGCCCGTCACTATGACGACGTGTATGTCTACAACGGCGATTTCGCCTGGGACAACCAATCCGGTTTCTTCAGCAACCAGGGCATGACCAACTTCATCGGTCGTAACGACTTCGTTAACCCGGTGTTTTCTGACCCGACGTGGGGCGTGTCCGACCAGGACATGTTCGATCGCAGCCTGCAAGAGCTCAAGGCGCGGGAAAACGGCAAGCCGTTCTATGCCTTGCTGCAGACCCTGTCCAACCACACGCCTTACGCCTTGCCGACACCATTGCCGGTCGAGCGCGTGACTAATCGTGGCACCCTGAACGAGCACTTGACCGCCATGCGTTACGCGGACTGGGCGCTGGGTCAGTTCTTTGAAAAGGCCCGCAAGGAGGCGTACTTCAAGGAAACCCTGTTTATCATTGTCGGTGACCACGGTTTCGGCAACGAACAGCAGATCACCGAAATGGACCTGGGCCGTTTCAATATCCCGATGCTGATGATTGCACCGGGTATCCAGGAAAAGTTCGGCCAGCGTGACCATACCGTGGGCACCCAGATCGACATCGTGCCGACCATCATGGGCCGCCTGGGCGGCGAAACCCGCCAGCAATGCTGGGGCCGCGACCTGCTCAACCTGCCCGCCGGCGACAAGGGGTTTGGCGTGATCAAGCCATCAGGCAACGAGCAAACCACCGCCATCCTCAGCGACGACCAGATCCTGGTACTGCCGAAGGAAAAGGACATGGCGCCGAAGTTGTACCAGTATGAAATGGGCGGCAAGCCGCATGCCGAAATCATTGACGATGCAGCGCGTACCGCCGAGTTGAAACTCAAGCTCGAAGCGTTCCTGCAAACCGCGACCAAGAGCCTTTTGGACAACACCGCCGGTGTGGTTCACGGCACTGTGCAGTAAGTTGTGACGCAATAAAAAGAGGCCCTGCGAGGGCCTCTTTTTTCGCCTGGCGGTTTTTATATTCGGCCGAGCAAGAGCAGGATCAACAGCACCACCAACACCACCCCGATAATACCGGACGGGCCATAACCCCAACTTCTGGAGTGCGGGAAGACCGGCAGGCCACCGATCAGTAACAGGATCAGAATAATGATAAGTATTGTGCCCATGTCTTTTTCCTTGTTGAAAGCGCAGTGAAATAACCATGCCAATTAAGGTCAGCGGGAATGATGTAAATTCGAGCTGCTTAAAAAATCCGACTCTCGCGCAGTGCAGAAAATTCCAAGTTTTTTTGAAGTATTTCGATCCCGTTCTTATTTCCTTGTAATTGCGTTAGTTGCTTCGGCCGCTGCCGGGGTTTGCTCGGGCCATTCAGCAATCTGATGGAGCGTGGATCGGGCAATTTCCTTCGCTACACTCGGTGCATCTTCCGAGAACAACAAGGCTGTCTGTTATGCAAAATCGCATGATGATCACTGGTGCAGGCTCTGGCCTGGGTCGCGAAATCGCGCTGCGCTGGGCGCGCGAAGGCTGGCAACTGGCCTTGTCCGATGTCAGCGAGCCCGGCTTGCAGGAAACCCTCAAGCTGGTTCGTGAAGCCGGTGGTGAGGGTTTCATCCAGCGCTGCGACGTGCGTGACTACAGCCAGTTGACGGCGTTTGCCCAGGCCTGTGAAGTCAAGCTCGGTGGCATTGATGTCATCGTCAACAACGCGGGTGTGGCGTCGGGCGGTTTTTTCAGTGAGTTGTCCCTGGAGGACTGGGACTGGCAGATCGCGATCAACCTGATGGGCGTGGTCAAGGGCTGCAAGGCTTTCCTGCCGCTGCTGGAGCAAAGCAAAGGCAAGATCATCAACATCGCGTCCATGGCGGCGTTGATGCAAGGTCCGGCGATGAGCAACTACAACGTGGCCAAGGCTGGTGTGGTGGCCTTGTCCGAAAGCCTGTTGATCGAACTGGCACACCAGGAAATCGGCGTACATGTGGTGTGCCCGTCCTTCTTCCAGACCAACCTGCTGGACTCTTTCCGCGGTCCGACGCCGGCCATGAAGGCCCAGGTTGGAAAATTGCTGGAAAACTCGCCAATCAGCGCCGCTGACATTGCCGACTACATCTACCAGCAGGTCGCCGCCGGCGAGTTCATGATCCTGCCCCACGAACAGGGCCGCATGGCGTGGGCGATCAAGCAGAAGAACCCGCAATTGCTCTACAACGAAATGACGGTCATGGCCGATAAAATGCGCGCCAAGGCCAAGCAATCGCCAAGCTGATCTTGCCCGCAGGCACTGCGCTGGTTAGGGTGGCCGCCATCGGCCATCCTCGCGAGACGCTTGCATGCTCAATTACCTGTGGTTTTTCCTCGCCGCGCTGTTCGAAATTGCCGGTTGCTTCGCTTTCTGGATGTGGCTACGCCAGGGTAAAAGCATCTGGTGGGTGGCGCCGGCACTCCTCAGCCTGACCCTCTTCGCCCTGTTGCTGACGCGTATCGAAGCGACTTACGCCGGCCGCGCCTATGCCGCCTACGGCGGTATCTACATCGTTGCGTCCATTGGCTGGCTGGCCGTGGTCGAGCGGGTTCGCCCATTGGGTTCGGACTGGCTGGGCGTGGCACTGTGTATGATTGGCGCGAGCATCATTCTGTTTGGCCCGAGATTCTCTGCATCCTGAGGCGTCGCGCTGCGTGCGAGTGTTTGTCAGACCTTTCCGTCAGAGGGGAGGGTAGCGGGCTGTCAGTCCGTTCTGGTTTGGCGGCGATGCATTGAAGGCAGGCCGCATGCCGGGCATCTTCAGGGGCCGGTAACCCTTGAAGGACATACCTCATGCTCGTACTCACCCGCGTCGAGGGCGAAGTGATTGCCATCGGTGACAACATTTCCCTGCGTGTTCTGACCATCAATGGCAACAGCATCCGTTTTGGCGTCGAAGCCCCAAAGAGTATCCATGTGCATCGCGCCGAGGTTTACGAACGTATCCAGAACGAACGGGCGAAAACCAGCGAGCGCTGAAGGCTTTCAGTCAAACAGGTGCTTGGGGATGTCATGCTTGAGCATCAGTTGGCATTGCTCACTTTCCGGGTCGAAGACGATCAGCGCCTGCCCCTTGGTCAGCGCCTGGCGCACGCGCAGTACGCGGGTTTCCAGTGGCGTGTCGTCACCGTTGTCGGTGCCGTCACGGGTCACGAAATCCTCGATCAGACGGGTGAGGGTGTCGACTTCAAGTTGGTCGTGGGGGATCAGCATAGGCACCTCGTTTGGATCAGTGGCGCGATGCTACGGCGATTGGACGTGTGCGGCTAGCCCGGGATTTTCTGGTGCTTGGTCTGGCGCTATCGCGAGCGGGCTTGCTCCTACAGGGAAATGCGACCCACTGTAGGAGCGAGCCTGCTCGCGATAGCGGTTTGTCAGGCAATGAACACCCTGGTTCAACTCTCCGACCGCTGCCCCACCAGGCTGTCCACCGACGGTACCCGTGTGTCGCTTTCCATCTGCGTGTCATGTTCCAGTTGATGGCTGAAGCGGTCCAGAGAGCCCTTGGCCGGTTGTGCATCGCTGGCGAACACCGGCGGGCTGAGGATGTATGCGCCGAGCAGGCGGCTCAGGGCCGCGAGGCTGTCGATGTGGGTGCGTTCATAGCCGTGAGTGGCGTCGCAGCCGAAGGCGAGCAGGGCGGTGCGGATGTCGTGACCCGCAGTGACCGCCGAATGGGCGTCGCTGAAGTAGTAGCGGAACAGGTCGCGGCGGGCCGGCAATTCGTTGTCGCTGGCCAGGCGCAGGAGGTGGCGCGACAGGTGATAGTCATACGGTCCACCGGAGTCCTGCATGGCGATGCTGACCGCATGCTCGCTGGAGTGTTGGCCCGGCGCGACGGGTGCGATGTCGATGCCGACAAACTCACTGACGTCCCAGGGCAATGCCGCCGCTGCACCGCTGCCGGTTTCTTCGGTGATGGTGAACAGCGGATGACAGTCGATCATCAGTTCTTCGCCACTGTCGACAATCGCTTTGAGCGCCGCCAGCAGCGCTGCCACGCCGGCCTTGTCGTCAAGGTGACGGGCGCTGATGTGGCCGCTTTCGGTGAACTCCGGCAACGGGTCGAAGGCGACGAAATCGCCGACGCTGATACCCAGCGACTCGCCATCGGCGCGGGTTGCGCAGTAGGCGTCCAGGCGCAACTCGATGTGATCCCAGCTGATCGGCATTTCATCCACGGCGGTGTTGAACGCATGCCCGGAGGCCATCAGCGGCAAGACACTGCCGCGGATCACACCGTTGTCGGTAAACAGACTGACCCGGCTGCCTTCGGCAAAACGGCTGGACCAGCAGCCGACGGGCGCTAGGGTCAGGCGGCCGTTGTCTTTCACCGCACGCACGGCCGCACCGATGGTGTCCAGGTGCGCGGATACGGCACGGTCAGGGCTGTTCTTCTTGCCCTTGAGGGTGGCGCGAATGGTGCCGCGACGAGTCATTTCAAACGGGATACCCAGTTCTTCAAGGCGTTCGGCGACGTAGCGCACGATGGTGTCGGTGAACCCGGTCGGGCTGGGGATGGCGAGCATTTCCAGCAGGACTTTTTGCAGGTAGGCGAGGTCCGGTTCGGGGATTGTGCGGGTCATGGAAACTCCTGATGGGTTGAGCGCATCGATGGTTTCGATGAGGGGATTTATTGGGTGCCTGTCAGGCCGCCTTCGCGGACAAGCCAGCTCCTACATTCGAATGAGTCCCTGTAGGAGCTGGCTTGCCAGCGAAGGGGCCAGCCCAGGCAGCACATCATTAAGAGACCGCCGGCTGACTGTGCGGAAACAATAGGTCCACAAACCGCTCCGCCGTTGGCTGCGGTTCATGATTGGCCAGCCCGGCGCGCTCGTTGGCTTCAATAAACACATAGTCCGGTTGATCGGCGGCGCTCACCATCAGGTCCAGGCCGACGACGGGAATGTCCAGCGCTCTCGCGGCGCGTACGGCGGCATCCTGTAGCGTCGGGTGCAGGATCGCCGTGACGTCCTCAAGCACGCCGCCGGTATGAAGATTCGCTGTGCGTCGTACGAACAGATGCTCACCTGCCGGCAGGATGCTGCTGTAGTCGTATCCGGCGGCATGCAGGGTGCGTTGGGTTTCGGCGTCCAGCGGGATTTTGCTTTCGCCGTCCGTGGCCGCTTGTCGCCGTCGGCTTTGCGCTTCGATCAATGCACCGACAGAGTGTTGACCGTCGCCGACCACTTCGGCCGGCCGGCGAATCGCGGCCGCAACCACTTCAAAACCGATCACCAGGATGCGCAGGTCGAGGCCTTCGTGGAAGCTCTCCAGTAGCACGCGACTGTCGAAGTGGCGGGCAGCTTCGATGGCTTGCTGCACCTCCTCGATAGACTGCAAATCGACCGCTACGCCTTGGCCCTGCTCACCGTCCAGCGGTTTGACCACCAGGCGTCGGTGCTCATCGAGAAATGCCAGGTTGTCATCGGCGTTGGCGGCCAGTTGCTGCGCCGGCAGGTTCAATCCGGCAGCCTTGAGCACTTTATGGGTCAGGCTCTTGTCCTGGCACAGGCTCATGCTGATGGCGCTGGTCAGGTCGCTAAGGGATTCGCGGCAACGCACCCGGCGCCCGCCATGGCTGAGGGTAAACAGGCCGGCCTCGGCGTCGTCGACCTGCACATCAATGCCACGCCGGTGCGCTTCCTCGACAATGATCCGTGCATAGGGGTTGAACTCGGCCTCGGGTCCCGGCCCGAGAAACAGCGACTGGTTGATGCCGTTCTTGCGCTTGATGGCGAAGGTCGACAGGTTGCGGAAACCGAGCTTGGCGTACAAGTTTTTTGCCTGGCGATTGTCGTGCAGCACCGACAAGTCGAGGTAAGCCAGCCCGCGGCTCATGAAGTGCTCGACCAAATGCCGCACCAGCACTTCACCGACACCCGGCCGCGCACAATGCGGATCGACCGCCAGGCACCACAGGCTGCTGCCATGTTCCGGATCATTGAACGCCTTCTGGTGGTTGAGGCCCATGACGCTGCCGATGACGGCGCCGCTGTCCTCGTCTTCCGCCAGCCAGTACACCGGGCCGCCGAGATGCCGCGGCGTCAGCAGGGTGGCGTCGATCGGCAGCATGCCTCGGGCCTGGTACAGCTGATTGATGGCCTGCCAGTCGGCGTCGCTTTGTGCGCGCCGAATGCGAAAGCCGCGAAACACCCGGGTCGCCTGGCGGTAATCGCTGAACCACAGGCGCAAAGTATCGGACGGGTCGAGGAACAGCTGCGCCGGCTCCAGCCCGAGCACTTGCTGGGGGGCGGCGACGTACAGGGCAATGTCGCGCTCGCCCGGCTGCTCGTTGAGCAACTCGCTGGCCAGGCTTGCGGCATCGGCAAAGGTGTGGCCGATCAACAGGCGGCCCCAGCCACAATGCACGGCAATCGGCGCAGCGCCGAGTTCGCTGCCATCCTCGGCCAGGCGTGCCTGCAAACGTTCGTAGGAAGGTGACTGGCCGCGCAACAGGCGTTGGCTGAAAGCCGTGGCGTGAGGTTTCATCGGTCAGATTCCTTGTTCGCTGAGCCACAGGTTGAGCGCCGCCAGTTGCCACAGCTTCGAGCCGCGCAATGGCGTCAATTGCCCCTGTGGGTCGGTTAGCAGGCGGTCGAGCATGGCGGGGTTGAACAGGCCGCGGTCCTGGCGCGGATCGAGCAGCAACTCGCGCACCCAGTCCAGCGTATCGCCTTGCAAATGCTTGAGGCCTGGCACCGGGAAGTAACCTTTTTTACGGTCGATCACTTCACTGGGGATCACCTGTCTCGCCGCTTCTTTGAGCACCTGCTTGCCGCCATCCGGCAGTTTGAATTTGCCCGGCACCCGTGCCGACAGCTCCACAAGGCGATAGTCGAGAAACGGCGTGCGCGCCTCCAGGCCCCAGGCCATGGTCATGTTGTCGACGCGTTTGACCGGGTCGTCCACTAGCATCACCGTGCTGTCCAGGCGCAAAGCCTTGTCCACCGCCGCTTCGGCGCCGGACTGGGCGAAATGGGCTTTGACGAAGTCACCGGCGGCGTCATTCGCGGTCAGCCATTTCGGTTGCACGGTGGCGGCGTAGTCTTCGTAGCTGCGGTCGAAAAACGCTTCGCGGTACGCGGCATACGGGTCACTTGCGCCATCCACTTGCGGGTACCAGTGATAACCGGCGAACAGCTCGTCGGCGCCTTGGCCGCTCTGGACTACCTTGCAGTGTTTGGCGACTTCCCGGGACAGCAGGTAGAAGGCAATGCAGTCATGACTGACCATCGGCTCGCTCATGGCGCGGAACGCGGCGGGCAACTGCTCGATGATCTCTTTTTCATCGATGCGCAATTGGTGATGCTGCGTGCCGTAGTGCCGCGCGATCAGGTCCGAATACTGGAACTCGTCACCGCGCTCGCCACCGGCATCCTGGAAGCCGATGGAGAAGGTCGACAGGTTTTCCACGCCGACTTCGCGCAACAGGCCCACCAGCAAACTCGAATCGACGCCGCCGCTCAGCAGCACGCCGACATCCACCGCTGCACGCTGACGAATCGCCACCGCTTCGCGGGTGCTGTCGAGCACCCGGTCGCGCCAGTCTTCGAGGGTCAGGTTTTTCTCATCGTCGTGTGGGCCGTAGGGCAGGGTCCACCAGGTTTTCTGCTCGGTGCGGCCATCGGCTTCGATGCGCATCCAGGTCGCTGGCGGCAGTTTTTCAATGCCGGCGAGCAAGGTGCGCGGTGCCGGGACCACCGCGTGGAAATTCAGGTAGTGATTGAGTGCCACCGGATCAAGGATCGGGTTGATGTCGCCACCCTTGAGCAGTGCTGGCAACGCCGAGGCAAAGCGCAGGCGCTGGCCGGTGCGCGACAGGTACAACGGTTTTACGCCCAGTCGGTCACGGGCGATGAACAGGCGTTGGGCATCGCGTTCCCAAATGGCGAAGGCAAACATGCCGTTGAGTTTTGGCAACAGTGCTTCGCCCCAGGCGTGGTAGCCCTTGAGCAACACTTCGGTGTCGCCACCGGAATAGAAGGCGTAACCCAGGCTTTCAAGTTCGACGCGCAATTCGGGAAAATTGTAGATCGCGCCGTTGAACGCCAGGGATAAGCCCAGTTGCGGGTCGAGCATCGGCTGCGCCGAGCCGTCCGACAGGTCCATGATTTTCAGTCGCCGATGGCCCAAGGCAATGGGACCCTGGCTATGGAAACCCCAGGCATCGGGGCCTCGGGGGGCCAGGTGATGGGTGATTCGTTCAACGGCTGCAAGGTCTGCAGGTTGATGATCAAAACGTAACTCGCCAGCTAATCCGCACATAAATTCCTTACCGGTTTTTCCGTTGGGGAGGGTCGATCGGTTACCCGCCAACACGGCGGGTACTCAGAAACTGACCCGCCTCGGTAAGGGGAGTTTTAGAACGATGAGTTATATGCGCGCGGGACTACGGCCGAATCGCCCCGAGAGGGCGATTCGGCAGTTGAAGCGATTACTTGCCTCGAATCAGGCGCCGCAACGCAAAACGGTTGGGATGGCAGGCTTCAGCCACGCTTCTGGGCAACGGCAGGGGTTCGTTGTCCAGCCAGGCTGCGAGCAATTCCCCAGACAGCGGCGCGGTGATCAGGCCGCGCGAGCCATGGCCGCTGTTGATGTACAGGCCGTCAAGCCATGGGCACGGGACAACTGGCACCTGGCGCGCATCCTTGCCCAGCGCGGCGTACACCTGAGTGAATGCCTGGGTGTCGGCCAAGGGTCCGACGATGGGCAGGTAGTCGGGGCTGGTGCAGCGAAAGGCGGCGCGACCCTCGAGGCTTTCAGGGGCGAGGTGTTCGATCTCCAGTCGTTCGACCAGATCGTGTGAAATCTCTTCGAGCATGGCCAGGTTACCCAGGTGTTCGGCCGTGGTCGGCGTCAGGTCATCGCTCTTGAAATCGAAACTGGCGCCCAGTGTGTGTTCGCCCAGGCGTGCGGGGGCGACGTAGCCCTCGGCACACACCACGGTGCCCAGCACCTGGCTCTGCGGGGTTTGCACCAGGCGGGTGATTTGCCCGCGAATGCGTTTGAGCGGTAACTCCGTACTCTGGGGAAAACGTCGGATCTCAGCGGCCCCGGCCAGCACCACCACGGGAGCGCTGGCCAGACATCGCTCGCCGTCCCAGGCTTGCCAGTGGTCTTCGACCCTGCGCAATTCCACGGCTTCGTGATGGGTGAGCAACTGAACCTGTGGATGCGCAGCCTGCCATTGGCACAGCGCTGGCGGATGGACCCAGCCACCTTCGGGATAGAACAGGCCGCCATGGGCAAGCCCGATACCCGCCACGGCTTGCGCTTCGGGTTGATCGAGCAATTGCAGCAAATCGGCTGGAAACGCGTCGGCCAATTGGCTCTGGCGTTCGGCTTCCTTGGCATCGAACGCCAATTGCAAGACGCCGCAATCGTCCCAGTCGCGACCCCGTTGCAAGTGTTCGAGCAGGCGTCGGGTGTAACCGAACCCGCTGAGGATCATTTGCGACAGCGCCGTGCCGTGGGCCGATAACTTCAGGTAGAGCACGCCTTGCGGGTTGCCCGAGGCTTCCTGGGCGATGCTGTCATGACGTTCCAGTAGCGTCACTTTCCAGCCCCGCGCAGCGAGGCTGGCGGCGCTGGCACACCCGGCCAGCCCGGCACCGATCACCAGCGCATGGCGTTCGCCGGTCAGTGGGGCAGGGCGGGCAAACCACGGTTTAGCGGCGGGTGGCACCGGGGTTTGCTCGGGCCAGCCGAGGAATTCGCCGCGCAGGATTTCCCATTTGTGGCCGATGCCGGGGGTGCGTTTCATCTTGAAACCGGCAGCGTTGAGCAGGCGTCGTACCCAACCGGTGCTGGTGAAGGTACTGATGGAGGCACCGGGCGCGGCCAGGCGCGCCAGTTCGGCAAACAGTTCGGCGGTCCACATGTCAGGGTTTTTCGCCGGGGCGAAGCCGTCGAGGAACCAGGCGTCAATCTGTGCATCGAACTGCGGCAATTGCTCCAGGGCGTCGCCGATCAGCAGCGTCAGGGTGACTCGGCCGTTATCCAGCGTCAGGCGTTGAAAACCCTGGTGAATGGCCACGTATTGCGCCAGCAACTGATCGGCAAACACTTTGAGCTCCGGCCACAGCGCCAGGGCGCGCTGCAGATCGGCCGGGCTCAGCGGGTATTTTTCGACGCTGACAAAATGCAGCCGTGCACCGGCCGGCGCGTGTTGCTCGAACACCTGCCAGGCGCACAGGAAATTCAACCCGGTGCCGAATCCCGTTTCCCCGATGACCAGCCGTCCACCGTCGGGCAGCGCGGCAAAGCGTTCCGTCAGGCGGTTCTGCTCGATAAAGACGTAACGGGTTTCGTCGAGCCCCGACTTGTCAGAGAAATACACATCGTCGAATACGCGCGAATACGGGCGACCTTGGTCGTCCCAGTCGAGCTGGGCGTGGGGCAATACAGGTTTCATGGCGGGCTCGGCAACGGCAAGGTGGGCATTCTAGCCGATCGTCGACATGGTCAAACCCTTTGTGACGAGGGGGCTTGCCCCCGTTCCGCTGCGAAGCAGTCGTAAAACCAGCCAACCGGACTTACCTGACAGACCCGAATGGCTGAGTTCAGGGCCGCTTCGCGACCCAACGGGGGCAAGCCCCCTCGCCACAGAAGCCGGGGCCAGACGGAAAAACTGCGCTGGCCTTTGTTTCAATCCGCTAGTCTTGCTCACATCCGCAAGGGAGCCACACATGTTTGAATCTGCCGAAATCGATCACACCATCGACAAAGACACCTATGACGCCGAAGTGCCGGCCCTGCGCGAAGCGTTGCTCGAAGCGCAGTTCGAATTGCAGCAGCAACGCCGCTTTCCGGTGATCATTTTGATCAATGGCATCGAAGGCGCCGGCAAGGGTGAGACGATCAAGGTGCTTAATGAGTGGATGGACCCGCGCCTGATCGAGGTGCGCACGTTCGACCAGCAAACCGACGAAGAACTGGCACGTCCCCCGGCCTGGCGTTACTGGCGGATGCTCCCCGCCAAGGGCCGCATGGGGATTTTCTTCGGCAACTGGTATAGCCAGATGCTGCAGGGGCGAGTGCATGGCGAGTTCAAGGACCCGCGCCTCGACCAGGCAATCAATGCCGCCGAGCGCCTGGAAAAGATGCTCACCGACGAAGGCGCGCTGATCTTCAAGTTCTGGTTCCATCTCTCCAAGAAGCAAATGAAGGCGCGGCTCAAGGCACTGGCCGACGACCCGCTGCACAGCTGGCGCATCAGCCCGCTGGACTGGCAGCAATCGCAGACGTATGACCGCTTCGTGAAGTACGGTGAACGAGTCCTGCGCCGCACCAGCCGTGACTACGCGCCATGGCACGTGATCGCCGGAATGGACCCGCATTATCGCAATCTGGTGGTTGGGCGGATTCTGCTCGAAGGCCTGCAGAACGCCCTGAAGCGGCCGAAGATCCACCCGGAAAAAGTCAGCGCCGCCCCGGTGTTGCCCAGTGTCGACCAGGTCAACCTGCTCGACAGCCTGGACTTGACCCTGCGTCTGGAAAAAGACGATTACGAAGAGCAACTGATCACCGAGCAAGCACGGTTTTCTGGGTTGATGCGTGACAAGCGCATGCGCCGCCACGCCCTGGTGGCGGTGTTCGAAGGCAACGATGCGGCCGGCAAGGGCGGGGCGATCCGGCGCGTGGCGGCAGCGCTCGATCCGCGCCAGTACAGTATCGTGCCGATTGCCGCGCCCACCGAAGAGGAGCGGGCGCAACCTTATCTGTGGCGCTTCTGGCGGCATCTGCCGGCCCGGGGCAAGTTCACCGTGTTCGATCGTTCGTGGTATGGCCGGGTGCTGGTGGAGCGCGTCGAAGGTTTTTGCAGCCCGGCGGACTGGCTGCGCGCCTACGGTGAAATCAACGATTTCGAAGAGCAGGTCACCGACGCCAGGGTCATCGTGGTGAAGTTCTGGCTGGCCATCGACAAGCAGACGCAACTGGAACGCTTCCAGGCGCGCGAACAGATTCCCTTCAAGCGTTTCAAGATCACCGAAGACGACTGGCGCAATCGCGACAAATGGGACGACTACCGCGCGGCAGTCGGCGACATGGTCGACCGCACCAGCACCGGGATTTCGGCATGGACCCTGGTGGAGGCCAATGACAAGCGCTGGGCCCGGGTCAAGGTCTTGCGCACCATCAACCGGGCACTCGAAGAGGCGTTCGAAAAAGCCGACCGGCATGACAAGAAGCATAAGCAAAAGGATTGAAGCGATGGTTGCGCATACGCGGGGTGAATGATTGTCGCGGAGGGTAAAGCGCCGGACTTATGCTCAGGCCTCTCTCAACTCACAACAACAATGAGGTATGCCATGCGTGAAGTGGTGATCGTCGACAGCGTGCGGACCGGCCTGGCCAAATCCTTTCGCGGCAAATTCAACATGACCCGCCCGGACGACATGGCGGCCCATTGTGTCGATGCATTGCTGGCACGCACCGGTATCGACCCGGCGAGCGTCGAGGACTGCATCATCGGTGCAGGCTCCAACGAAGGCGCCCAGGGTTTCAATATCGGGCGCAACGTCGCTGTCCTGTCGCGCCTGGGCACCGGCACGGCCGGCATGACCCTCAACCGCTTTTGCTCCTCGGGCTTGCAGGCCATTGCGATTGCCGCCAACCAGATCGCGTCGGGTTGCAGTGACATCATCGTCGCCGGTGGCGTCGAGTCCATCAGCCTGACCATGAAAAGCGTCAACACCGACAACCTGATCAACCCGCTGCTCAAGGAACAGGTTCCGGGCATCTATTTTCCGATGGGCCAGACGGCTGAAATCGTCGCCCGTCGGTACAACGTCAGCCGTGAAGAGCAGGACCTGTACGCCCTGCAAAGCCAGCAACGCACCGCACAGGCGCAGGCGGCCGGGCTGTTTGCCGATGAAATCGTGCCGATGGCGGTGAAATACCGCGTCGAGGACAAAAACACCGGACAAGTGCAGATTCTCGACGGTGTTGTCGACCGCGATGACTGCAATCGCCCGGACACCACCCTGGAAAGCCTGGCCGGTTTGAAGCCGGTGTTCGCCGAAGACGGTTCGGTCACCGCCGGCAACTCGTCGCAGCTGTCGGACGGCGCGTCCATGACCCTGGTGATGAGCCTGGAGAAAGCGCTGGAACTGGGGCTCAAGCCGATCGCGTTTTTCCGTGGGTTTACCGTGGCTGGTTGCGAGCCGGACGAGATGGGCATCGGCCCGGTGTTTTCGGTGCCGAAACTGCTCAAGGCCAAAGGCTTGCAGATTGCCGATATCGACCTGTGGGAACTCAACGAGGCGTTCGCTTCGCAGTGCCTGTATGCGCGCAATCGCCTTGAGATCGACAACGACAAGTACAACGTCAATGGCGGTTCGATCTCCATCGGCCATCCGTTCGGCATGACCGGTTCGCGCCAGGTCGGGCACCTTGTGCGCGAACTGCAGCGAGGCAATCTGCGCTACGGCATCGTCACCATGTGCGTGGGTGGCGGGATGGGGGCTAGCGGGCTGTTTGAAGCGGTGCGTTAACCGCATCGGGATTTGCAGCGACTGTTAAATGGCTTTCGCGAGCAAGCCCGCTCCCACCGTGTCGGCGTCGGTCACACATCTTGTGGACGCCATAAATCCTGTGGGAGTGAGCCTGCTCGCGATTGCGGCGCCGCGGTTTTTCCTTTTGCGACCTGCACAGTTTCATTCGCGGCCAGCGCCTAACTGTCTCTGTGTGCCGCGCTGCTGTGCGCCTAGAATGACCGCTCCTGTTATTCGGCTTTTGGGGTTCACATGCACATTTCATCGGGTCGCTGGGTGTACGGTTTGTTCCTGGCCCTGCTGACCGCGTTGTTGTGGGGCATCCTGCCGATCAAGCTCAAGCAAGTGCTGCTGGTGATGGACCCGGTGACCGTAACCTGGTTTCGCCTGATGGTCTCCGGCAGTTGTCTTTTTATCTACCTCTCCGCCACCAAACGCCTGCCCAGCCGCAAAGTGCTCGGCCCACGGGGCGGCTGGCTGGTGCTGATGGCGGTGCTGGGCCTGGTCGGGAACTATGTGCTGTATTTGATGGGCCTGAACCTGCTCAGCCCCGGCACCGCGCAACTGGTGGTGCAGATGGGCCCGATCATGTTGCTGATCGCTAGCCTGTTTGTGTTCAAGGAGCGTTTCAGCCTGGGGCAGGGCATCGGCCTGTTGGTGCTGTTGATCGGCTTCGCGCTGTTTTTCAACCAGCGCCTGAGCGAGTTGCTGACCTCCCTGACCGATTACACCGCCGGCGTGCTGCTGGTGCTACTGGCGTCCACGGTCTGGACCTTCTATGCCCTGGGGCAGAAGCAATTGCTGACGGTGTGGAATTCGCTGCAGGTGATGATGGTGATCTACCTGTTTTGCGCGGCGCTGCTGACGCCGTGGGTGCATCCGCTCGAAGCGCTGCAATTGAACCCGCTACAAGGTTGGCTGCTGCTCGCATGTTGCCTCAATACCCTGATTGCCTATGGCGCGTTTGCCGAAGCCCTGGCCCATTGGGAAGCCTCACGGGTCAGTGCGACACTGGCCATCACGCCGTTGGTGACCTTTGCCGCGGTAGCGATGGCCGCATGGCTGTGGCCTGACTTTGTGCATGCCGAGACGATCAATGGCCTGGGTTATGGCGGCGCGGTGCTGGTGGTACTGGGGTCGGCGCTGGTGGCGTTGGGGCCTTCGTTGATGGCGGGGTTGAAGGCTCGGAAGTTGCGGATGGCGGCCAGTTAGACCGCGTTATCGTTCATCGCGGGCAAGCCACGCTCCCACAGATTTTGTGGCGTTCCTCCATTTTGTGGACGACGCAAAACCTGTGGGAGCGGGCTTGCCCGCGAAGACAAACTGACAGGCGCTAAAGCATTCAGCCCTTGGCCCCGGCCTCCAGCATATTCTCCGGCCTGACCCACGCATCGAACTGTTCGTCGGTCAGGTACCCAAGCTGCAACGCCGCCTCGCGCAGGGTCAGCCCTTCGCTGTAGGCCTTCTTGGCGATTTCCGCCGATTTGTCATAACCAATGTGCGGGTTGAGCGCTGTCACCAGCATCAAGCCCCGTTCCAGGTGTTGCGCCATTTTTTCCGCATCCGGCTCCAGGCCGGCGATGCAGTGCTGCTGGAAGTTGCTGCATCCATCACCCAGCAAACGGATCGATTGCAGCAGGTTATGGATGATCACCGGTTTGAACACGTTCAGCTGCAAGTGGCCCTGACTGGCGGCAAAGCCGATGGCGACATCATTGCCCAGCACCTGGCAGGCCAGCATCGACAAGGCTTCGCACTGGGTCGGGTTGACCTTGCCCGGCATGATCGAACTGCCCGGCTCGTTGGCCGGCAGCCTGACTTCGGCGAAGCCTGCGCGTGGGCCGGAACCCAGCAGGCGCAGGTCGTTGGCGATTTTCATCAAGGTTACGGCCAGGGTTTTCAGCGCGCCGGACAGAGTGGTCAACGGCTCATGGCCGGCCAATGCGGCGAACTTGTTTGGCGCGGTGATGAACGGCAATCCGGAGAGGGCGGCCAACTCGGCGGCGATGGCCTCGCCGAAGCCGTGGGGCGAATTCAACCCGGTGCCGACGGCGGTTCCGCCCTGGGCCAGCTCACAGACCGCGGGCAGGGCGCTGCGGATCGCCCGCTCGGCGTAATCGAGTTGTGCGATGAACGCCGAGACTTCCTGGCCGAAGCTGATCGGTGTGGCGTCCATCATGTGGGTGCGGCCGGTCTTGACCAACGTCATATGGCGCGCCGATAGCTCGGCCAGCCCGCCGGACAGTTCGCTGATCGCCGGCAGCAAATGCTGTTGCACCGCCTGGACCGCCGCGATGTGCATGGCGGTGGGGAAGCAGTCGTTGGAGCTCTGCGAGCGATTAACGTGATCGTTGGGGTGCACCGGGGACTTGCCGCCGCGCGGGTTGCCGGCCAGTTCGTTGGCACGCCCGGCGATCACTTCATTGACGTTCATGTTGCTCTGGGTGCCGCTGCCGGTTTGCCAGACCACCAGCGGGAACTGGTCGTCGTGGTCGCCGGCGAGCACTTCGTCGGCTGCCTGTTCGATCAGGCGGGCGATATCGGCGGGTATGTCACCGTTGCGATCATTGACCCGTGCCGCGGCTTTCTTGATCAGCGCCAGGGCGTGCAACACCGCTAGCGGCATGCGTTCGTTGCCGATGGCAAAATTGATCAGCGAGCGTTGCGTCTGAGCGCCCCAATAGGCTTCATCCGGGACTTCAACCTGGCCGAGGCTGTCGGTTTCGATACGGCTCATCTTGCTCACTCCTGTAGGTCCGATTGCGCAGTTTAGGCCGTGGTCGCCGGCCGTGGTTCCATCAGTCTCGATTTGCACCATTGAAGCCCTCTAAATCAGCAGCGACAAGGCTTGGGGTTGAGTGACACACTTTTTTAGGCGCAGAATGGACGCCCTTGGGGTTTTACCTCGCCAGCTAGAAAAGGAAACTCGATGACTCGTCTTCGTGCCATCTGTACCGCGGTTGCTCTGGTCTGTGCCAGCGGCCATGTTCTTGCCGATACCGCCAGCCACAACGCCAGTGCCGAGGCTTTCCTGACCATGGCGCACGCTGACAAACTGGGCACGCCGGTGTACATGCAAGTACAGCAGATGTTTGCCCAGCGGTTTGAACAGACCAAAGCCCCTGAATCGAAAAAAGCCGTGCTGGAAACCTATCAGGCCAAGGCCAACGCCGCCCTGGACCAGGCGATTGGCTGGAACAAGCTGAAGCCGGACATGGTCAAGCTCTACACCAGCAACTTCAGCGAATCCGAGCTCAAGGACCTGGTCGCGTTCTACCAGTCGCCACTGGGCAAGAAAGTCCTGGAAAAAATGCCTCAGCTGACCCAGCAATCGGCACAGATGACCCAGGCCAAGCTGGAAAGCGCAGTGCCGGTGGTCAACAAGCTGCTGGCTGACATGACCGCCGAGCTGACGCCGAAAGACGCGGCTGCTCCCGTCAAGAAAAAGCCTTAAGCGGAGTTCGGTATGACCATGCAACAACGCATCGAATCGACGCTGGCGCTGCTTCAGCCGGAGCATCTGCAAGTGCTCGATGAAAGCCACATGCACAGCCGTGGCTTGCAGACCCACTTCAAGGCCGTGGTGGTCAGCACGCAGTTCGATGGCCTGAACCGGGTCAAGCGCCACCAGAAGGTCTACGGCACGCTCGGCGAGCTGATGGGCGAGTTCCATGCGTTGGCGCTGCATACCTACACGCCAGAGGAATGGGCACAGATCGACGCGGCGCCCGCGTCGCCGACCTGTGCTGGCGGTAGCAAACATTGATCGGAAAAGCTTTTCCGGCCTGACATATACCCTGTAGGAGCCGGCTTGCCGGCGAAGGCGTCCTTGAGATCGCTATCGCCGGCAAGCCCGCTCCTACAGGGAGTCTAATTTTTGTTAGACTACGCAACGCGCCGCTCACCCGGCGCGTTTTTTTTCGCATCCGGTTCACCCCTTACGAGGGTAGCCACCTGGAGAATTACCCATGACACAACAGATTGTCGTGGCGGCACTGTATAAGTTCGTCACCCTGGAAAACTACGTCGACCTGCGCGAGCCCCTGCTGCAGGCGATGGTCGACAACGGCATCAAAGGCACCCTGCTGATCGCCGAAGAAGGCATCAACGGCACCGTGTCCGGCAGCCGTGAAGGCATCGACGGACTGATGGCCTGGCTCAAGAACGACCCGCGCATGGACGACATCGACCATAAAGAGTCGTACTGCGACGATCAGCCTTTCTACCGCACCAAAGTCAAACTCAAGAAAGAAATCGTCACCCTCGGCGTGGAAGGCGTGGACCCGAACAAAAAGGTCGGCACCTACGTTGATCCGCAGGACTGGAACGCGCTGATCAGCGACCCGCAAGTGCTGTTGATCGACACCCGCAACGACTACGAAGTCTCGATCGGCACCTTCGAAGGCGCCATCGACCCGAAGACCACCAGTTTTCGCGAATTCCCCGACTACATCAAAGCCAATTTCGACCCGGCCGTGCACAAGAAGGTCGCGATGTTCTGCACCGGCGGCATCCGCTGCGAAAAGGCGTCGAGCTACATGCTCAGCGAAGGCTACGGTGAGGTCTATCACCTCAAGGGCGGCATCCTGAAGTACCTCGAAGAGGTGCCGCAGGAAGAAACCAAGTGGCAGGGCGACTGCTTCGTGTTCGACAACCGCGTGACCGTTCGTCACGACCTGAGCGAAGGCGACTACGATCAATGTCATGCCTGCCGTACGCCGATAAGCGTCGAAGACCGCGCGTCCGAGCACTACGTGGCCGGCATCAGCTGCCCGCATTGCTGGGATAAGCTCAGTGAAAAGACCCGTCGCAGTGCCATTGACCGGCAGAAGCAGATCGAACTGGCCAAGGCTCGCAACCAGCCTCACCCGATCGGCTACAACTATAAGCAAGCATCCACCGAGGCCTGACCCATGACTGCGCGCCTGCTCTATGTGATGGACCCGATGTGTTCGTGGTGCTGGGGATTTGCCCCGGTGGCCAACGCACTGGTCGAGCAGGCGCAAGCGGCAGGGGTGGACGTGCATCTGGTTGTCGGCGGTTTGCGCACCGGCAGCGGTGCGGCGCTGGAACCGACGACCCGGCGCTACATCTTTGAGCATTGGCAGGCGGTCACCGAGGCCACCGGCCAGCCGTTCAAGCTCGAAGGCGCGCTGCCCGACGGCTTTGTCTACGATACCGAGCCGGCTTGCCGGGCCTTGGTGACCGCACGCAGCCTGGCGCCCGATTGCGCATGGAAACTGCTCGGTCTGATCCAGCATGCGTTTTATGCCGAAGGCCGTGACGTCACCCAAGCCAGTGTGCTGGTGGAGTTGGCGGAACAGGCCGGTTTGCCGCGCATCGAGTTCGCCGGCGCGTTCGACCGGGCCGATATGCACGCCGCCACAGCCGCCGATTTCACCTGGGTCCAGGACCTGGGCATTGCCGGTTTCCCTACCTTGCTGGCTGAACGTAACGGTCAACTCGCGTTGTTGACCAATGGCTATCAGCCTCTGAGTGAGTTGTCCCCGTTGCTCGGCCGCTGGCTGGAGCGCGCTGCCTGTGCATGACCTGCCCGATGATGTCGTTCCCGTTAAACGTGTCGACCGCCTGAGCTGGGCGGAAATCCGCCGGCTGGCCTTGCATCACAAGAAATCCCTGTGGATCGCCAACGGCGTGGCCGTGCTGGCGACCTTGTGCAGTGTGCCGATTCCCTTGCTCCTGCCGTTGTTGGTCGACGAGGTGTTGCTGGGCCATGGTGATGCCGCACTGAAAATCATGAACCATGCGCTGCCCGAAGGCTGGCAGAAAGCGGCGGGCTACATCGGCCTGATGCTGGTGGTGACCCTGACCCTGCGTTGCTCGGCACTGTTGTTCAACGTGGTGCAGGCGAAATTGTTCGCCGGGCTGGCCAAGGACATCGTCTACCGCATTCGCATCCGCCTGATCGAGCGACTCAAACGGATCTCCCTGGGCGAATACGAAAGCCTGGGCAGCGGCACGGTGACCACGCACCTGGTCACCGACCTGGACACACTGGACAAGTTCGTCGGTGAAACCCTCAGCCGTTTCCTCGTGGCCATGCTGACCCTGGTGGGCACGGCGGGCATTCTGGTGTGGATGCATTGGCAACTGGCATTGCTGATCCTTTTGTTCAACCCGCTGGTGATCTACGCCACGGTGCAGTTGGGCAAGCGGGTCAAACACCTGAAGAAACTCGAGAACGACAGCACCTCTCGCTTCACCCAGGCGCTGACCGAAACCCTCGATGCGATCCAGGAAGTGCGCGCCGGCAATCGTCAGGGCTTCTTTCTCGGACGCCTCGGGCAACGCGCCCGTGACGTACGTGATTACGCGGTGAATTCGCAGTGGAAAACCGATGCCTCGAACCGCGCCAGCGGCCTATTGTTCCAGTTCGGTATCGATATTTTCCGGGCCGCAGCGATGCTCACCGTGCTGTTTTCCGACTTGTCCATCGGCCAGATGCTCGCGGTGTTCAGCTACCTGTGGTTCATGATCGGTCCAGTCGAACAACTGCTGAACCTGCAATATGCCTACTACGCCGCCAGTGGCGCGCTGTCGCGGATCAACGAGCTGCTGTCTCGTGCCGATGAACCGCAATACCCGGGCGGTGTCGACCCGTTCATCGGTCGCGAAACCGTTGGCGTGGAAGTACAGGGACTTAGCTTCGGTTATGGCGATGAGCTGGTCCTGAACCAGATGAACCTGTCGATCGCACCCGGCGAAAAGGTCGCGATTGTGGGCGCCAGTGGCGGCGGCAAGAGCACGCTCGTGCAGTTGCTGCTGGGCTTGTACACCCCGTTGGCCGGCACCATTCGCTTCGGCGGTTCGACCCAGCAGGAGATTGGCCTGGAGACCGTACGTGAAAATGTCGCCGTGGTCCTGCAGCATCCGGCGCTGTTCAACGACACCATCCGCGCCAACCTGACCATGGGCCGTGAGCGCAGCGACGAGGCATGCTGGCAGGCGCTGGAAATCGCGCAATTGCAGGCCACGGTGCGCGACTTGCCCAATGGCCTGGACAGTATCGTCGGGCGATCCGGCGTGCGTTTGTCCGGCGGGCAGCGTCAACGCCTGGCCATCGCCCGCATGGTCCTGGCCGAACCCAAAGTGGTGATCCTCGACGAAGCCACCTCGGCGCTGGACGCCGCCACCGAATACAATCTGCACCAGGCCCTGGCGCGGTTCCTGAGCAACCGCACGACGCTGATCATTGCCCATCGTCTTTCGGCGGTGAAACAGGCCGACCGGGTATTGGTGTTCGACGGCGGGCAGATTGCCGAAGATGGCGATCACCAGCAACTGATTGCCGATGGCGGCTTATACGCCAAACTTTATGGGCATTTGCAGCAGCATTGAGCCTGGTGTTCGAAGAATGGTAAATGCCAGTGGATTTTCCGCTGAAGTTGTCAGGACTGCGTTGCGTGTACATTGGGGCGTTTGCCCCATATCACGTTGAGCGCGTCGACTCCGTGGTCATAACCGAACCCTTTCAGAATAACTGAGCACGAGTCGCATGGCGGCAGGGTAGTGACAACATTGATCGATTTGATCTCACCGGCTGTTGGGTATTTCTCGCTGATGTAACCGATCAATTTACTCTCGCTGTCTGCGGATGTTGCCCATTGGATAACGTCGGCTCGGGCAGGGTCTGATATCGGGTGAGGGATCGATAGCAACGTCCCGTCCCGCGATAATGTTAACGAGTCAGGCGTTATTGAACTTCTCATCTTGTCGATGTTGAAATACACCGAGCCGTTGTGCGTTACAACTGGATTATTTGGGTTGGTGTTGAATAGGGGCAGGTGTCTGGTGTTGTCTCCGACTCCAGAAACGCTAACGTAAACTTCCATGTTTCCCGCCGCTGTTTTGACTTCGGCAAAAGCGATATTACGCAACTTTTGCTGATGATGGTTTGGAAGCAGGTTTTGTAGATCGACCATCGCGTTGTCGATCTTTGTGCTGTTCGGTGCCTCACTTGCAGCCCTTAAAAAAAGATCGTCAAATTTTTTTGCAACGTTGTCCTGTAGTTGCGGAGAGGTCACAGTACTTTTTACCCATAAATTTGCACCCTCTGGAAGGGTGCTGACAGTTGCCCTTGTTGGGCCGTCAAACAGTAGCGATGATGCCGGATAGGCTGTCACCTTTACATGCTTCAATTCCTTGAAGGGGCTCGCCGGCGCCCCGATGATTACCGCGAACTCATCGATTTTGTCCAGCGCCTCATGAACCTTGTTTCGTCCATGGATGCGTACCGTGTTGTTAGCATTCAAGGAGCCTGTGTATATACGTAATAGCTCTGTTTCGGCCGAATCTTTCAGGAATTGCTGTTTGTTCACCTTGTTTATATTTAATGGTCCCTGGATGCTCTCGCTAGCTGAAAGCTTGACCATGTAGTAATCATCGAGATGCAGCTTGGCGAAAACATACCGATGGCTTTTGTCCTTGCTATAGACCACTAGAGCCCCGACCTCATGCACATCATTAATGTTTTCAGCACTGCCGGTTACCTTCAAGCCTCCATAAATACCCTGTTGAAATTCGAGGCGGCCAGTGATGGTTTCTTTAACGACGGGCGTTTTTTGCTTCAGGCCGATCCATTGAGGCTTTCCTTTGTAGGTGAGAAGTCTGCCGTCCTTAAGTTCGTAAATTTTCCCTTCGTACGCGAGGAGTGAATGCGCTTGGGTTGCTGTCGGTTGAGAAGGTGTGAATCGGCCATCCCCGAACCAGGGAGCCCAATTATTCTCCTCCTGAAAAGTGCCCGGACTAGGGCGCTCCGCTGGAAGATCGGCAATGACATACTTGGTTTTGCAGATCTCTGCGGGAGCCCTGCGAGAACGACAAGGCACAGTCTTTAAGCTCGCACTTGCATCGAGGCTGTCGACACGCCTCAAAGCGCTATCATGATTTCGATATGGCACGTTGTCGATAAACACAGTTGTCCTACCATCAACACCTAATGTCTTTCGCATATTCGCTGTTTCGGCAATTAAATACAGCTCATTGTTACCGGCAATGCCCACACTCTGATAGGTCGAAGGGCCCATTGATATATCCTGCGTGGACAAGCGCGGTCCGAAAGGTTTACCTGAAACGGGATCGACTGCATGGAAAGCTGGCGAGAGTGTGGAACCGATATTGCGTACAGGCACATCTTCCAGGCCTTTGACTGAAGCCAGTCGATCGCCGGTAGACAAAGGCCTCCATCGGCCCGTATCGCTGATTTGTGGCAGGCTCCGAGAAAAATCGTAGCGGCCGGCCCTCCCCGTTATGGATTTGATTCTGAAAATGCCGGATTTAGCCAGCTTTAGTCCCCGGGATGCCAGCACCTGGAGCAGCGAGCCGACTCCACCACCCGGGTTCAATGCTTGCAGGGTCAAGATCGACACTTCTTTAGTCAGCGCCCCAAATGCCGTGAGCCTCGCGGATACCGTCAGGCGGCCTGCATTGAGCAACAGTTTCATGGAGCCGGAGAACAGTTTGCCAATGGGTGTGGCAAATGATGTCAGGTCCATCCATAGACCGAATGCGCCATTCACTTTACGCGCTACATTGTCGGAGATTATGTCTTCGATAGGGTTCCAGAATGGGACGAGATACTTGGCGAGATTTTCGAATTTTTTCTGAGCTGACCTGGCGCGGTCAAACTGTGTTTCACCGAAAGCAGCCTCGTAGAGTGCTTTTGGGTCAACGAACAGCAGTTCAGTAGCGATGAAGTGGCTGATTTCCTGGCTGCGTTTTGAGTTTATCGTCAGTGCTACATCGTCGGCATGCTCCATAGTGCTGTCGGGGGGTGTGAATGTTTGGCCCAGTTGTTCGATAATGGCCTCACAATGCACTGGACTCATTGGTTCACTGCCTGTCGCATGAGCGGTCCAGTCGAAGGGTAATGTCTTATGGCGCAAGACTTCGACGTGTACAGGATTCATGACTATGTGCCAGGTCTCGGAAGTGAGTAGGCCACCGAACAACGTGGTGTGCAGATTGTTGAGGCGACGTATAACACCGGCTCTCGGTAACAGCTCAAATGTGCTCGTAACACCTTTGTATGTAGTCAGCAATAGCAGGCCATTACGGGCTCGGAAAGGTAATGTATTTTCAGGCGTTTCGTTCTTGGCTTCTATTATTTTCGTTTCCTTTCTAAGGGTGTATATCTTGATCGTTCCCAACTCCAGTGCCTGCCGGTCAGAGAACGTAAGGGATGCCAACAAACTTTTTATCAGTGTTTTATAGGCGTCAGTCAGTGAGGCTAAGTGCTCTTTGAACTGTTGTTCAAATAGTGCTTTGGCGTTGCGAATGGTTTTGTGTGCTTTGCCAGGTGATGTGTTTGCAGTGTTTGCAGTGTTGAGTTTTCTATTTTTATCTAGCCAAAGTGAAAAAAGAGGGGTTTTGCTATCTTTTTTGATGACGATCCATAATTTTTTGTCGTAAAAGTTATTGTCCGCCACGACGTCGACAACCGATCGTCCTGCTGTCCAGTTAATATATCGAGCGGGTTCCGCCAGCTCATGGTCATTCCCCAAAAAATCGATTGCGGAGTCGTTATAAATTACTTTGGGGAAATCATGCTCGATGATTTTTTTTGCAATGAGCAGGCGTTCGGGTGTTGCTTTGTTGAGTTTGTTATGTGAGTCGTTCAAAGCGTCGATGTATGCATCCAGTTCTGATGAAGCTAAGTCTATTTCGATCTGTGAATATTCTTCGTATCGTTTTTGAGGGACTATGTTTTGAGTTACTGCCCACTCGACGGTCGGCAATAGTCTTGCGAGAGTGACAGCGAGCAGTTGTTCTTTTTCTGTTTGTTCACATGTTTTTAAAGGCAAGTCAACCAGTTGCTGGAATGTTTTTCTGTAAAGCGCCTTCGGGTCGGTAAGACTTATGAGGTTTACGCCGCTCACGAAGTTTACCCAAACAGCTGAGCTTCTGTAAGGAAGCTCTTTTGGAATATCGCTGATGCGAAATTCGGTTGGAAATTCGCTGAGAAACAATTTCGCCATAATGATGGCTTCTTTTTCTGAGGTGGCCCGCTTTGATGTGAGTAAATGCTTTTTAAATTCCGCCCATATGTCGTTGTAACTTTTTCCCCAGTTAGCTTTTGATTTCAAGTCATAACTGGCTATCGTTTCGGGGTGTTCAATAAATCGCGATTTGAACCAGATTCGCAGCGCTTGAGCTAACACTTTGGTGCGGATGTGAGGCGAGGTTTCTTCGTCAGTTTTTCCGCCGTACCAATCCATCATCTCCAACAAGGCGATTGCCAGTTTTTCGGCCTCTGGACTTTGCAGGATTTTTTGTAGAAAAACGGTTGGTTTGGCACCCAACTGTTCCGGGGTGACTGACGCAAGAATGTTCGTGGACAGATGGGTCAGAGGGGATGTAATGCCTTCTGGTAGAAACGACTGGATGACTCTTTTGATTTCACCTGTAAAGAACTGCCTCTGCAGTTCATCCTGGGCTTCAGTTGTCAGGGCGGCAGGAACTGTTCGGGTTTTTGCTGTAAGAGCAGGTCTGAGATCCAGCAGGTTGAAGTCGTCTTCCAGACCCAATTGGAAATTTGAGATCTTTTCTTCAAGGGAGTCAATGGCGGCCGCATGTTTATCGATATCAGCCGGATCCCAGGGGTGCAACCCGTAAAACGTTGCAAATCTGGGGGCCGAGATAAGGCGGTCATAGCGAATTTGTCCGCCCAGCGCAGTGGCAGCCTTTTCGATTCGGGTTCGAAGCGCTTGCCAGTTTTCGTTGCCTGTCAGGGGCAGTTCGGTCTTGTTTGCACCTTCGCGATTTGAAGACTCATAAACATAGGTCCCTTCCTTCAAGGTCACGGTCAGGTAGTGCGCAGAAACATTGTAATGTTTGCAGAGGGCACGGTAGTCGGGATCCAAAAGCAACTGCTGCAACGCTTCTTGCCCGGTTTCGTTAGCTAGATCCAAAGGGGAAAAAGATCGGGGTCTGAATAGACTTTGAGAAAAATGAGACAGCGAGCCTGTCTTTTCACGCAACACTGATAGCAACAATTCAAGGTCCTGGAGTTGACCCTGATGGGCCTGAACGGTGGTTGGGGATGAGGCGTCTGGGATATTTGAGGGGGGTATTTGCATGATGTGGCTTCTCTTGTCGTATTTCGTCGGTTCCCTGTGGTGCCACAGGGGCTCGCACCGATTACAACGACCTGAAAGAGAGTCCGTGCGGTATATAGATATTGCGGGGACGACGTGTGTTTTTTGTTCATCACTTGCCTGGACTTGGAAGGCACCCTAGTCTAGCTATAGCGATTTCGTCCGGAAGACGAACAGGCAGTGCTAATGCAAGGGACCTTATGAATCAAACGCCGACTCTCGGAACGCCACGGTTGTTGGGCATCGTCTGGCCATTCATCGCCGTTGTGCTGTTTCAGGCCTTGTTGGGTGGCGTCAGCCTGTATGTACTGTCGGCTGTTCGCGGCTATGTCGCTGGTGAAAGCTTGTGGTCCAAGGGCCAGAAAGACGCCATCTATTACCTCAATCTCTATGCTGACAGCGGCGACGAAGCGATATTTCGCAAGTACCAGTACGCGATTTCCGTGCCCCAGGGCAGCCACGAACTGCGCGTGGCGCTGGATCATCAGCCGCCGAACATCGAAGCGGCACGAGCGGGCATTCTCAAGGGCGGCAATCATCGCGACGATGTCTCCAGCCTGATCTGGCTATACCTCAATTTCCGGCATTTCAGCTACCTGGAAAAGGCCATCGACCTCTGGACCGTGGGCGACGCCTATCTGGACAAGCTCGATGACGTTGCCCGGGACATGCATCAGCACATCACCGCCAGCCCGGTTTCAAAAGCAGACGTACAGCGCTGGAAGGAGCAGATTTTTGCCATCAACGACGGTGTGACGCCAGCAGCCAAGGCATTCAGCGATGCGCTGGGCGAAGGCTCGCGGGTGATTTTGCGGCTGTTGTTGGTGACCAACCTGGCCACGGCCCTGGGCCTGATTGCCCTGGCCCTGATGCGCACGCATAAGTTACTCAAACAGCGCCACGCCTTCGCCGATGCCTTGCAGTTGGAGAAGGAACGGGCGCAGATCACCCTGCAATCGATTGGTGATGGGGTGATCACCACCGATGTTTCGGGGGCGATTGCCTATATGAACCCGGCGGCCGAGGCGTTGACTCACTGGAAGGCAGAACAGGCGACCGGGCTGCCGCTGGCAGCACTGTTCAACCTGCTGGACGAAAATGCCCAGACCGATGGTTTCACCCTGATCGAGCGGATTCTCAGCGGCCAGCTCAGCGGCGGCAGCGAACATTCCAAGTTGATCCAGCGCCTGGACGGCAGCACGGTTTCTGTCACCCTGGTGGGCGCGCCGATCCGCAATGCCGGCAAGGTCAGCGGGACGGTGCTGGTGCTGCATGACATGACCCAGGAGCGGCAGTACATCGCCAATCTGTCGTGGCAAGCGACCCACGACGCCTTGACCGGGCTGGCCAACCGGCGCGAATTCGAATATCGACTGGAACAGGCCCTGCACAACCTGACCCGTTATTCGGGGCGCCACGCGTTGATGTTCCTCGATCTGGATCAGTTCAAGCTGGTTAACGACACTTGCGGCCACGCGGCGGGCGATGAGCTGCTGCGGCATATTTGCGCGCTGCTGCAATCCGGGCTGCGCGAGGGCGATACCCTGGCGCGTCTGGGCGGTGACGAGTTCGGCATCCTGCTGGAAAACTGTATGCCGCAGGCTGCGGAGAAAATTGCCGAGGGCTTGCGCCAGACCGTGCAGAACCTGCACTTTGTTTGGAAGGGGCGGCCGTTCGTGACGACGGTCAGTATCGGCCTGGTGCATGTCGCGCAGAACCCGACAACGCTGGAAGCCTCGTTGCGTGCCGCCGACATGGCGTGCTATATGGCCAAGGAAAAGGGTCGTAACCGGGTCCAGGTCTACCATCCGGATGACTCGGAATTGTCCCTGCGCTTTGGTGAAATGGCTTGGGTGCAGCGTCTGCACATGGCGTTGGAAGAAGACCGCTTCTGCCTGTACGCCCAGGAAATTGCCCCGCTTGGTCACGTCGATCCCGGCAGCGGGCACATTGAAATCCTCCTGCGCCTGCACGATGAAGCCGGGAAAATGATTCTGCCCGACAGTTTCATTCCGGCGGCCGAGCGATATGGCCTGATGAGTTCACTGGATCGCTGGGTCGTGCAGAACGTGTTCAAGATCATTGCCCAGTGCCGGGTCGAACACCGTCATCTTCCGCTGGCCATGTGTGCGATCAATCTGTCAGGCACGACCATCGGCGATGAAGCGTTCCTGGACTTCCTGCGCGAACAGTTCGTGACGTATTCGATTCCGCCTGAAATGATTTGTTTTGAAATTACAGAAACCAGTGCAATTTCAAATCTTGGCAGCGCGATCCGATTTATTAATGAACTCAAAGGCTTAGGCTGCCATTTTTCACTCGACGACTTTTGTGCCGGAATGTCCTCGTTCGCGTACCTGAAACATTTGCCTGTAGACTTCCTGAAGATCGACGGGAGTTTCGTAAAGGATATGCTGGACGACCCGATTAACCGTGCCATGGTCGAGGTGATCAATCACATCGGCCACGTCATGGGCAAGCGTACGATTGCCGAGTTTGTCGAAACACCCCAGATTGAACAGGCCTTGCTGGAGATCGGGGTCGACTACGCTCAAGGCTACGTGATCGAACGCCCGCAACTGTTTACCCGTGACAGCTTGCTCAGTCGTCCCGCCAGGCCCCAGCCGTTGCTGTTCAGGGCGCCTGGCACGTTCCGTTGAAATTCTCGCCGGTCATTACAATCACAATCAAAAGGAGCTCGACAGTGATCGACACATTCAACCGAACCGGACCGCTCATGGAAGCTGCCAGTTACCCTGCCTGGACCCAGCGTCTGATCCAGGACTGCAGCGAGAGCAAGCGCCGGGTTGTCGAACACGAACTGTACCAACGCATGCGAGACAACAAGCTCAGTGCGAAGACCATGCGCCAATACCTGATCGGTGGATGGCCGGTGGTCGAACAGTTCGCGTTGTATATGGCACAAAACCTGACCAAGACCCGTTTTGCCCGTCACCCCGGCGAAGACATGGCCCGTCGCTGGCTCATGCGCAACATTCGCGTCGAACTGAACCATGCCGACTACTGGGTAAACTGGAGCTGCGCGCACGGTGTCAGCCTCGAAGACCTGCAAGCGCAGCAAGTGGCCCCTGAGCTGCACGCCTTGAGCCATTGGTGCTGGCACACCAGTTCCGCCGATTCGTTGATCGTCGCGATTGCCGCCACCAACTACGCCATTGAAGGGGCGACCGGAGAGTGGTCGGCGGTCGTCTGTTCCAACGGGGTCTACGCTGCGTCGTTCCCCGAGGAAGATCGCAAGCGGGCGATGAAGTGGTTGAAGATGCATGCGCAGTACGACGATGCCCATCCCTGGGAAGCGCTGGAAATCATCTGTACCCTGGCGGGCATGAACCCGAGCAAATCCCTGCAGATGGAATTACGCCAGGCCGTGTGCAAGAGCTACGACTACATGTATCTGTTTCTGGAGCGCTGCATGCAGCTGGAACACGCGGAGAAGGCACCAGCGGCACGTGAGCGGATGGCGCTGGCCGAAGGCTGATTCAATCGCTGCCTGAAAAACAACTGTGGGAGCGAGCCTGCTCGCGAATACGGACTGTCAATCAACATCATCGTTGAAGGTCAGATCCCATTCGCGAGCAGGCTCGCTCCCACATTGGTCTGTGTTGTAGCTGAAAATCAACCGGCCATCTCCAGCCGGTTACGTCCTTCGCGCTTGGCCACGTACAGTGCGCTGTCAGCCCGGCGCAACAGGCTATCTGCCGATTCACCGGGCAGCAAAGTCGAGCAACCGAGGCTGACCGTCAGTATGATCGAATGACCATCGGCCAGGAACTCTTCTGACTGCGCCGCGAACCGCAGGCGTTCTCCGACCATGGCGGCGGCCTCGCGGGTGGTGTTCGACAACAGCACCAGGAACTCTTCGCCGCCATAGCGGAACACCATGTCCACGTTGCGCAGCTGGCTTTTGATCACGGCGGCGACAGACTTGAGCACGTCATCGCCCGTGCTGTGACCATGGGTATCATTGACTTGCTTGAAATGATCGATGTCCAGCATCAGCACCGACAACGGTTGCATGTGGCGTCGGCACAGCTCGATTTCCCTCTGCAGGGTCTGGTCCATGGCGATGCGGTTGCCGGTGTCCGTCAGCGGGTCGCGCAGGGCGCTCTGGGTGGCGGCACGGTAAAGCAGGGCATTGCGCATCGGGAAAAGTAGCGAAGCCAAAAGCGACTCGAGGTTGCCCTGTTCCTGTTCACTGAAGCGCTGATTGCGGCGGAAAATCAGCTCGCCCAGATGCTCGCCTTCGTGGCTGAGGCTGTAACTGATGGAGTGATGGCCGCGTTGGCCGAACTCCAGACGCAGGTCGCTGCTCTGGTGCCGATAGACCAAGGCGTCCAACGGTACCAGACGCTGAATCTCGCGGTAGAACGTGCCGAGAATGCGTTGTGGCTCAAGACTGGTTTGCAGCTGCAGGTTCATTTGATGGCGCAATTGCGCGAGGCTGACGGGCCTTTCCAGTAGAAGCGGCTGCTGACTAAAGCCCAGGCGCTGCAATTTGGCGCTATCGAAGTCAATTGCGTTGGTCTGGGAAGGTGGTTTCATAAGGCGTGCGCCCCTAAGCAGTAAGGCTGTCTTACAAGCAGGGTGAGAGCGGCTAGGGCTGCGCGTCGTACTGGTCCGTCAGTCCCGTAGGACATTTTGTACAAGTCTAAACTGCTTTAAAGAAGATGAGTAACCTCTGCACTCATGCTTCGCCCGGCCTGCCTTCACTTTGCGTGTCTGAGCAAACTTAGAGCGAAAGTCGTGCCATTCGGTTCGTCAGAATAAAAACTCTATAAAATCAAATGGTTGAAAATTGTTTTCGCGGCGCGTGGTGATGCTGTGACGTTTGCTTGACAGATAACTGTCATCAATTTCGTGGGTTTCTACTGCTGCGACGAGAAGTCGGCGCGGCAGTAGAAGCCGACGCACGGTCATTACTGGGCGTTGAACGCCTGTCCATTGACGCCGGTGCTGTCCGGGCCCATCAGGTACAGGTAGACCGGCATGATCTCTTCGGGCGTCGGATTGTTCAGCGGGTTTTCACCCGGGTAGGCCTGGGCGCGCATGCTGGTGCGGGTAGCGCCAGGGTTGATGCTGTTGGCGCGGACCGCCGACACGGTGTCGACTTCGTCGGCCAGGGTTTGCATCAAGCCTTCGGTGGCGAACTTGGACACGCCGTAGGCGCCCCAGTACGCACGACCCTTGCGGCCAACGCTGCTGGAGGTGAACACCACTGAAGCGTCTTGCGAAAGCTTGAGCAGGGGCAGCAGAGTACTGGTGAGCATGAACATGGCGTTGACGTTGACGTGCATGACCCGCATGAAATTTTCGCCGGACAGCTGCTCAATGGGCGTGCGCGGACCAATGATCGAGGCGTTGTGCAGCAAGCCGTCGAGGTGACCGAACTCGGTCTCGATCATCGCCGCCAGCTCATCGTATTGATGGGGCAGGGCGGTTTCGAGGTTGAACGGGATGACCGCCGGTTGTGGGTGGCCAGCGGCTTCGATTTCGTCGTAGACCTGCGTCAGGTTGGCTTCGGTCTTGCCCAGCAGCAGCACGGTGGCGCCGTGTGCAGCATAGGTCTTGGCCGCAGCGGCGCCGATGCCACGTCCGGCGCCGGTGACCAGAATGACCCGGTCCTTGAGCAGTTCGGGGCGGGCGGAATAATCAAACATAAAAAACCTCAACAAATCAGAACACAGGCATGTCGCGGCTTTTGTAAGCGCTGGCTTGCCAGCGAAGAGGCCCCTGAGTTTTGCATCGAACTTTCGGCCATCTTCGCTGGCAAGCCAGCTCCTACAAAAGGGCTTAGCAGCTACAGAGGGCGTTATCGATCACCTTGCGCAACTCCAGCGGATGATCGACGACCACGTCCGCCCCCCAATGACGCGGGTTGTCGTCCGGGTGGATATAGCCGAAAGTCACCGCCGCCGTCTTGGTGCCGGCATCGCGGCCCGACTCGATATCGCGCAGGTCATCGCCGACGAACAGGACGCTGGCCGGATCAAGGCCGAGCATATTGCAGGCGAGGATCAGCGGCTCCGGGTCCGGCTTGCTGTTCTTCACGTGATCCGGGCAGATCAGCAGTGCCGAACGCTTGGCCAGCCCCAGCTGTTGCATGATCGGCTCGGCAAAACGCAGTGGCTTGTTGGTGACCACGCCCCAGATCAGGTTGGCTTTTTCGATGTCGGCAAGCAGTTCAGGCATGCCATCGAACAGCTTGCTGTGCACCGCACAACCCACGAGGTAACGCTCCAGGAACTCCAGACGCAGCTCCTCGAAGCCCGGGGATTCCGGGTCCATGGCGAAGGTCACGGCGACCATTGCCCGGGCACCGCCGGAAATCTCGTCGCGAATGTGTTTGTCGTTGATTGGTGGCAAGCCGCGGTCGGCACGCATCGCCTGGCAGATCGCAATGAAATCCGGCGCGGTGTCGAGCAGGGTGCCATCCATGTCGAAAAGAACTGCTCTGATACGCATCGGCTTACTCCTCGCGCAGGGTCTGGATCATGTAGTTGACGTCCACATCGGAGGCCAGTTTGTAGTGCTTGGTCAGCGGGTTGTAGGTCAGGCCAATGATGTCCTTGACGGTCAGACCGGCCATGCGGCTCCAGGCGCCGAGTTCCGAAGGGCGGATGAATTTCTTGAAGTCGTGGGTGCCGCGTGGCAGCAACTTCATGATGTATTCGGCGCCGACGATGGCGAACAGGTACGCCTTCGGATTGCGGTTGATGGTCGAGAAGAACACCTGGCCGCCAGGCTTGACCATGCGGAAGCAGGCGCGGATGACCGACGATGGGTCCGGCACGTGCTCAAGCATTTCCAGGCAGGTGACCACGTCGAATTGCTCCGGCATTTCCTCGGCCAGGGCTTCGGCGGTGATCTGCCGGTACTCGACGTTGACGCCCGACTCCAGCTGGTGCAACTGGGCGACTGCCAACGGCGCTTCGCCCATGTCGATACCGGTTACGGTCGCGCCGCGCTGGGCCATGGCTTCGCTGAGGATGCCGCCGCCGCAGCCGACGTCGAGGACCTTTTTACCAGCCAGGTTGACCCGTTCGTCAATCCAGTTGACCCGCAGCGGGTTAATGTCGTGCAGTGGCTTGAATTCGCTTTCGCGGTCCCACCAGCGATGGGCCAGGGCTTCGAATTTGGCGATTTCGGCGTAGTCGACGTTGCTCATGCTTTAAGTCCTCTAAAACTTGAAAATCCTGTTGCCCCGGTTTGTGTCCGGGGGGGGCTTACGATTCGGTGCGGCCGTTGATGCGCTGGCCCCACGCCTTGGCGGTAGCGCTCAGCTGCTGTTCATCTAGACGAGTCAGGCGACGGTCGTCGAGCAGTTGCTTGCCGGCGACCCACAGGTGCTTCACGCAGTCCCGGCCAGTGGCATAGATAAGCTGCGAAACCGGGTCGTAGACCGGCTGCTGGGCCAGGCCGGAAAGATCGAACGCAACCATGTCCGCCGCCTTGCCGATTTCCAGTGAGCCGACCTCGGCCTCGATCCCCAAGGCGCGGGCGCCGTTAAGCGTGGCCATGCGCAAGGCGCGGTGGGCGTCCAGCGCGGTGGCCGAGCCGGCGACCGCCTTGGCCAGCAGGGCGGCGGTCCGGGTTTCGCCGAGCAGGTCCAGGTCATTGTTGCTCGCCGCACCATCGGTGCCGACCGCAACGTTGACGCCGGCCTGCCACAAGCGTTCCACCGGGCAGAAGCCGCTGGCCAGCTTCAGGTTCGACTCCGGGCAATGAATCACACTGCTGTTGCTTTCTACCAGCAACGCCAGGTCCTCATCGCTGATCTGCGTCATGTGAACGGCCTGGAAGCGCGGGCCCAGCAGGCCCAGCCGTGCCAGGCGGGCCAAGGGCCGTTCGCCGCGCTGTTCGAGCGCTTGCTGCACTTCGAAGGCGGTTTCATGCACGTGCATGTGGATCGAGGCGTCCAGTTCCTCGGCGATCACCCGGATTTTCTCCAGGTTTTCGTCGCCTACGGTGTAGGGGGCATGCGGCCCGAAGGTGATCTTGATGCGCTCGTGGTGCTTGAGGTCGCCAAACAGCTCGATGCCCTGACGAATGGCTTCGTCCGCCGAAACGGCGCCCGGAATGGGGAAATCAAGGATCGGAATCGCGATCTGTGCGCGGATGCCGCTGTTGTGCACGCGTTCGCTGGCAATCTTTGGGAAAAAGTACATGTCGGAGAAGCAGGTGATGCCGCCTTTGATCTGCTCGGCGATCGCCAGGTCGGTGCCGTCGCGCACGAAGTCTTCGTCGACCCACTTGGCTTCGGCGGGCCAGATGTGGTTCTCCAGCCAGGTCATCAGTGGCAGGTCGTCGGCCAGGCCGCGAAACAGCGTCATCGCCGCATGCCCATGGGCGTTGACCAGGCCGGGGCTGAGCAGCATGTCGGGCAATTCGCGGATTTCGGTTGCGTTAAGCTTCAGTGCGGCGGAACGTGGGCCGATAAACACGATGCGTCCATCACGGATGCCCACGCCATGTTCCTTGAGCACAACACCAGCGGGTTCGACGGGTACCAGCCAGGTCGGCAGCAATAACAGGTCGAGCGCAGCGTCAGTGTTCGGCATCGAGGGTCGGTTCCAGTGCTTTTGTAAAGGATGGCGAAGTATACCCGAGCGTCTTCGCGGGGGGATCGCTATAATCGGCGGCTTTTGTACATGAGTGCGGGGTGTGGGATGCGCGATCGACTGTTGGCTGCGGAAAAGGTAAAGGCCATCGATTGGCGTGATGGCGCTCTCCATCTGCTGGATCAGCGTGTTTTGCCGTTCGAGGAAACCTGGATTGCCTACACCAGTGCCGCGGGTGTGGCCGAGGCCATTCGCTCGATGGTGGTGCGCGGTGCCCCGGCCATTGGCATCAGTGCCGCATATGGCATCGTGCTCGCGGCGCGTGCCCGGATTGCCGAAGGTGGCGACTGGTACGCCGCGCTGGAAGAGGATTTCATGCTGCTGGCTGATTCCCGCCCGACCGCGGTCAACCTGTTCTGGGCGCTGGGTCGCATGCACGACCGGCTGGATCGCCTGAAAGATAACGTAGACCCCTTGGTCGCGTTGGAGGCCGAAGCCATCGCCATTCATGAGAGTGATCGCGAAGCCAACCTGACCATGGCGCAGTTGGGTGTCGACCTGATCCGCAAGCATCAGGGCAACGCCCAGGCAATCCTGACCCACTGCAACACCGGTGCGTTGGCCACGGGTGGCTTCGGCACGGCGCTGGGGGTGATTCGTGCAGCGTTCCTCGAAGGCATGGTCGAGCGCGTCTACGCCGACGAAACCCGGCCCTGGCTGCAAGGCTCGCGCCTGACGGCGTGGGAACTGGCCAACGAGGGCATTCCTGTCACCGTCAACGCCGACTCGGCCGCCGCGCACATCATGAAGACCAAAGGGCCAACCTGGGTCATCGTCGGTGCGGACCGGATCACCGCCAATGGCGATGTGGCGAACAAGATCGGCACCTATCAACTGGCGGTCAATGCCATGCACCACGGCGTGCGCTTCATGGTGGTAGCACCTAGCTCGACCATCGATATGAATCTGGCCAGTGGCGATGACATTCCGATTGAAGAGCGCGATGGTCGGGAGTTGCTGGAAGTTGGTGGCAAGCGCGTCGGGGCTGACGTCGATGCCTTCAACCCGGTGTTCGACGTCACGCCGGCGGACTTGATTGACGCGATCGTCACCGAGAAAGGCATCGTCGAACGTCCGGATACCGCGAAAATGGCGCAGTTGATGTGCCGCAAGCGCCTGCATTAACAGACGCAGGTTGCCTGCCAGACCGCCTTCGCGGGCAAGCCCGCTCCTACAGGGTTTTACGGTGTTCACAAAACCTGTAGGAGCGGGCTTGCCCGCGAAGAGGCCCTTAAAGCCCGCAAATCAAGCAGAATCGCCCACAAATTCACCATTCAACACGGCTCTAAGCCTCTCTCGTGCCTTTCAAGCCTGTCATCGGTCAACTAACTACTCTCCATGCGCATCTGGGGGATAGGTGCGTGGCGGCTCTTGTGATAACATCCGGCGGTTTCCAGGGTTGCCCGAAGTGGCGACCCGTACTGCGCAGATCCATGGCATAACTCGTTGATTTGTCGTAAGTCGATGCATGGCACTCAGCCTGTATCGGCGAGCTTCGTTGGTCCCATATGGATGTGACGAAGTTTCACCAGAAAAAGGAATCAGGCTTCTCATGGGCGAACTGGCCAAAGAAATCCTCCCGGTCAATATCGAAGACGAGCTGAAGCAGTCCTACCTCGACTACGCGATGAGCGTAATTGTCGGGCGGGCACTGCCGGATGCGCGCGATGGCTTGAAGCCCGTGCACCGGCGTGTGCTGTTCGCGATGAGCGAGCTGGGCAACGACTTCAACAAGCCGTACAAGAAATCTGCCCGTGTTGTCGGTGACGTGATCGGTAAGTATCACCCGCACGGTGATACCGCGGTGTACGACACCATCGTTCGGATGGCGCAGCCATTCTCCCTGCGCTACCTGCTGGTAGACGGCCAGGGCAACTTCGGTTCGGTGGACGGCGACAACGCCGCAGCCATGCGATACACCGAAGTGCGCATGACCAAGCTGGCGCACGAACTGCTGGCCGACCTGCATAAAGAAACCGTGGACTGGGTGCCGAACTACGACGGCACCGAAATGATCCCGGCGGTCATGCCGACCCGTATTCCCAACCTGTTGGTCAACGGCTCCAGCGGTATCGCCGTGGGCATGGCGACCAACATTCCGCCGCACAACCTCGGTGAAGTCATCGACGGTTGCCTGGCGCTCATCGACAATCCAGAACTGACCGTCGACGAGCTGATGCAATACATTCCCGGCCCGGACTTCCCGACCGCCGCGATCATCAACGGTCGTGCTGGCATCATCGAAGCCTACCGCACCGGTCGCGGCCGCATCTACATGCGCGCCCGCTCGATGATCGAAGACATCGACAAGGTCGGTGGCCGCCAGCAGATCGTCATCACCGAACTCCCTTACCAACTGAACAAGGCGCGCCTGATCGAGAAGATCGCCGAGCTGGTAAAAGAGAAGAAGCTCGAAGGCATCACCGAACTGCGCGACGAGTCCGACAAGGACGGTATGCGCGTCGTGATCGAGCTGCGTCGCGGCGAAGTGCCTGAGGTGATCCTCAACAACCTCTACGCCCAGACCCAGTTGCAAGCGGTATTCGGTATCAACATCGTTGCGCTGATCGATGGCCGTCCGCGGATCCTGAACCTCAAGGACCTGCTGGAAGCCTTCGTTCGCCACCGTCGCGAAGTGGTTACCCGTCGTACCGTGTTCGAACTGCGCAAGGCGCGTGAGCGTGGTCACATCCTTGAAGGCCAAGCGGTTGCCCTGTCGAACATCGACCCGGTCATCGCCCTGATCAAGGCGTCGCCAACGCCGTCGGAAGCCAAGGAAGCGCTGGTCAGCACCCCTTGGGAATCCTCGGCCGTGGTGGCGATGGTTGAGCGTGCCGGCGCCGATTCGTGCCGTCCGGAAAACCTCGACCCGCAATACGGTCTACGCGATGGCAAGTACTTCCTGTCGCCAGAGCAGGCGCAAGCCATTCTGGAACTGCGCCTGCACCGCCTGACCGGCCTGGAACACGAAAAGCTGCTGGCCGAGTATCAAGAGATCCTCAACCAGATCGGCGAGCTGATCCGCATCCTCAACAGCGCCACGCGCTTGATGGAAGTGATCCGCGAAGAGCTGGAAGTGATTCGCGCCGAATACGGCGACGTGCGCCGTACCGAGATCCTCGATGCCCGTCTCGACCTGACCCTGGGTGACATGATCCCGGAAGAAGAGCGCGTCGTGACCATCTCCCACGGTGGCTACGCCAAGACCCAGCCGCTGGCTGCTTACCAGGCACAGCGTCGTGGCGGCAAGGGCAAGTCGGCCACCGGCGTCAAGGATGAGGACTACATCGCTCACCTGCTGGTTGCCAACAGCCATACCACGCTGCTGCTGTTCTCCAGCAAGGGCAAGGTGTACTGGCTCAAAACCTACGAAATCCCTGAAGCGTCCCGCGCTGCCCGTGGTCGTCCGTTGGTCAACCTGCTGCCGCTGGACAGTGATGAGTACATCACCACCATGCTGCCGGTCGAGGAGTACACCGAGGGTCACTTCATCTTCATGGCGACCGCCAAAGGCACCGTGAAGAAGACCCCGCTGGAATCCTTCAGCCGTCAACGCAGCGTTGGCCTGATCGCGCTGGAGCTGGACGAAGGCGACGTGCTGATCAGCGCGGCCATCACCGATGGCGAGCGCGAAGTGATGCTGTTCTCCGATGGCGGCAAGGTGACTCGCTTCAAGGAATCCGACGTTCGCGCCATGGGCCGTACCGCCCGCGGTGTGCGCGGCATGCGTCTGCCGGAAGGGCAGAAACTGATCTCCATGTTGATCCCGGAAGAGGGCAGCGAGATCCTCACCGCTTCCGAACGTGGTTACGGCAAACGCACGGCGATCACCGAGTTCCCTGAGTACAAGCGTGGCGGCCAGGGTGTTATCGCCATGGTCAGCAACGAGCGGAACGGCCGACTGGTCGGTGCGGTGCAGGTGCTCGACGGCGAGGAAATCATGCTGATTTCCGACCAGGGCACCCTGGTTCGTACTCGCGTCGACGAAGTCTCCAGCCTGGGTCGTAATACCCAGGGCGTGACCCTGATCAAACTGGCCAAGGATGAAACCCTGGTTGGCCTTGAGCGGGTTCAGGAGCCATCGGAAGTCGAGGGCGAAGATCTCGAAGGGGAAGATGGTGAGGAGTTTGTCGGTGACGTCGTGATCGACGACGCTGGCGAGGACCAGCAACTCGACGCCGCCGCTGACGAAGAACCACAGGAATAATCGGGCAAACAGGGGGCGGATGAAAATTCGCCCCCTTGTTGTTTGTCCCTTTGAAAATATTGATGGCCCCTGTAGGAGCGAGCTTGCTCGCGATGGACGTTAACGATGACGCGGGTTTTATGATAAACCGCGGTGTCCTCGGTTTTTTCGCGAGCAGGCTCGCTCCTACGGTGATTGATTGAATGCAGATACCACCAAATCAGAGCGAGATTGGATGTGAGCAAGAGAGCCTATAACTTCTGTGCCGGTCCTGCGGCGCTTCCCGAAGCTGTCCTGCAGCGCGCCCAGGGTGAACTCCTCGACTGGCACGGCAAGGGTCTGTCGGTCATGGAAATGAGCCATCGCAGTGATGAGTTTGTGTCCATCGCCACCAAGGCCGAGCAGGATCTGCGTGATCTGCTGGACATCCCTTCGAACTACAAAGTGCTGTTCTTGCAAGGTGGCGCCAGCCAGCAATTTGCCCAGATTCCGCTGAACCTGTTGCCGGAAAACGGCTCTGCCGACTATATCGACACCGGTATCTGGTCGCAGAAAGCCATCGAAGAGGCATCGCGCTACGGCCACGTCAACGTTGCCGGCACCGCCAAGCCTTACGACTATTTCGCCATTCCTGGCCAGAACGAATGGCAGCTGTCGAAAGACGCGGCCTACGTTCACTACGCGCCAAACGAAACCATCGGCGGCCTGGAATTCCAGTGGATTCCGGAAACGGGTGACGTCCCTTTGGTCGCCGACATGTCCTCGGACATTCTGTCGCGTCCGGTGGATGTCTCGCGTTTCGGTATGATCTACGCCGGTGCGCAGAAAAACATCGGCCCGAGCGGCATCGTCGTCAACATCGTGCGCGAAGACCTGCTGGGCAAGGCTCGCTCCCTGTGCCCGACCATGCTCAACTACAAGGTCGCGGCCGATAACGGTTCGATGTACAACACCCCGCCGACCCTGGCCTGGTATTTGTCCGGCCTGGTGTTCGAGTGGCTGAAAGAGCAGGGTGGTGTCGAAGCCATCGGCAAGCTCAACGAAGTGAAAAAACGCACGCTCTACGACTTCATCGACGCCAGCGGCCTGTACAGCAACCCGATCAAGGAGTCGGATCGCTCGTGGATGAACGTGCCATTCCGTCTGGCCGATGACCGACTGGACAAGCCATTCCTGGCCGGTGCCGACGAGCGTGGCCTGCTGAACCTCAAGGGTCACCGCTCCGTGGGTGGCATGCGCGCCTCCATCTATAACGCCGTCGACATCGTTGCGGTCAACGCACTGGTTTCGTACATGGCAGAGTTCGAGAAGGAACACGGCTAATGTCTGAGCAAGAACTCAAGGCACTGCGCCTGCGCATTGATGCCCTGGACGAAAAAGTCCTGGAGCTGATCAGCGAACGTGCGCGTTGCGCCCAGGAAGTCGCGCGAGTAAAGATGGCCTCGCTGGCCGAAGGCGAGGTGCCGGTGTTCTATCGTCCTGAGCGCGAAGCTCAGGTGCTCAAGCGTGTCATGGAGCGCAACCAGGGGCCGCTGGGCAACGAGGAGATGGCGCGTTTGTTTCGCGAAATCATGTCTTCGTGCCTGGCCCTCGAGCAGCCGCTGAAAGTGGCTTACCTCGGCCCTGAAGGTACCTTCACTCAAGCCGCGGCCATGAAACACTTTGGCCACGCCGTGATCAGCAAGCCGATGGCGGCGATCGACGAAGTGTTCCGTGAAGTGGCGGCTGGTGCGGTGAATTTTGGCGTGGTGCCGGTGGAGAACTCCACCGAAGGCGCGGTCAACCACACCCTCGACAGCTTCCTCGAGCACGACATGGTGATCTGCGGCGAAGTCGAGCTGCGTATTCACCATCACCTGTTGGTCGGTGAAAACACCAAGACCGACAGCATCAGCCGCATCTACTCCCATGCGCAGTCCCTGGCCCAGTGCCGCAAGTGGCTGGACGCCCATTACCCGAATGTCGAGCGCGTGGCAGTGTCGAGCAACGCCGAAGCGGCCAAGCGGGTCAAGGGCGAGTGGAACTCGGCGGCGATTGCCGGCGACATGGCGGCCGGCCTGTACGGGCTGACCCGATTGGCCGAGAAGATCGAGGATCGCCCGGACAACTCCACGCGTTTCCTCATGATCGGCAACCAGGAAGTGCCGCCGACTGGCGACGACAAGACGTCGATCATCGTCTCGATGAGCAACAAGCCGGGCGCTCTGCACGAGTTGCTGGTGCCGTTCCACGACAATGGCATCGACCTGACGCGAATCGAGACCCGTCCGTCGCGCAGCGGTAAATGGACCTACGTGTTCTTCATCGACTTTGTCGGCCACCACCGCGATCCGCTGGTAAAAGGTGTGCTGGAAAAGATCAGTCAGGAAGCAGTGGCACTCAAAGTGCTGGGTTCCTACCCGAAAGCAGTTCTCTAAGGGGCGGTAGCAAATGAGTGGCAATTTCCTCGCTCTGGCACAGCCGGGCGTGCAACAACTTTCGCCTTATGTTCCGGGTAAGCCCGTGGACGAACTGGCACGTGAACTCAATCTGGATCCGGCGAACATCGTCAAGCTGGCGAGCAATGAAAACCCGCTGGGTGCAGGCCCCAAGGCCCTGGCGGCCATTCGTGACGCGCTGGCCGAACTATCCCGCTATCCGGACGGCAACGGTTTCGCACTCAAGTCCTTGTTAGCCGAGCAGTGCCGCGTCGAGCTCAATCAAGTGACGTTGGGCAATGGCTCCAACGATATTCTTGAGCTGGTGGCGCGCGCCTACCTGGCACCTGGCCTGAATGCAGTGTTCAGCGAACATGCGTTCGCGGTCTATCCGATTGCCACCCAGGCCGTCGGCGCAGAAGCCAAAGTGGTTCCGGCCAAGGATTGGAGGCATGACCTGCCTGCGATGCTGGCAGCCATCGACGCCAACACCCGCGTGGTGTTCATCGCCAACCCGAACAACCCGACCGGGACCTGGTTCGATGCGCAGGCGCTGGACGACTTCCTGCAGGATGTTCCGGAGCATGTGCTGGTGGTCCTGGACGAGGCTTACATCGAGTACGCCGAAGGCAGCGATCTGCCCGACGGCCTGGACTTCCTGGCGGCCTATCCGAACCTGCTGGTTTCCCGCACCTTCTCCAAGGCTTACGGCCTGGCTGCATTGCGCGTGGGCTACAGCTTGTCGACCCCGGTGGTCGCAGACGTGCTGAACCGTGTTCGCCAACCCTTCAACGTCAACAGCCTGGCCTTGGCCGCGGCCTGTGCGGCGTTGAAGGACGAAGAGTACCTGGCGCAAAGCCGTCAGTTGAACGAAGCCGGCATGCAGCAACTGGAAGCGGGTTTCCGTGAGCTGGGGCTGAGCTGGATTCCTTCCAAGGGCAACTTCATTTGTGTCGATCTCGGTCAAGTGGCGGCCCCGGTGTTCCAGGGTTTGCTGCGCGAAGGCGTAATCGTGCGTCCGGTGGCCAACTACGGCATGCCGAACCACCTGCGCATCACCATTGGCCTGCCGGCAGAGAACAGCCGCTTCCTCGAGGCGCTGACCAAGGTTCTGGCTCGTGGTTGATGTCACTGCACTGCAATCTGCTGAGCCTATGATCGGTCGCCTGGTGGTGGTCGGTCTGGGGTTGATCGGCGGTTCGTTTGCCAAGGGTTTGCGCGAAAGCGGCCTGTGCCGCGAAGTGGTCGGGGTTGATCTCGATCCGCAATCGCGCCAGCTGGCGGTTGAGCTGGGTGTGGTGGATCGCTGCGAGGAAGATCTCGCGGCTGCTTGTCAGGGCGCTGACGTGATTCAGCTGGCGGTGCCGATCCTGGCCATGGAAAAAGTGCTCGCCCGTTTGGCAGGCATGGATCTGGGGCAGGCGATTTTGACCGACGTCGGCAGCGCCAAGGGCAATGTGGTGCGTGCTGCTACCGAAGCCTTTTGCAGCATGCCGGCCTGCTTCGTGCCGGGGCATCCGATTGCCGGTTCCGAGCAGAGTGGGGTGGAAGCCTCCAACGCCGAATTGTTCCGTCGCCATAAAGTCATTCTCACGCCGCTGGACCAGACCGATCCCGCCGCGCTGGCCGTGGTCGACCGTTTGTGGCGTGAGTTGGGCGCCGATGTCGAGCACATGCAGGTCGAGCGTCACGACGAAGTCCTGGCGGCAACCAGTCATTTGCCGCACTTGCTGGCGTTCGGTTTGGTCGACTCGTTGGCCAAGCGCAATGAAAACCTTGAGATCTTCCGTTACGCTGCGGGCGGTTTCCGCGATTTCACAAGAATCGCCGGGAGCGACCCGGTCATGTGGCACGACATCTTCCTCGCCAACCGCGAAGCTGTCCTGCGCACACTCGATACATTTCGCAGCGACCTCGACGCCTTGCGCGACGCGGTCGATGCAGGGGATGGGCACCAATTATTGGGCGTTTTCACTCGCGCCCGGGTTGCCCGCGAGCATTTCAGTAAAATCCTGGCCCGCAGGGCCTATGTGGACGCTATGAATTCCAACGATCTGATTTTCCTGGCTCAACCTGGTGGCCGCCTGTCCGGTCGGATTCGCGTACCAGGTGACAAATCGATTTCCCACCGTTCGATCATGCTCGGTTCCCTCGCCGAAGGCGTCACCGAAGTCGAAGGCTTCCTTGAGGGCGAAGATGCCCTGGCGACCTTGCAGGCATTCCGTGACATGGGCGTGGTCATCGAAGGCCCGCACCACGGCCGCGTGACCATCCATGGTGTTGGCCTGCATGGCCTGAAGCCTGCCCCGGGCCCGATCTACCTGGGCAACTCGGGCACGTCGATGCGCCTGTTGTCTGGCCTGCTGGCGGCACAGGACTTCGACAGCACCTTGACCGGTGATGCGTCGCTGTCCAAGCGCCCGATGAATCGCGTGGCCAATCCGCTGCGTGAAATGGGTGCCGTGATCGAGACCGCCGCCGAAGGTCGTCCGCCAATGACCATTCGTGGTGGCCACAAGCTCAAGGGCCTGACCTACAGCATGCCGATGGCCAGCGCCCAGGTTAAATCCTGCCTGCTGTTGGCCGGTCTGTACGCCGAAGGCAAGACCACCGTGACCGAGCCGGCACCGACCCGTGACCACACCGAGCGCATGTTGCGCGGTTTCGGTTACCCGGTCAGCGTCAATGGCGCGACCGCGTCGGTCGAGTCCGGCAACAAGCTGACCGCGACCCACATTGAAGTGCCCGGCGATATTTCGTCTTCGGCGTTCTTCCTGGTGGCGGCCTCGATTGCCGAAGGTTCGGAGCTGGTGCTGGAGCACGTTGGCATCAACCCGACCCGTACCGGCGTGATCGACATCCTGCGCCTGATGGGCGCCGACATCACCCTGGAAAACCAGCGTGAAGTGGGCGGCGAGCCGGTAGCTGACTTGCGCGTACGGGCAGCTAAACTCAAAGGTATCGAGATTCCCGAGGCGCTGGTTCCACTGGCGATCGACGAATTCCCGGTGCTGTTCGTGGCAGCGGCTTGCGCCGAAGGGCGCACCGTATTGACCGGCGCTGAAGAGCTGCGGGTCAAGGAATCGGATCGCATCCAGGTCATGGCCGATGGTTTGCTGGCGCTAGGCGTCAAGTGCCAGCCAACCCCGGACGGCATCATCATCGACGGCGGCCAGATCGGCGGCGGTGAAGTGCACGGTCACGGCGATCACCGTATCGCCATGGCCTTCAGTGTCGCATCGCTGCGCGCCACTGCGCCGATCCGCATCCATGATTGTGCCAACGTCGCGACGTCGTTCCCCAATTTCCTGGCGCTGTGCGCACAGGTCGGCATTCGCGTGGCACAAGAGGCTCAGTCGTGAACAGCATTGCACCGGTCATCACCATCGATGGGCCAAGCGGGTCGGGCAAAGGCACGGTAGCCGGAATTCTGGCCCGCCGCCTGGGCTGGAACCTGCTGGATTCCGGTGCGCTGTACCGTCTGCTGGCTTTCGCCGCGCATAACCACGGTGTCGACCTGACCAATGAGGAGCTGCTGAAAAAGCTGGCCGCTCATCTGGATGTTCAGTTCATCGCGGCGACGGACGGTCAACTGCAACGCATCATCCTGGAAGGCGACGAAGTCAGTGATGTCATTCGTACCGAAGGCGTCGGTTCCGGTGCTTCCCAGGTCGCTGCGTTGCCGGCGGTGCGCGAGGCGCTGCTGCAGCGCCAGCGTGCTTTTCAAGAATCGCCGGGCCTGGTGGCCGATGGTCGCGACATGGGCACCGTGGTATTTCCAGACGCGCCGTTGAAGATTTTTCTGACCGCCAGTGCCGAGGAGCGGGCGCGCCGCCGATATTTGCAGTTGAAGGGCAAAGTCGAGGGTGTTAGTCTGTCGAGTCTGCTAGATGAGATACGTGCGCGCGATGAGCGTGACACCCAGCGAGCGGTAGCCCCGCTCAAGCCGGCGGTTGACGCCATACAGCTGGATTCCACGGAATTATCCATCGACCAGGTGCTGGAACGCATCATGAGCGAAATCGCCAGCCGCGATATCGCCGGGTGATCAAGAAGGCCGCAGGGGACCAGTCATAGTCCTGCGGTGGCTTCTTTTAAATGAAACTAACCCACACCGTCTGGGGTGTGGAGATGGGCGTATTCTTCGCCCTCATCTACAGGAATTAAAATGAGCGAAAGCTTTGCGGAACTCTTTGAAGAAAGCCTAAAAACCCTGAACCTTCAGGCAGGCTCCATCATCACCGGTGTTATCGTTGATATCGATTACCAAGCTCGCTGGGTAACCGTTCACGCTGGCCTGAAGTCTGAAGCACTCATCCCGCTTGAGCAGTTCTACAACGACGCTGGCGAACTGAACATCAACGTCGGTGACGAAGTTCACGTTGCTCTGGACTCGGTTGAAGACGGCTTTGGTGAAACCAAGCTGTCCCGTGAAAAAGCCAAGCGCGCTGAATGCTGGATTGTTCTGGAAGCAGCCTTCGCAGCCGAAGAAGTGGTCAAGGGCGTTATCAACGGTAAGGTTAAAGGCGGCTTCACTGTCGACGTTAACGGCATCCGTGCGTTCCTGCCAGGTTCTCTGGTTGACGTCCGTCCAGTGCGCGACACCACGCACCTGGAAGGCAAAGAGCTGGAATTCAAGGTCATCAAGCTGGACCAGAAGCGCAACAACGTTGTCGTTTCCCGTCGCAGCGTCCTGGAAGCCGAGAACTCCGCCGAGCGCGAAGCTCTGCTGGAATCCCTGCAGGAAGGCCAACAAGTCAAAGGTATCGTCAAGAACCTCACCGATTACGGCGCATTCGTCGATCTGGGTGGCGTCGATGGCCTGCTGCACATTACCGACATGGCTTGGAAGCGTATCAAGCATCCTTCCGAAATCGTCAACGTTGGCGACGAGATCGATGTCAAGGTTCTGAAGTACGATCGCGAGCGCAATCGTGTTTCCCTGGGCCTGAAGCAACTGGGCGAAGATCCATGGGTTGCTATCAAAGCCCGTTACCCAGAAAGCACTCGCGTTACCGCACGTGTAACCAACCTGACCGACTACGGCTGCTTCGCTGAGCTGGAAGAAGGCGTTGAAGGCCTGGTACACGTTTCCGAAATGGACTGGACCAACAAGAACATCCACCCTTCGAAAGTCGTACAAGTCGGCGACGAAGTGGAAGTTATGGTTCTGGACATCGACGAAGAGCGTCGTCGTATCTCCCTGGGCATCAAGCAGTGCAAATCTAACCCATGGGAAGATTTCTCTGGCCAGTTCAACAAGGGCGATAAAATCTCCGGCACCATCAAGTCGATCACCGATTTCGGTATCTTCATTGGTCTGGACGGCGGCATCGACGGTCTGGTTCACCTGTCCGACATCTCCTGGAACGAAGTGGGCGAAGAAGCCGTTCGCCGCTTCAAGAAGGGCGACGAGCTGGACACCGTTATCCTGTCGGTTGACCCAGAGCGCGAGCGCATCTCCCTGGGTATCAAGCAACTGGAAAGCGATCCGTTCTCCGAGTATGTTCAAGAGAACGACAAAGGCGCCATCGTTAAAGGCATCGTGAAGGAAGTTGACGCTAAAGGCGCCATCATCACTCTGGCCGACGATATCGAAGCGACTCTGAAAGCCTCCGAAATCAGCCGTGACCGCGTTGAAGACGCGCGCAACGTTCTGAAAGAAGGCGAAGAAGTAGAAGCCAAGATCATCAGCGTTGACCGCAAGAGCCGTGTAATCCAGCTCTCGATCAAGTCGAAAGACGTTGAAGACGAGAAAGAAGCAATCCAGAGCCTGCGCGACAAGCCAGTAGCGACTGATGCTCCTGTGGCCACCACCCTGGGTGACCTGCTGCGTGCACAAATGGAAAAGCAGAACTAAGTTCTGACTTTCTATAAAAAAGGGGCGACTTCGGTCGCCCCTTTTTTTGCCTGGAATTTGGTGAGCTGAGCCCTGCTGCGTTTGTCGGTGTCGTGAACCAATGATGTCGAAAAAAGTCTGATTGTTTAATCGTATCAAACGCTTATTTGCAGCTAGTCTTTAGCCTGACACAAATGATCGCCCGATAGGCTGTCTGGCAAAAGGAAGTGAATGAACAAGCTCATTGTCGCAGTAGCACTACTGGCACTAGCGGGCTGTACCACCAATGCCAAATCTCACGCGGTGCGTGGGGTGAGCGGTATCGAGGTCGATTGCTCGGGGCTCGGTTCGAAATGGGAGAAGTGCTACAAACGTGCCGCCAAGGAATGCAAGGGGGCAGGTTACAAGGTGGTAGCGAGGTCGGATGATCTGAAGGAAGAGGAGGAGAGCTTTCCCTTTGGATTTAATCCGGCAGGTTTTCTGACACGCACGATGCTGGTCATTTGCAGATGAGAATGCGTTAGCTTAAGGGGCTTGAAAGGGGAATTTCAGAGTAGGTCAAAAGATGCTCGGTCTCGGGCTGTTCAAAATCACACGGGCATGCTAAAACCTTTGGAGCGCTGATCTAGCTGCTTGAAAAAGAAGGGAAAAATATGACGAAGTCGGAGTTGATCGAACGAATTGTCACCCATCAAGGGCTGCTCTCATCCAAGGATGTGGAGCTGGCCATCAAGACCATGCTTGAGCAAATGTCACAATGTCTGGCTACCGGGGATCGTATCGAGATCCGGGGGTTTGGCAGCTTTTCTTTGCACTACCGCGCGCCTCGAGTGGGGCGTAATCCGAAGACTGGCCAGTCGGTTAGCCTGGACGGCAAGTTTGTTCCGCACTTCAAGCCGGGGAAGGAATTGCGGGATCGAGTGAATGAGGAAGAAGAGGAATTGGATCGCGAGCATCGAGGTGAAGGGCGTGGGTAGGTTGAATCGCCTTTTACTGGTGCTGCTGTTTTTGGCACTGATGGCGTTCGTCGTGCTGTTTATTCTGGAAAATCAGCAGGCAGTCGCCTTGGTATTCCTAGGCTACACCTCACCGCAATTACCCATTTCAGTGCTGATGCTGATAGCTATTTTGCTGGGGCTTGCTATCGGGCCTGCCATGGGTATATGGGTAGTTTTGCGTAATCATCATAAGCGCAGACTGAAATTGCGTGAAAGTCATAGATAATCTTTTCCTTTATCCAGGATGAGGGCGTTGGTCTAGGGTATCAAGGAGCGGTAAGCTTAAAAATTGGCACCCCCTGTGATGTCGATGTAGAGAAGTCATACAAGCGATCTTATCTAAGTAGAGTATAATTGCTGTTTTTTTCATATGGGCTCACGCCAAACATTAAGTGTGCGGTCCCTCGTCAACTCAATTTTTGAGTTGGTGACTAGAGCCAGAAAAACTGGATTCAAGGAAATATAATAAATGGTTAAAAGCCACGAACATCTTGTTGAGAGTGATGAGATAGACCTGACGAAAATTTACAAGGGATTGTGGAGGCAGAGGTTGCTGATTCTGCTTTGTACCTTGCTCGTCTTCTCACTTTCAGGTGTTTATGCCTGGAAGGCAACCCCTATATATGAGGCGAAATTTTTAGTTCAGCCCCCTACGCAGAACGACATTTCGAACTTCAACTATGGACGTGGTGGCGACAGCAATTTGCCTTTGCTTACCGTTAAGGACGTGTACGACGTCTATCTTAAACATCTACGATCCGAATCATTGAGGTTGGAACTTTTTAAAACTATATACCTGCCAACAGTGAGTGGAGAGTTGCTCGGAACTTCACAGAACGCACTACTGGGTTGGTTTAATCGAGCCTTGGACGTTTCCTTGACCAACAAGGACGACCCTACACGTTTTACCATTACGGCAAACGTACCGTCCTCCAAAAATGCGGTCGATTGGGTGACCAGCTTTGCATTATCTGCTGGTGAAAGAGCCAAAGAAGAAGTGTTGAGTAATATTAAGGCAGACGCAACGGTAAAGGCCAACAACCTGCAAAGGGAAATCGATAGGCTGCAGGCAAGTTCGCGTAAGGACAGAGGCGATAGAATAGTCCGGCTCAAAGAAGCATTGGTCGTGGCTAAGTCCATCGGCTTGGAAAAGCCGCCAATAATAGATGGCAAGCTTACAGTAGAGGCCTCTTCCGGATTGGATGGTTCGTTGGACTATATGCGGGGCAGTAAAGCGCTTGAAGCGGAAATAGAAAACTTGCAGACCCGGCAAACTGATGACCCGTTCATCGATAGATTGCGTGCCCGCCAAGAGAGTTTAGCGTTTTATCGTACTCTGTATATTGATCCCGCAAGTGTGGCTGTTTTCCGCCAGGACGGTGAGGTGGCGATACCTGATCAGCCGATTAAACCGAGGAAGTTGTTAATCTTGGCACTTGGTCTGGTATTTGGTTTAGCTGTTGGTATTTCTTTTGCCTTTATTCGAGTTTTCTTATTGGAAAAACAACCACTTCAGCATTCTTAGTATGAGTGCTTTTAGTTAGTGTCATATAGCAATAATTGCGCTGTAGTAGTTTGGCTTGTTGTTTTTTTTGTGAGGTGTTTTTTGAATTTGGCTCAAGGCATAAAAATCTATAAGGAAAATGCCAAGACAGTAAGCAATTACTTTCATATGACCGTTCTGCAGGTGGTGAATTCTTTTTTCTATATCCTGATCTATCCATTTGTTATTAATACAGTCGGTGTTGATAACTATGGGTTGTTCGTTTTTGCCACCAGTGTTTCTGCATATTTTATGGTTTTTATTAATTTTGGTTTCGATATCCACGCCGCCAAAATTATCTCACTCAATCCAGTCGATAAGGATTTACATTCCTCGCTACTCTCATCAGTTACTGTTGCAAAGCTATTATTGGAATTGGTTTCAATTATTATATTCGTTGCGCTTGTGGTTGGAGTTCCATTTGTAAGGTCAAATTGGATTTTATTTGTTTTCTGCTTTGCCAATACACTTTCCTGTGTTTTCCTACCCACTTGGTACTTTCATGGTGTGCAAAAAATGAAAGTATTAACAGTGATACAGCTCACCTCAAAACTGCTTTCTCTGCCGGTCATATATTTTTGCATCAGCGGTGTAGACGATGTTGGTGTTTATACTTTTATCGTGGTTGCGACAAACGTTATTTCGTCTTTGGTTGCCTTTTGTATGTTATTTGCTATTTATCATTTGAAGCTAACTTGGCCAGGTCTCCTGAACGTGAAGGCGCTATTGTTCGAGGTTCAACCATTTTTTTGGTCTAGTGCAACCAATACATTAAAGCAGAAGAGCATTGAAATTATTATCGGATCGCTATTCGGTATGAGGGAAGTTGCTATCTACGATTTGGCGAACAAAATATTTTCTGTGCCAAGCTTGTTAGCGTCAAATATAAACGCTGCGCTTTTTCCAGTGATGGTAAGAAAGGCACAAAAAAATATAATTGACAAAATCATAAAGGTTGAAATTTTTGTTGGTTTGGTTTGTATGTTGTCTGTTGCTGTAGGAGGGTATTGGGTTATACGGTTGATCTCAGTTCACGATATGCAGCAAGCGTACTACCTCTCTATGTTGTTGAGCATAAATATTATGACTTTCCTAGTTGTGGGAAGTCATATTTATTTTATATATGTTCCCCATCAAAGGTATGATTTCGTATTAAGAAACCAAGTTGTTTCGGTAATATCGTTTTACCTCTTTTGTGCCTTGTATCTTTCTCTAAGTTGGAGTATTTATTCGGTAGTGTTAGCGTTGGTGACTTCGGCCCTATTGGAAATAGTTTATAGTTGTTCCTTGGTGAGAAAGGTAAAAGGTTACTAGTGTTGAGTCGTTTTGCGTAGGCGGCACTACAGTAGCCTTGATCTACTGGTTTTTTCATATATTAGCTTTACGGAGGGTGTTAGTAATGAATAGTTTTAGTATTCCTGTTGTGCTTTTTTTATTCAAGCGCATAGATAAACCTCTGGAAATAATCAAGCAGATATCGAAAATTGCTCCTGCTAAGTTATATTTGTTATCGGATGGCGGTAGGGACGAAGAAGAAAGGCTGCAAGTTTCGCGGTGCCGTGAAGCAATCGAAAAAGCGATTACCTGGGACTGCGAAGTGGTTCGAAAGTATGAGGATAATAATATTGGAGTTTACTCAAATATAGCGGGTGGTGCCAGGTGGGTTTTTCAAAGAGAAAGTTGTGCGATTTTTCTTGAGGACGATAATCTTCCTGAGGTTACTTTCTTCAGGTTTTGCGAAGACGTACTAGCGCGATACAAAGAAGATAGTCGCGTTCTTTGGGTGTGCGGAACTAACTATTTAAAAAATTATACGCCAGCGGATGGTTCGAGCTACGTTTTTACTAAAAATATGATGCCGTGCGGTTGGGCTTCATGGGGTGATAAGTTTAACAAATTTTACGATGGTGAATTGGATCTTTGGCAGGATGAGTATATAAGAGAAAGAATTAAAGACGAATACTTGTATAAAAAGTTGTATTACCAGGATAGATATAATCTCGATTACGAGTTGGATGCCAAGCAATCCCGTGGTCGATTTTATTCTTGGGACTATCAAATGAGTTTTAGCATGCGTGTGCATAACGTATACGCGATAGTTCCCAAGTATAACCAGATAAAAAACATTGGTGTGGATAGTGATTCTACACATGGCGGCAACTCACTGAATGATGTCATGGTGGAGAGGTTTTGCGGGCTTGATACCATGGAAATGCAGTTCCCTCTCAAACATCCAGATGCTCTTTTGATCGACAAAGTCTTTGAAGAATCTGTTGCGAAAACAATCTTGAATCCTGATTTCTTTTCCGCCAGATCGGTTGTGTCTCGGGCAGTTAGGAGTGTTTTTGATATTAAAAAGACTGAAAGTATATCTAGCTTTCTAAAAAGAAAGTTGTTTGCAGGAAGATAGGTATGTATAAAAGAAAACACCTTTCGTCCATGTTTTTGGCATTACTCGTATTCGCAGTGATGTGGATACTGTATGGCTGGAATTATTGGAATGGTGATAGAGAGGGGTATGAGGCCTATTATTACTCCCGCGATACGCTTGCGAGTTGGGGGGGGGAAGTCGGTTACGGGTTCTTAAATATTTTTGCAAGCGGTACTGGGTTACCCTACCAGGCTTTTCAGGTGCTGATATCTCTTGTGACATTGCTATTAGTTCTTAGGTATATCCTAAAGACAACTATATCGCCCTTTGCGTCAATTCTTGTGTATGCAGTTTTTTTCTTTTCGTTAGACTTTGTTTTAATGCGGAATTTTTTAGCGTTTGCGATATTTTTGCAGGGTATATTGGTTTTATATGAAGGGAAGCAACTCTGCAAGATAAAATACGCGCTTATAATATTACTCGCTGCTACCATTCACCAGTCATCGCTTATGTTTATGGTGTTCATATTTATTCCAATCAATAGAACAATTGATATCGGTAGATTTATAATATTGTTTTTTGTTTTTCTTTGCTTCTATGTGCTGGCGAGGTACAGCCTTCCGCTTCCAGATAGCATTGCCAGGCATTTTAATTATTATGATACCTCACTGAAAAGTTCACTTGCGAACGTGTTCATGCATTTGGTCTCTACGGTGCTTATCACTTTGGTGGTGTTGGCTGAAAGAAAGAGCTTGTACAAGCTTGATAATTTTTCTGCTCGAGACAGAGAATTGTCTTTCGTATTGAGTTTGAATTTACTGTCGTTATTTTTCTTGGTTTTGTACTTTGAGTCGGAAATTTTTATTAGGTTGTTCAGGTCTGTTCTGTTTTTTAATATGTTACATTGCATAAACTCTTTTTTCTTGCTTAGGCGCACGTATTTATTCCTTGTGCTCTACATCCTGTTTTTTGCAATCTATCTGATTTTTTTCTTCCTCGTCCCCGTTGCGGGGTTTTCCGTTTTTCCCCTCTTCAACTATAATCTACTGCTCAACTGACCGATGAAAGCCAGGCTCGTGATGAAACTGAATTTTCGATGGAGTGTAAAAAGTGTTTGATTTTTTTGAATTGCCTCTGGTTACGGCCGCATGAACGTTTTGTTCCTGGGAGGAGTGTTTTGTGAAGGTGATAAGGAAAATATCATCAAGAACTCGAAAGGCAGCATGCAGTATGCAGCTGACACACTTCAAAAAAACTACATCAGCGGATTCTCTCAAAGCGAACACGTACAAACCGTTTCAGTCATAAACTTGCCTTTTGTCGGTGCCTACCCCTACCGGTACAGGGATTTGTGCTACCGGCCTGTTGCTAAACGTGAATCGCTCGGTCGTGCGGTTGTCAAAAATGTAGGGTTTTTCAACTTGACATTTGTAAAAAACATTTGTCGCGCGCTCTCTGCTTACAGAGCGATTCTGGCTGAGATGAAATCTCGTCAGGAAGAGCGTTATGTTTTGGTTTGTTATTCCATGCATCTACCTTTTTTGTTGGCTTGTTACTTCGTCAGGCTCTTCAAGAGAAAGACACATCTTTGTGTTATCGTGCCAGATTTGCCTGAGTATATGGCTGTAAGAAAAGGCGTAGCCAAATTCGTATTTCACCTATTTTCGCTTGTTTCGTATTCCATTGTTAATAGATCAGACAGTATTGTTGCAATCACAAAAGAGATGCTTAGAAAGTTCGATCTATCAATCAAGAAGATTGTTGTGGAAGGGATTGCTGACGAGTCTTACATTTCTATTTCTGAGGCGGGGCAACGAAAGAGATATTTCTTGTATACTGGAACCCTGGATCGACGTTATGGAATAAGAAATCTTCTAGACTCGTATATCGATTCCGGCATCGAAAATTATGATCTGTTTATTTGTGGTGCCGGAGATGATCGTGCCTACGTCGAAGATATTTCTTCGAATTGCTCAAATGTCAAGTATTTTGGGCAGCTGGAGCGCGACTCTGTGCTGCGCCTGCAGCGAGATGCGGCTTTGCTTATCAATCCTAGAGATAACGAGTCGGAATATACAAAATATTCTTTCCCTTCAAAAATAATTGAATACATGTCTTCTGGTGTGCCTGTTTTGATGTACAGGCTTGACGGTATTCCTGAAGAATATTATGGTTTTTGTTACCTGATACCGCCTGGTGGCGATGGGTTGAAGAGAAAATTATTAGAGCTTTCAAAAATCTCCGATGATGAGTTTATTGGCATGGGTAAAGCCGCTAAAACATTCATTATCGAGAACAAGATGCCTGATAAACAGGTTGGCAAACTGCTTGATGCTATTAAAGGAAAAGATCATGTTTAAAGGCAAGAAATTACTGATTACCGGCGGTACTGGTTCTTTTGGTAATGCAGTTCTTAAGCGCTTCCTGGATACCGATATTGCCGAAGTCCGTATTTTCAGCCGGGACGAGAAAAAACAGGATGATATGCGTAAGCGCTACGCCAGTTCAAAGCTGAAATTTTACATTGGCGATGTTCGTGATTACCAAAGCGTTCTGAATGCTACCCGTGGTGTTGACTATATTTTTCATGCTGCTGCGTTGAAGCAGGTTCCGTCGTGTGAATTTCACCCTATGGAAGCGGTCAAGACTAACGTCCTCGGCACAGAGAACTTGCTTGAGGCGGCCATTCAGAATGAAGTCAAACGCGTCGTTTGCCTAAGTACTGACAAGGCAGTGTACCCGATCAATGCCATGGGTATTTCCAAGGCAATGATGGAAAAAGTCATGGTGGCCAAATCGCGTAACGTTGATGACACCAAGACAGTTATCTGTGGTACGCGATATGGTAACGTCATGGCCTCCCGCGGTTCGGTAATTCCACTTTTTATCGAGCAGATTCGAGCGGGCAAGGCGCTGACTCTAACTGACCCGAACATGACCCGCTTCATGATGACGCTGGCTGATGCCGTTGATTTGGTGCTGTATGCCTTTAAAAACGGCAATAACGGCGATTTGTTTGTCCAGAAAGCACCAGCAGCTACAGTAGAAGTATTGGCTCAAGCTCTGACCACCATGGTAGGAAAACCAGAGCACCCGATTCAGGTAATCGGTACTCGTCATGGCGAGAAGCTTTACGAAGCTTTGCTTAGTCGGGAAGAAATGGCGTGTGCTGAAGACATGGGCGACTATTTCCGTGTTCCGCCAGATCTTCGCGATCTAAACTATGCGAAGTTTGTCGAACAAGGCGAAACCAAAATATCCCGCACTGAAGATTATAATTCGCACAATACAGAGCGATTGGATATTGAGGGGATGCAGAAGCTTCTTCTGAAGCTGGACTTCATGCGAGCGATTCAGCGTGGTGAGCACGCAACACCCGAGGAGTAAAAAATGAAAGTCCTGATTACGGGTGCCAAAGGTTTTGTCGGCCAGAATTTGATCTCGCATCTAGTAGAGCGACTAGATGTAGAGGTGTGTCGCTTTACACGTGAGAATTCATTAACAGATTTACCAGCCCTTATTGAGCAGGTAGATTTCGTTTTCCATTTAGCTGGAGTCAACCGTCCTCAGGATCCTCAAGAGTTTCTCACTGGCAATACTGATTTAACTTTGGCGCTGTGCAATGCAATCAAAACCAGCGGGCGCCAGATCCCTGTGCTCTATACATCATCTAGCCAGGCCGAACTTGACAATCCTTACGGTAGTAGTAAGCGGGGAGCTGAAGAGGCATTGCTTGATCTGAAAGCCTCTCATGGTTCTCCGGTACACTTGTTCCGGTTACCAAATGTTTTTGGTAAGTGGGCGCGGCCAAATTACAACTCTGCTGTTGCGACTTTCTGTAATAATATTTCCCGTGATATTCCCGTACAGATTCATGATCCACAAGCACAGATCAACCTTGTATATATCGATGATGTGATCGCTAACTTTGTTGCTGTCATGGATGGGAAGCAAACTGGTGAACCGTTTGTCACAGTTGCACCTCAGTACAGTATTGCAGTCGGCGAACTTGCTGAGCAGTTGGTCGCATTTCGCGAAAGCCGAAAGTCAATGATCACTGAGCCAGTAGGCACGGGACTGACCAGGGCTTTGTATTCCACTTACCTGAGCTACCTTCCGCCTGAGGATTTTACTTACGAGGTTCCCAAGTATAGTGATCCTCGTGGTGTTTTCGTAGAAATGCTGAAGACTCGTGATTCCGGGCAATTTTCTTACTTTACGGCGCATCCTGGTATTACTCGTGGCGGGCACTATCATCACTCAAAAACTGAAAAGTTTCTTGTGATTAAAGGCAACGCTTGTTTTCGGTTTCGCCATATCGTTTCCGGTGAGTTCTACGAGTTATTCACCACTGGTGAAGTCCCGGAAATTGTTGAAACAGTGCCAGGGTGGACTCACGACATCACGAATACCGGTACGGAAGAAATGATCGTCATGCTTTGGGCTAATGAAATTTTCGATCGTGAAGCTCCTGACACATATACGCGACCAGTGGGTACAGAGGCCTAATTAAAGAAGGATACCGCCTTGTCATTTTTATTGGTGTGGGGCGGTATCGTTTATATTGTTATTTTTCAATAGGTTCCGTATCCCAGCACAAATCTCTGGTGCCAGGATCGCTAAAGGCCACTTGTCGAACGGTTGCCTTGACTGGGTTGTCGTCCCTTTGATGGATGGCGCTGAGGTTGGTTGCAGATTAGAATCGTCGATTGTTTTATCAATTATTTAAAAATGTGACGTTTAAAAATGAAAAAATTGAAGGTCGTTACTGTAGTAGGGACTCGCCCGGAGATCATCCGTCTTTCGCGCGTAATGGCTGCGTTGGACAAAGATTGCGAGCATATCCTGGTGCATACAGGGCAGAATTACGATTACGAGTTGAACGAAATCTTCTTTCAGGACCTTGGAATTCGTAAGCCCGACCACTTTCTGAACGCCGCAGGTGCCAGCGGAGCAGAGACCATCGGTAACGTCATTATTACTGTTGATCGCGTTCTTGCTGAGGTTCAGCCGGAAGCGCTGCTGGTCCTTGGTGATACCAATAGCTGTATGGCTGTCATTCCTGCCAAGCGCCGAAAGATTCCTACTTTCCATATGGAAGCGGGCAACCGTTGCTTTGATATGCGCGTGCCGGAAGAAATCAACAGGCGTATCGTTGACCATACAGCCGATATCAATTTGACTTATAGCACTATCGCGCGGGATTACTTGCTGCGAGAGGGGCTTTCGCCAGATATGGTGATCAAAACCGGTAGCCCGATGTTCGAGGTGCTTAATCATTATCGCGAGGGTATTGACTCTTCGGATGTGCTGGAGCGGCTTGCACTTGAAAAGGGCAAGTTCTTTGTTGTCAGCGCTCATCGTGAAGAAAACATCGATTCCGACGTTAACTTCGGCAAGCTTGTCACTGTGTTGAATACCGTTGCCTCTCACTTCGGCTATCCCGTTATCGTTTCTACGCACCCTCGAACACAGAAGCGTGTCGATGCCATGGGTGTGAAATTTCATAGTAATGTACGTTTGCTGAAGCCGTTGGGATTCAAGGATTACAACAAACTGCAACTCGAATCCAAGGCTGTACTTTCTGATAGTGGAACAATCAACGAAGAGTCGTCGATTCTCAACTTTCCTGCGGTGAATATTCGGGAAGCTCACGAGCGTCCAGAAGGTATGGAAGAGGCCGCCGTAATGATGGTTGGGTTGGAAGTCGATAGGGTAATGCAGGCACTTCAAGTGCTTGAAGGGCAGGGTCGCGGAGCTGAGCGGAGCCTTCGGTTGGTCTCCGACTACTCTATGCCTAATGTTGCGGATAAAGTGGTCAGGATCATTCACAGCTATCTTGATTATGTAAATCGAGTGGTTTGGAAAAAGTATTGAGTTGAGCTGTAGGGATGCCTGAGAATAAATTAAGGGTTTTGGTGATTACGCAGTATTTTTGGCCTGAAAATATGCGTATCAATGATTTGGTTCGCGATTTTTCAGAAAAGGGTCATCAAGTTACTGTGTTGACCGGTTTGCCCAATTATCCTGAAGGTAAAGTGTTTTCGGAGTTTAGAGCCAGACCTGATGCTTTTAATAACTACTGTGGTGCTCGGGTAGTCCGAGTTCCGCTGATTTCGCGCGGTAAGCGAAGTATCAGCTTGGCTTTGAATTATTTATCTTTTTTTCTCAGTGCCTCTACAGTTGGGGTATTCAAGCTTCGAGGCGAAAGTTATGACGCCATTTTTGTCTATGCTGTATCTCCTATTATGGCAGCTATTCCGGCCGTAGTAATTGGACGTATTAAAAAGACTCCAATATTTGTGTGGGTTTTGGATCTTTGGCCAGAAACTCTTAAGGCGGTCGGAATTCTTCGAAATCCTGCCATGTTGGCGGCGGTTGGACGTGTGGTTGCCTGGATCTACAATCGTTCTGACTATTTACTTTTGCAGTCAAAAGGTTTTGCTGACAATGTAAAGCAGTATTGCACCAGGGAAATTTCTCCAGAGCGGTTGATCTATTTTCCGAGTTGGGCAGAGGACGATTTTTCAACATGTCCGGCGACAGCCTCAACTCTCCTTATGCGAGACGACTCTGTTTTTACCGTTGTTTTTGCCGGCAACCTCGGTGAAGCGCAAGACTTTCCAGCCATTTTAGATGCGGCTGAGACATTGAGAAGTAAGGTTTCGGTACGCTGGGTTGTAGTAGGGGACGGCCGTATGAGCAAGTGGCTGGGTGAACAGGTCGAATCAAGAGGTCTGACTAATGTCGTGCTCTTGGGGCGACATCCTCTCAGCGAGATGCCGGGGGTGTTTGCTTGCGCCGACGCGTTATTGGTTTCTTTGAAGACTAACGAAGTCTTTGAGAAGACTATTCCGGGCAAGGTCCAGGCGTATCTAGCCTCTAGTAAACCAATTCTTGGCATGATCAATGGGGAGGCCTCACGGATTATCGAGGAATCTGGGGTGGGGTTATGTTGCCATTCGGGTGATACTGAAGGGCTTGCTCGTATTACCTTTGAGTTGGCAACTATTTCATCCGCCGAGCGTGATGTCATGGGGCAAGCCGGTCGTGCATACTACTTAAGCCATTTTTCCAAGCCTACACTCCTGAGGCAATTGGAGAATCTATTTCGTCATGCAACTTTACGTAAGGCTGCCAAATAATGCCTAAAAACGTATTCTTGACTGGGGCAACTGGATTTGTCGGAGGCGCAACGCTGAGGCGATTGGTGCACAGCGGCTTTAATGTCACTGTCGCCCTGCGGAGCGGAGCCCAGTTAGTCGAAGATGGAGTTTCGAAGGTTTACGTCAGTGGCTTTGATGGGGCTACATCCTGGAACGACAGCCTAAAGGCGGTAGATGTTGTCATTCATGCTGCAGCTCGTGTTCACGTAATGAACGATACAGAGGTTGATCCTCTTGCTGCGTTTAGAAGGGTTAATGTAGAAGGAACGCTGAGTCTTGCACGCCAAGCGGCCTCGGCGGGTGTCAAGCGATTTATTTTTATCAGTTCCATCAAGGTCAATGGTGAGGGAACGGAGCCGGGTATTGCCTATTCGCCGGACGACAAGCCAGCTCCGGCAGATCCTTATGGTATATCCAAGATGGAGGCCGAACAGAACCTGCGCGCGCTTGCTGTAGAGACCGGAATGGATGTTGTTATTATTCGACCGGTATTGGTTTATGGCCCCGGGGTCAAAGCTAACTTCAGAAACATGATGCGATGGCTGGAGGCAGGTATTCCATTGCCATTTGGAGCGATTCACAACAAACGAAGTCTTGTCGCTCTGGATAACTTGGTGGATTTGATTGTGACGTGCATCAGTCACCCAGCCGCAACCAATGAGACCTTCCTGGTCAGTGATGGCGACGATCTGTCTACAACCCGGTTACTGCGAAAAATGGCGACAGCCCTTGGGCGGAGCGCTCGCCTCTTGCCTATACCTGCCTGGGTGTTGCAAAACGGTGCGGCATTGCTGGGAAGAAAGGATCTATCGAACAGGCTGTGTGGATCTCTGCAGGTTGACATCAGTAAAACTCGGTCTTTGCTGGAATGGTCACCACCAGTCTCTGTTGATGATGCATTGAAGGCCACAGCACAACATTTTCGAGAAAGTAAATAACAATGATCTATTGGTGGGCAATTCCTGCAGTAGCTAGCGTTTCGTTTATTTTGACGGCAGTATTGCGCCGCTATGCGTTGGCTCGGAGCATCGTCGATATTCCTAATGCACGCAGTTCTCACTCAATACCCACCCCGAGAGGTGGCGGTGTCGCAATAGTTGTCGCGTTTTTGTTGGCATTGCCATTTCTTGCCTGGGCACAACTGGTAACCATTCCCGCAGTGGTTGCACTCGGTGGTGCTGGTGCAATGGTAGCGATTATCGGGTTCATGGATGATCACGGCCACATAGCTGCTCGTTGGCGTCTACTTGGACATTTTTGTGCTGCGGTCTGGTCATTGTTCTGGCTAGGTGGCTTTCCTCAGATTATCGTTTTTGGCATGACTCTGGACCTTTCATGGTTCGGGGTGATCTTGGCTGCGTTCTATCTTGTGTGGATGCTCAATCTCTACAATTTCATGGATGGAATCGATGGTATTGCCAGTATCGAAGCCATTACTGCATGCCTGGGGGCTTGTTTGCTGTATTGGCTGAGTGGATACGAATCCCTCATGTGGGTCCCGATTACATTGTCAATGGCGGTGAGTGGGTTTCTATTCTGGAATTTTCCCCCTGCCCGGATTTTCATGGGGGACGCCGGGAGCGGCTTCTTGGGCGTCGTGCTTGGAATCCTCTCAATTCAGGCCGCCTGGACGGCTCCGGAATTGCTTTGGGCGTGGCTGATCCTTTTGGGTGTATTTGTCGTCGATGCTACTTTTACCTTGGTCCGTCGCCTGATTCGCGGTGATAAAGTTTACGAAGCTCATCGCAGTCATGCGTATCAATTCGCATCGCGCAAATATCGTAAGCACCTGCCAGTCACGCTGGCGGTTGGGGGACTTAACGTTTTGTGGTTGCTTCCAATCGCCCTCAGCGTTATCGAGTTTGGAGTAGATGGTGCATTGGGCCTGGTAGTCGCCTACATTCCTCTGGTGATTCTGGCCATAAAATTTCATGCCGGTGAAATCGAAGAGAAACAGGCGCTCAGTTGATTCCTGATATTTCAGTATCGAGTGCGTCAAGAGACGTACACTGGTCAAGTACGATCAAATGGGGAGCGGTTCGAGGTGTACGACGGAGTTATGGTTAAGTTACGCAAGTTGTTGCTGGAGTTACCTCGCCGTCAAAAACGGCTGATTCAGGTATCGGCCGACGTCGTTCTGGTATGGGCAGCGTTGTGGCTGGCGTTCTTGGTTCGCCTCGGCATCGACGATATGGCCAACCCCCTGATTGCACACTCATGGCTTTTTTTGAGTGCCCCGGTTGTCGCCATTCCCTTGTTTATCCGATTTGGCATGTATCGCGCTGTGATGCGTTATTTTGGCAACGATGCGCTGATCGCGATTATCAAAGCAGTGAGTCTGTCATCGCTGATCCTTGGCATCATTGTGTACTGGTATAGCAATCACCAGAATATTGTCCCGCGCTCGATCATATTCAACTATTGGTGGCTGAGCCTGATCATGATTGGTGGGCTGCGACTGGCCATGCGTCAGTATTTTCTGGGTGACTGGTTCAGCGCTACACGGCATGTTCCATTTGCAAATCGTGACGACGGTCTGCCGAAAGTAGCTATCTATGGAGCAGGCGCAGCGGGCAACCAACTTGTTGCGGCATTGCGAATGGGCAGGGTAATGCGGCCTGTTGCCTTTATCGATGACGATAGTGGAATTGCTGATCGAGTCATTTCGGGACTGCAGGTTTATAAACCCAAGCATATCCAGGAAATGATCGACAACACTGGGGCTCAGGAAATTCTACTCGCGATCCCTTCGTCAAATCGCGGTCGTCGTCGTGAGATACTTGGTTTCCTCGAAGGTTTTCCGCTGCATGTACGAAGTGTTCCTGGGTTTATGGATTTGGCGAGTGGTCGGGTCAAGGTCGATGATATTCAGGAAGTAGACATTGCGGACTTGCTGGGCCGTGACGCTGTTCCGGCGCAAGTCGATTTGCTTGCACACTGCATCACTGGGCAATCCGTTCTTGTTACTGGCGCAGGAGGCTCAATCGGTTCAGAGCTTTGCCGTCAGATCCTTTCTTTGCGGCCGACAACACTGCTGTTGTTTGAGCACAGTGAGTTCAACCTCTACAGCATCTTGTCCGAGCTTGAACAGCGGGTCGCTCGCGAGTCTCTGCCCGTGCGGCTGTTGCCAATTCTTGGTTCGGTACGCAATTCTGATAAGTTGCTCGACGTCATGAAGACCTGGCGTGTGGATACTGTTTACCATGCCGCCGCCTATAAGCATGTGCCGATGGTTGAGCACAATATTGCAGAAGGCGTATATAACAATGTCATCGGTACATTGAATACAGCACAGGCAGCGCTTAAGGCAGGAGTCGCTAATTTTGTACTGATATCAACAGACAAAGCCGTGAGACCTACCAATGTCATGGGGAGCACGAAGCGCTTGGCCGAGTTGTTGCTCCAGGCACTGAGTAGGGAGTTGGCACCGGTATTATTTGGCGACAGCTGCAATATTTCTCACGTCAACAAAACACGCTTCACCATGGTTCGCTTCGGCAACGTCCTGGGGTCTTCTGGTTCAGTCATTCCGTTGTTCCACAAGCAAATTAAATCTGGCGGGCCGCTGACGGTCACTCATCCGAAAATTACCCGCTACTTCATGACAATTCCCGAGGCTGCTCAACTGGTCATTCAAGCGGGCTCGATGGGGCAGGGCGGTGATGTTTTCGTGCTGGACATGGGCGAGCCCGTGAAAATCGTCGAACTCGCGGAGAAGATGATTCATTTGTCAGGTTTGAGTATTCGCTCGGACAAGAATCAGCATGGGGATATTTCCATAGAGTTCACCGGCTTGCGCCCGGGAGAGAAGCTTTACGAAGAACTTCTGATCGGTGACAACGTGAGTGCAACCCAGCATCCGATGATCATGAGCGCTAATGAAGACCATTTGTCATGGGATGTTCTTAAGGTAAAGCTTTCGGAATTGCTCAACGCCGTCCAACAGGATGACTACACCCGCGTCCGTCAACTCCTGCGCGAAACCGTCAGTGGCTACACCCCCGACGGCGATATCGTCGACTGGATCTACCAGCAACGTCGCCTCGAACCCTGATTGTTTCACATCCTGTAACGGACGCATTTTTGACACGCTCCAGACATCGCCTAAATTTTGAAAGCAGCTTCGGAAAAGCTGCTTTCTCAATCGATGTCATGGAGCGTCATTTATGCGTACTGGCTATTTCTACTCCCTCGTTTTTGCCCTGCTGACCAGCACCTCAATCGCTGTAACCGCCGCGCCCGCAGTCAAACAGGACGCTGCAAACCCTCCTGCGGTCATGGACGTGTCAGTGAAAGACCAGTCCGGGAAAATCAACCTCAACGCGGCGGATGCAGTGACATTGCAGCGTGAACTGTCCGGGGTGGGCGAGGCGAAGGCAAAGGCGATTGTTGCTTATCGTGAGGATAATGGACCGTTTGCTTCAATCGAAGAGTTGCTCGAGGTCAAGGGTATTGGCAAGGCCATTCTCGATAAAAACCGCGACAAGCTCGAGGTGAACTAAGCTTGTAGATCAACGCCAGAAGGCCGGTCATTGACCGGCCTTTCGCATTCTGGCAAGCACGAGTGCTCTGCTTGGCAGGGGATAACTGTCGTCGGCCCTTTGTCGGCATGGAAAAATTACGGCTATCATATTGGTATTAAATTATGCCTATAATTAATTGGTCATCTGACACTGCGACCTGAATCTCAGGCGCCAGGTTCCCATTCGCTTCTTAGGAGCACCGCCATGAATTCTGTTCAGTCCCAAGGTACAGCCCTCGTTACGGGTGCATCGTCCGGTATCGGCGCGGTATACGCCGAGCGCTTGGCAGCACGCGGTTTTGATCTGCTGTTGGTTGCCCGCGATCAGGAGCGCCTTGAGGCAGCGGCTAGCACGCTGCGTGAGGAGCATGGCGTTCACGTTGAGGTGCTCAAGGCCGATCTGACTCAAAAAGAGGACGTGCTCAAACTCGAACAGCGTCTGCGCAGTGATTCGAGTATCAGCCTGTTGCTCAATAACGCTGGTGTAGCGGCAGATGGTTTGTTGGCCAATGCCGATATGGATCAACTGGAGCGCCTGATTCAACTGAACATCACGGCAGTCACACGACTCGCATCGGCAGCCGCTGGCAGTTTTGCCAAAGCGGGGCGCGGCACGATCATCAATATTGCATCCGTGGTGGCACTGTTTCCTGAGCGCTTCAATGCTACCTACAGTGCCAGTAAGGCCTATGTATTGAGCCTGACTCAATCGTTGAACGCCGAGCTCAATGGCACCGGGGTGAAAGTTCAAGCGGTGCTGCCGGGTGTGACGCGCACCGAGATCTGGGAGCGTTCGGGCATCGATGCTTCACAGATTCCCGCAGACATGGTGATGGAGGCGGATGAGATGGTCGATGCCGCGTTGTCTGGCCTGGATCAGGGCGAGTTGATCACCATTCCTTCGTTGCCGGATGCTGCAGACTGGGATGCATTCGTTGCAGCCCGCCTGGTGATGGCACCCAATCTTTCCAAAAGCAAAGCGGCCACACGCTACCAGTGAGGCTTTATCCATCGGCTTGAGGTATGTGCGGTATGAGTGATCGTCGAGTGGTTGTAACGGGCATGGGCCTGGTGTCACCGCTGGGGAGTGGTGTCGAAGCGGTCTGGAGGCGCCTGCTGGCCGGGCGTTCCGGGTTGCGCAATTTGCCGGAAGAGGTGGTCGCCGATCTGCCGGCCAAGGTCGGTGGTGCTGTGCCGACCCTGGCGGATGATCCAGAAGCAGGTTTCGACCCGGATCTCGCGACGCCGCCCAAGGAACAGAAGAAGATGGATCGCTTCATTCTGTTCGCCATGGAAGCTGCGCGTCAGGCGCTAGCACAAGCGGGTTGGCAAGCAGTGGATGCCAATGCCCAGGAGCGTACGGCCACGATTATCGGTTCGGGCGTGGGTGGTTTCGGGGCGATTGCCGATGCGGTGCGCACGACCGACAGCCGAGGGCCGAGGCGTTTGTCTCCCTTCACCATTCCGTCGTTTCTGGTCAACCTCGCCGCGGGCCATGTCTCGATCCAGCACGGGTTCAAAGGCCCGTTGGGTGCGCCGGTCACCGCGTGTGCTGCCGGGGTCCAGGCCATCGGCGATGCAGCGCGGATGATCCGGGCGGGTGAGGCGGATATCGCGGTCTGTGGCGGCGCGGAAGCGGCAATCGATCGCGTCAGCCTGGCCGGTTTTGCGGCGGCACGTGCTTTGTCCAGTGGGTACAACGATACGCCGGAGCGCGCTTCGCGACCGTTCGACAGTGACCGCGATGGTTTTGTCATGGGTGAAGGGGCCGGGCTGTTGGTCATCGAATCTCTTGAACATGCGTTGGCGAGAGGGGCTCAGCCGTTGGCAGAACTGGTCGGTTACGGCACCAGCGCTGACGCCTATCACCTGACCGCCGGCCCCGAAGACGGCAGCGGTGCGCGGCGGGCCATGACGCTGGCGTTGGCTCAGGCCGGTGTTTCACCGGCTCAGGTCCAGCACTTGAATGCTCATGCAACATCGACTCCTGTAGGTGATCTGGGGGAACTGGCCGCGATCAAGGCGTTGTTCGGTGTGCAAAATTCAATAGCGGTCACTTCGACCAAATCGGCAACTGGCCATTTGCTCGGTGCCGCTGGTGGTCTTGAGGCGATCTTCACGCTGTTGGCGATCCGCGATCAGATCGTACCGGCTACGCTCAATTTCGATCGTCCTGATCCCGCAGCCGAAGGTGTCGATATTGTTCACGGTCAGGCGAGGCCAATGGCTATTGAATATGCGTTATCCAACGGCTTCGGCTTTGGTGGGGTCAACGCCAGCGTTCTGTTCAAGCGTTGGCAGGGTTAATCCTTCGATTCTTTGAGGTGTTCGCGCGTGACGTCGAGAATCCGTTGGGCAAACCCGGCGTCGGCGACACTGCGCGATAACAACAGCGCGCCGACCAGCGTGGACATGATGACGATGCTTCGAGCGGCGCTGTTCTCTGTGTCCAGCGCTTGCTGGATCTGGTCGAGTCGTGCCTGGAGGACCGCATCGCTGGTGGGGCTCGGTTGACCGCGCAGTCCCAATTCAGAGGAAATGGTCAGAAGCGGGCAGCCTTCGTGAGGCGAGGTTTGATGCCATTCGGAGAGGTAAGCATCGATAAAGGCATCGAGTGGGTGTTCCTCGGCAAAGAGTTGCGCACATAATTCGTCGACTTGTACACCCGCCTCTTGCAAGGCTTTTTCGACCAGTTCGTCTTTGGACTTGAAGTGCGAATAAAAGCCACCGTGGGTCAGGCCCAGTGCTTTCATCAGGGGTTGCAGCCCGGTCGCGCCGATACCATCGCGTCGGAAACGTGCCGAGGCTTCCTTGATTATGCGTTGGTGGGTCTGGGCTTTATGGTCCTGCGAGTAACGCATCTGATATCTCCGCATCAATGCGGCCATATTAACCAATGAAAATTGCATGGTGACTGTACTTCTACTTCTAAAAAACATGCAGATGCTTCGATATGGGTACAAAACAGCATGATTTCGGGAGGTTTCGCGCAAAAACAAACCCCGCCGGCCAAGGCGGGGTTTTCAGTCAGCGGTCCTGCGCTTCCTTGGCGTCCATTTCCGCATTGCGTTCGGCGACGCGTTTACGTTGCTCTTCGGTCAGCTCGACCTTGGTGGCGGTGTCGCGCAGCATCATCAGACCACCAATGATCGAGCCGATGGCAACGACCAGAATCAACCAGGCATACCAGGGCATAGGACTCTCCTTGAAAGCAGGCGGGTGGGCGAGGGTTCGCCGACCGATCATGCATACCACTTTGAGTGATGGGCTTTGATCGCAGTTCCATCGCTATCGGCCCATTCTATGCCTCTTGCACCAGGATCACTCGCGGCGTTTCAGTGCCCGGTCAACATGGCATCTGCCGGGGCGTCGGCCCGCAGTTGGGCGGTGAGCATGAAGTACACGAAACCGGCCACCATGAAGCCCAGGAAAATCAGGCCGATCAGCGCGTTGAACCAGGCCATTGCCACCAGGCACACCACCGCCAACATCAACGCAACGAGCGGCACCAGCGGGTAGCAAGGTGCGCGAAAGGTGCGCTCCAGGTTCGGCTCTGACTTACGCAGTTTGAACAGGCTGAGCATGCTCATGATGTACATCACGATGGCGCCGAAGACGGCCATGGTGATCATCGCGGCGGTGAGCGTCATGCCGCCGAGGTTGATCAAGCCGTCGCTGTAGATTGCCGCGATGCCGATCACACCACCGGCGATGATCGCCCGGTGCGGCGTTTGAAAGCGCGACAGTTTGGCCAGGGATGCGGGTAGGTATCCGGCGCGGGCCAGGGCGAAAAACTGGCGCGAGTAGCCCAGGATGATCCCGTGGAAACTCGCCACCAGGCCGAACAGTCCGATCCACACCAGCATGTGCAACCACCCAGAGCTTTCACCCACTACGGTTTTCATCGCTTGTGGCAGCGGGTCATTGATGTTCGACAGCGCGCGCCAGTCTCCGACACCGCCGGCAAAGAACATCACGCCCATCGCCAGCAACACCAGCGTCAGGATGCCGCTGATGTACGCCTTGGGAATCGTGCGCTTCGGGTCCTTGGCTTCTTCGGCGGCCATGGCTGCGCCTTCGATGGCGAGGAAGAACCAGATGGCAAATGGGATCGCCGCGAACATCCCGGCAATCGCTGGAACGCCGAACACATCGGAGCCAGCCCAGCCGTTGAGCGCAAAGTGGCTGAAGCTAAACGCCGGGGCGACTACGCCCATGAACACCAGCAGTTCCGCGACCGCCAATACGCAAACCACCAGTTCGAACGTTGCGGCCAGTTTCACCCCGAGGATGTTCAGGCCCATGAACACGATGTAGGCCCCGACTGCCGCGTGTTTCGGGTCCAGGGCCGGAAACTGCACGTTGAGGTAGGCGCCGATGGCCAAGGCAATCGCGGGTGGAGCGAAGACGAACTCGATCAGTGTCGCCAGTCCGGCAATCAATCCGCCTATCTCGCCAAAGGCACGACGGCTGTAGGCAAAAGGACCGCCCGCGTGAGGGATGGCAGTGGTCAGTTCGGTGAAGCTGAAGATGAAGCAGGTGTACATGGTGGCGACCATGAACGACGTGACCAGAAAGCCCAAGGTCCCGGCCACGCCCCAGCCGTAACTCCAGCCGAAATACTCCCCGGAAATCACCAGACCGACCGCAATGCCCCACAGATGCAAGGTGCCCAGCGTGGGTTTGAGTTGTGTGTTCATGCGCTTGCTCCCTGATTTGATTGGAACGCTCAGGGGAGGGCTGTGCAGTCGACGTGCCATTTTGGCAAATTGCGTCGTATTGGGCCGAAAGCTGTCGTATCGGGGATGTTCGCGGCCGAGTGCGCGAACTTTAATGCGTCAAGCGAGGGCGCCGTTGCCAGCGGCGCCGCTTTCTCGAGCAACTCGCTATACCCAACCGGTTCATTTTCCGACACCGGCGCGGGTAGCGCTTGATGCCTGGTTCTATTCGGCAAGGCACTCGCGTAGTGCTGCCTGCCAGTCAGGTTGACTCACGCCCCATTCCCGTTGCAAACGGGTGCAATCCAGACGTGAGTTAAGCGGTCTGGCGGCAGGCGTTGGATATTCGCTGGAAGAAATCGGCAACAGGTTGGCGCAAGGCTTGCCCTGCTGTCGCAAGGCTTCGCCGATGGCCTCGGCAAAGCCGAACCAGGAGGTTTCGCCTTGCGCCGTCAGGTGGTACGTCCCCCACTTTACAGTCTTGTTTGTCTGCCAGTGTTCGATCAGGGCGAGGGTGCTCTTTGCGATGGTGCCGGCCCATGTGGGGGCTCCGATTTGATCGGCGACCACACGCAGCTCCGGCTTTTCCTGCAACAAGCGCTGCATGGTCAACAGAAAGTTGCGGCCATGGGTTGAATAGACCCAGCTGGTGCGCAGGATCAGGTGTTTACCCTGCACATCGCAGACGGCCCGCTCGCCGGCCAATTTGCTCTGGCCGTAGACCCCGAGCGGGTTGGGCGCGTCGTCCTCGTTGTAGGGGGCGTCTTTCTTCCCGTCGAAGACATAGTCCGTCGAGTAATGGATCAGCGGGATGTCGAGGGCAAGCGCTTCCTTGGCAAGGATGCCGGGCGCTACGGCGTTAATCGCAAACGCTGATTGCGGTTCGCTTTCTGCCAGATCAACCGCAGTGTGGGCTGCCGCATTGATGATCAGGTCAGGTCGAAGGGTCTGCACCTGACGGCGAATCTGATCGGGTTGGGCGAGATCGAGCTGATCGCGCCCGAGCACGATCAGTTCGCCGACGGCACCCAGTTGTCGTTGCAACTCATGAGACACCTGACCTTGGCGGCCGTTGATGAGTATTTTCATGAGGTCAACGCATTCTCGTCACAGGGTCCCACCGAGGTCATTGTGCTTCCCCCGCCAGTTTCGCCAGGTACTGGCCATAACCGGTCTTGCCAAAATACCGCGCTCGGTCCAGAAGTCGTTCACGGTCGATCCAGCCGTTTTCATAGGCGATCTCTTCCAGGCAGGCGACTTTCAAGCCTTGGCGGTGTTCGATGGTCTGCACGTACTGAGAGGCTTCGAGCAAGCTATCGTGAGTGCCGGTGTCAAGCCAGGCGAAACCACGACCAAAGCGCTCGACTTGAAGGTCGCCCCGCTGCAGATAGGCATTGTTGACATCGGTGATTTCCAGTTCACCGCGAGGCGAAGGTTTAACCGCCTTGGCAATCTCGATCACGTCGTTGTCGTAGAAATATAGCCCGGTTACGGCATAGCTGGATTTCGGTTGTTTCGGTTTTTCTTCAATCGACAGCGCATGACCATCGCTATCGAAATCGATCACGCCGAAGCGCTCCGGGTCTTTGACCCAGTAGCCGAACACGGTGGCGCCGGACGCGCGTTTAGCCGCGTTTTTCAACTGATCGCCGAAGTGCTGACCATGAAAAATGTTGTCGCCGAGGATCAGGCAGACCGGATCTTTGCCAATGAACGTCTCACCAATCAGGAACGCCTGAGCCAGACCATCCGGTGATGGTTGCTCGGCGAAGCTGAAGTTCACACCGAACTGGCTTCCGTCCCCGAGAAGATTGCGGTACTGCGGCAGATCCTGAGGTGTGGAAATCACCAGTATGTCTTTGATGCCGGCCAGCATCAGCACCGAAATCGGATAATAGATCATCGGTTTGTCGTAGACCGGCAACAGCTGTTTCGACACGCCGAGGGTAATCGGATGCAGGCGTGTGCCTGAGCCACCCGCCAAAACAATGCCTTTCATCATGCGAGCAGCTCCTTGGAATTGATGGCACCCAGGCGTTCGCCCTGATAGCTGCCATCTTGAACACGTCGGCACCATTCCATGTTGTCCAGGTACCACTGAACGGTTTTGCGCAGGCCGGTTTCGAACGTCTCTTCGGGCGCCCAGCCCAGTTCGCGTTCAATCTTGCCGGCATCGATAGCGTAGCGTAAGTCGTGCCCAGGGCGATCCTGGACGAACGTGATCAGGTCGGCGTAGTGCGCCACCCCTTCAGGTTTGTGCGGCGCCAACTCTTCAAGCAAAGCACAAATGCCGCGTACCACGTCGATATTCTTTTGTTCGTTGTGGCCGCCGATGTTGTAGGTTTCGCCGACGGCGCCGGTGGTCACCACTTTGAGCAGCGCCCGGGCGTGGTCCTCGACATACAGCCAGTCGCGCACTTGCAGGCCATTGCCATACACCGGCAGCGGCTTGCCGGCCAACGCGTTGAGTATCACCAGCGGAATCAGTTTTTCGGGGAAATGAAACGGCCCGTAATTGTTCGAGCAGTTGGTCAGCAGCACTGGCAGGCCATAGGTTCGCTGCCAGGCGCGGACCAGGTGGTCGGACGCTGCCTTGCTGGCGGAGTAAGGTGAGCTCGGCGCGTAGGGTGTGGTTTCCGTAAACAGATCGTCGACACCATGCAGGTCGCCGTAAACCTCGTCGGTCGAGATGTGATGAAAGCGGAAAGTGCTTTTCTCGGGTTCCGGGAGCGCTTGCCAATAGGCACGGGTCGCTTCGAGCAGGCTATAGGTACCGACGATGTTGGTCTGGATGAATTCAGAGGGGCCGTCGATGGAGCGATCGACGTGGGATTCCGCAGCCAAATGCATGATTGCATGGGGCTGGAAACGAGCCAGCACGGCTCTGACCGTCGCCTGGTCCACGATATCGGCCTGAACAAACTCGTAGCGAGTGTCATGGGCGATGCTGGTCAGTGATTCGAGGTTGCCCGCATAGGTCAGTTTGTCCAGGTTGAGCACTTCATGCCCAGTGTGTTGAATCAGCTCGCGAACAAGGGCCGAGCCGATGAAACCGGCACCGCCGGTAATGAGGATACGCATGTTGGACCAGCCTTCTTCAGTAATGCGGATAGCGGTAGATTGCAGGCACGCGCGGGGCGGTGCAAGAGCTGTCGAAACCATCGGGTTCCGTCATGCCTGTCGGGCCGCTTATCAAGGTTGCCTCCATCACTCGCGGCGTCGCGAACAGGTGCCGTGTAGAAACGGCACCATCGGTTTTTCCCAGGCAAAACACTTCTTCGCAGCGCTGTAACCCCCGCCCAACCCCACTCTTTACACTTTCTTTATGCCCCGCCCACACCCTCGCTCTCGTTCTTTTACAGCCTCCTTTCCGACAATGACTCCACACGCGGCAATACGCCGTAACACGGAGATCTTCCATGAGCGTTCTGGACGGGGTGTCGCTGCTGCTGGCAGTGGGGCTGTTCATTTATCTGTTGGTTGCGCTGTTGCGCGCGGACCGGAACTAGGAGCGGCTATGCACAGTTATGACTATTGGCTGATCCTTGCGTTTTTCGCGTTGGTATTGGTCCCGGCGCCGTTTCTCGGGCGTTTCTACTACAAGGTAATGGAAGGGCAGCGCACCTGGCTGACGCCGTTTCTCGGTCCGGTCGAACGCGGTTGTTATCGTCTGGCCGGCGTCGATCCGCAGGCCGAACAGAGCTGGCAGAAATACACGCTGGCCTTGCTCGCCTTCAACCTCGCGGGTTTCCTGCTGCTGTTCGCGATCCTGTTGTTCCAGGGCCACCTTCCGCTGAACCCGCAGAACCTGCCGGGACAGGAGTGGACGCTGGCGTTCAACACCGCCGTCAGTTTCGTGACCAACACCAACTGGCAGGCCTACAGTGGTGAAGCATCCCTGAGCTACTTGAGCCAGATGGTCGGCCTCACCGTGCAGAACTTCGTCAGCGCAGCCACCGGGCTGGCGGTACTGGTCGCGCTGTGTCGCGGCATCGGTCGCAAGTCCACCCGGACCCTGGGCAACTTCTGGGTCGACATGACCCGCGCCACCCTCTATGGCTTGTTGCCGCTGTGCCTGCTGCTGGCGCTGTATCTGGTCTGGCAGGGCGTGCCGCAAACTTTCGCGCAGTACGTGAATGCGGTGACGATGCAGGGTGTTGACCAAGTGATTCCGCTGGGACCGGCTGCCAGTCAGATTGCGATCAAGCAATTGGGCACCAACGGTGGTGGCTTCTTTGGCGTGAACTCGGCGCATCCGTTCGAGAACCCGACGGCCTGGAGCAATCTGTTCGAAATGGCCTCGATCATTCTGATCCCCGTCGCGCTGGTGTTCACCTTCGGCCATTACGTGAAGGACCTGCGCCAGAGCCGGGCGATCATCGCCTGCATGCTGGCATTGTTCCTGATCGGCGGCGCCACCTCGCTATGGGCCGAATACCAGCCGAACCCGGCCCTGAACAATGTCGCCGTCGAACAGACCGCGCCGCTGGAAGGCAAGGAAGCGCGCTTCGGCACCACCGCCACCGTGCTGTGGTCGGTGACCACCACGGCGGCGTCCAACGGTTCCGTGAATGGCATGCACGACAGCCTCAACCCGCTGAGCGGGATGGTGGCGCTGGTCAATATGATGGTCGGCGAAGTGATCTTCGGCGGCGTCGGTGCGGGGCTCTATGGGATGTTGCTCAACGTGCTGATTGCCGTATTCCTCGCTGGCCTGATGATCGGCCGCACGCCGGAATACCTCGGTAAAAAACTGCAAGCCAAAGAGGTGCAGCTGTTGGTGGTGACATTGATGGTCATGCCGATTGGCGTACTGGTGCTCGGCGCGATTGCCGCCAGCCTGCCAGGCCCGGTGGCCGCCGTGAGCAACCCGGGTGCCCACGGTTTCAGCCAACTGCTCTACGCCTACACCTCGGCCAGTGCCAACAACGGTTCGGCGTTTGGAGGCTTCGGCGCCAACACACCCTTCCACAACCTGATGCTGGGCCTGGGCATGTTGATCGGTCGCTTCGGTTACATCCTCCCGGTGCTGGCCCTGGCCGGCAGCCTGGCGATGAAGAAAACCGCACCGATCGGGCAGAACAGCTTCCCGACCCACGGCCCGCTGTTCGTGACCTTGCTGACCGTGACCATTTTGCTGGTGGGTGGCCTGACCTTCCTGCCGACGCTGGCACTGGGTCCTATCGCTGAACACTTGAGCATGGGCTTCTGAGGAATCAATGATGAATATGCCCGTAACCAAAACTGTCGCCGCCAAGGCGCCGGAACAACCCAAAACCGCGATCTCGGCCTTGTGGCGTCCGGCGCTGCTGCAAGCCTTCGTCAAGCTCGACCCACGGCAATTACAGCGTGCACCGGTGATGCTGGTGGTCGAACTGACCGCGATCCTGACCACCGTTCTGTGCTTCGTACCCGACACGGCGGTACCGACTTTCGTCGCCGCGCAAATTGCTCTGTGGCTGTGGTTCACCGTACTGTTCGCCAACTTCGCCGAGGCCTTGGCCGAAGGTCGCGGCAAAGCCCGCGCCGACAGCCTCAAGGCCGGCAGCGAAGGTTTGAGCGCACGGCGTAAAACCAGCAACGGCACCTTTCAGGTGGTGCCCGCCGCCAGCCTGCGCAAAGGTGATGTGGTGCGCGTCGAAGCGGGGGAGATGATTCCCGGTGACGGCGAAGTGATCGAAGGCATCGCCGCGGTTAACGAGGCGGCGATCACCGGTGAATCGGCCCCGGTGATTCGCGAGTCCGGCGGCGACCGTTCGGCCGTCACCGGCAACACCCGGCTGGTGTCCGACTGGCTGCTGGTGAAGATCACCGCCAACCCCGGCGAGTCGACCCTGGACCGCATGATCGCCCTGGTCGAAGGCGCCAAGCGCCAGAAAACCCCGAACGAAGTGGCGCTCGACATCCTGCTGATCGGCCTGACCCTGATCTTCCTGCTGGTGGTCGTGACCCTGCAACCGTTCGCCCACTTTGCCAATGGCAGCCTGCCACTGGTGTTCCTGGTGGCGCTGCTGGTCACGTTGATTCCGACCACCATCGGCGGCTTGCTCTCGGCGATTGGTATCGCCGGCATGGATCGTCTGGTGCGCCTGAACGTGATTGCCAAGTCCGGTCGAGCTGTGGAAGCGGCGGGGGACGTCCACGTGCTGCTGCTGGACAAGACTGGCACCATCACCTTCGGTAACCGTCGCTGCTCGGCGGTGTATGCCGCGCCTGGTATTACCGCCAAAGAATTGGCCGAAGGCGCGTTGTTGGCGTCGCTGGCCGATGACACCGCGGAAGGCAAGTCGATTGTCGAGTACCTGCGCGGCATTCATCCGCAACCGGAGCCGAGCGCTGAGGTGCTGACGGCGGTGCCGTTCAGTGCTGAAACGCGTTTGTCCGGTGTCGACTATCAGGGTCGCGTGTACCGCAAAGGCGCGGTGGATTCATTGCTGGCCTTTGTCGGCCTCAAACGTGCCGACCTGGCACCGGCCTTGTCCCGCGAAGTCGACAAAATTGCGCAAAGCGGCGGCACGCCGTTGTTGGTGTGCGCCGACGGCAAGCTGCTCGGTGCGATCCATTTGAAAGACGTGGTCAAGCCAGGTATTCGCGAACGTTTCGCCGAGCTGCGCAAGTTGGGGATTCGCACGGTGATGGTCACCGGCGACAACCCGCTGACCGCTGCTGCAATTGCCGCCGAAGCCGGCGTGGATGACGTGTTGGCCGAAGCCACACCGGAGAAAAAACTGGCGCGCATTCGTCTCGAGCAGAACGACGGTCGCCTGGTCGCCATGTGCGGCGATGGCGCCAACGACGCCCCGGCGCTGGCCCAGGCCGATGTCGGCATGGCGATGAACGATGGTACGCAAGCGGCGCGTGAGGCGGCGAACATGGTCGACCTCGACAGCGACCCGACCAAGCTGCTGGATGTGGTGCAGATCGGCAAGGAATTGCTGGTGACCCGTGGCGCGCTGACGACCTTTTCCATTGCCAACGACGTGGCCAAGTACTTCGCAATCCTGCCGGCGCTGTTTGCCGCGATCTACCCGCAACTGGGCGTGCTCAACGTGATGCACCTGAGCAGTCCGCAGAGCGCGATCCTCTCGGCGATCGTGTTCAACGCCTTGATCATCGTGGTGCTGATTCCGCTGGCATTGCGTGGCGTGCGGGTGCAGGCAGCGAGTGCGGCCGCGTTGCTGCGGCGCAACCTGCTGATCTATGGCCTGGGCGGGATTCTGGTGCCGTTCGTGGGCATCAAGGCCATCGATATGCTGTTGACGGCGTTGCATCTGGTTTGACTGCTTTATGACGGCATGGCGGCTTTTTGTGGCGAGGGGGCTTGCCCCCGTTCGACTGCGAAGCAGTCGCCAACCCGTTTCTCGCTATCTGTTTGAAGGAATGAGGTAGTCGGTTTTGGGGTTACTGCGTAACCCAATGGGGGCAAGCCCCCTCGCCACACAGTCTGGTGGCGTGCTCAAGATTGATTTCTGTGTTCACTGAATTCGAGGATTATGAAATGTCCACTCTAATACGCCCGGCCCTGAGCCTGTTGGTCCTGATGACGCTGATCACCGGCGTCGCCTATCCCTTGGTGGTCACCGGCGTGGCCCAGGTCGCATTCCCGGACCAGGCCAATGGCAGCCTGGTGAGAGATGCCGAGGGCAAGGTCCGCGGCTCCTCGCTGATTGCCCAGGATTTTGTAGGCGACGCCTGGTTCCACCCGCGTCCTTCGGCCGGTGCTTTCGCCACGGTGTCGAGCAGTGCCAGCAACCTGTCGCCAAGCAACCCGGCGCTGGCCACGCGGGTGATCGACGATGCCAACAAACTGTTGGTGCCAGAGCAGGGACCGGTGCCATTGGCGTTGGTGACCACCTCCGGCAGCGGTCTCGATCCACACTTGCCTCCGGCCGCAATTGCCTATCAACTGGCGCGAGTGGCGACGGCGCGCAATCTGCCGGTGGCGACATTGCAACAGCTGCTGGATGCCCACATCGAGCAGCCGCTGGTAGGGCCACCCGTGGTGAATGTGCTGGAGTTGAACCTGGCGCTGGAAAAACTGTAATTCAGCGGCGCACCCATTCGCGAGCAGGCTCGCTCCCACATCGGATCGCGCATCCCTGTAGCAGCCGGCTTGCTGGCGAGGGGGCCCGACCAGTCACCGACTCAACATCCGAATGAGAGATCCCCAAGCATGAGCAACTCCGGCCGCGCCGACGCGCTGTTAGCAGACCTGCCCCGCGATGGCCGTGGCCGGCTCAAGGTGTTTCTCGGCGCCGCGCCGGGTGTCGGCAAGACTTACGCCATGTTGCAAGCGGCCCACACCCAACTGCGCCAGGGGGTGAAGATCATCGCCGGCGTCGTCGAAACCCACGGTCGGGCCGAGACCGAAGCCTTGCTCAGTGGCTTGCCGCAACAGCCGTTGGTGCGTTCGGAATACCGTGGCGTGATGCTCGAAGAAATGGATCTCGACGGGCTGCTCGCCGCCAAACCGAAACTGGTGCTGGTGGACGAACTGGCGCACAGCAACGCGCCGGGCAGCCGTCATGAAAAACGCTGGCAAGACATTCAGGAATTGCTCGCCGCCGGCATCGACGTGTACACCACGGTCAACGTCCAGCACCTGGAAAGTCTCAACGACCAGGTGCGCGGCATCACCGGCGTGCAGGTCCGCGAAACCCTGCCGGACTGGGTACTGCAGGAAGCCTACGAACTGCTGCTGATCGACCTGCCACCGCGAGAATTGCTGGAGCGTCTGCGTGACGGCAAGGTGTATGTGCCGGAGCAGGCTAGGGCGGCCATCGACGCGTTCTTTTCCCAAACCAACCTGACAGCCCTGCGTGAACTGGCGATGCAGACCGCGGCGGCGCAGGTCGATAACGACCTGGCCCAGGGCTATCGACAACTCGGTCAAGCGGCGCCGGCCGTGCGTGGGCGCTTGCTGGTCGGCGTCGATGGCGATGCCCAGGCCGAACGCCTGGTGCGTCACGCCAGTCGCGTGGCGCAGCGTCGGCATCTGCCCTGGAGCCTGGTGCATGTGGATAACGGCAGTGTGCGTGACGAGCAGTCGCGCCTGCGCCTGCAAGGTGCCCAGCAACTGGCGGAGCGACTGGGCGGCGAAGTGGTGTTGCTACGTGCCGGGGAGGTGGCGAAAACCCTGATCCAGCACGCCGCCGAACGGCGCGCCAGCCTGGTGCTGGTCGGTCAGTCCCGGCCGCGTTTGCGCCGGCGTCTGTTCGGTGGCGGGCTGGCGGCGCGGTTGCTGCGCAATGCGCGTGGGCTGGAAATCAACGTTCTCGACAGCGATCACCCACAACATCAACCCCGACAGCGGTCGATGCAGTCGCTGGTGTGGTTCGACTATGCGCTGGCGCTGGTGGCGACAGTGTTGGCCAGTGCCCTGGCCTGGGGCGTGGCGAGTGTGCTGCCGCTGCCCAATATTTCGTTGGTGTTTCTCGCTGCGGTATTGCTGGTGGCGGTGCGCAGCAGCCTCGGGCCGGCGCTGGCCTGTGCGGCGCTGTCGTTCCTGACCTATGACTTCCTGTTCATTCCGCCGAATTTTTCCTTCAGTATCCAGCGCGAAGAAGACGTGCTGACCTTGCTGTTTTTTCTGCTGATGGCGGCCCTCACCGGCAACCTTGCGGCACGTCAGCGCCGGCAATTGCAGGCCCTGCGCGATACCCAGGAAGAGACCAGCGAATTGCTCGACCTGTCGCGCAAACTCACCGCCGCCACTGACCGCCAGGCCGTGGTCAGCGCGGCTGCCCAGCACCTCAACGGCTGGAGCGATGTGCAATTGTGCCTGCTCAATCGTGACGGGCAACATGGCTGGAAGGTCGAAACCGGTGGCCCACTGGAATTCACCGAGGCCGAGCGCGCCGCCGCCGACTGGGCGTGGCAGCACGATCAACCGGCGGGAGCGGGCACCGGCACGCTGCCGTTTGGCCGCTGGTGGTGGTGGCCGTTGTCGGTGGAGGACGGCCCGTTGGCATTGCTCGGCGTCTGCGCCCGGGAAGGCCAGGCCCTGAGCGGCCAGCGCCGGCGTTTGCTGACCGCGCTGAGCCAACCATTGGCCCAAGCGCTGGCCCGGGCGCAACTGGCCGATGACCTGGAAGCGGCGCGGCTGCACGGCGAAACCGAGCAACTGCGCAGCGCCTTGCTGGCCTCCGTGTCCCACGACTTGCGTACACCGCTGACCTCGATGCGCGGCAGCATCGACAGTTTGCTGGCCTTGGGGGAAGCGATCCCGCTGGAAGATCGCCGTGAGCTGCTCGAAGGCACCCGCGATGAAGCCGAACGCCTCGACCGCTACATTCAAAACCTGCTCGACATGACTCGCCTCGGCCACGGTGCCTTGAAGCTGGCGCGGGACTGGGTGTCGCCGGCGGACATCGTCGGCAGTGCGCTCAATCGCCTGCGGGCTGTGCTCGCGTGGCTGCAGGTCAGCACCGACGTACCGGCGCAGTTACCGTTGCTGTACGTGCATGCGGCGCTGATCGAGCAGGCACTGATCAACGTGCTGGAAAACGCCGCACGATTTTCGCCAACCAACGGGCGTTTGCAATTGCGCGCCGGGGCCGATGACAGGGAGCTGTTTTTCTCGGTCAGCGATGAAGGCCCGGGCATTCCGGAGGAGGACCGGGCGAAGATTTTCGACATGTTCTACACCGCCGCGCGAGGTGATCGTGGCGGGCAAGGCACCGGGCTGGGATTGGCGATCTGCCAGGGCATGGTCGGTGCCCACGGCGGACGCATCAGCGTCGCCGACGGCATAGACGGGCGCGGCACCTGCATCACCTTGCACCTGCCGCTGCAGGCTCAGCCAGGTTACGAAAGTGAAGCCTGATCGCACTTGCGCTACTCTTTTGCCACTTCATTGCATCGATGTGAATTCATGAGCCAGACCGCGACCATTTTGGTCATCGACGACGAACCGCAGATCCGCAAGTTCCTGCGCATCAGCCTGGCTTCCCAGGGTTACAAAGTACTGGAGGCTGGCACCGGCAACGAAGGCCTGGCGCAAGCGGCGTTGAACAAACCGGATTTGCTGGTGCTTGATTTGGGCCTTCCGGACATGGATGGCCAGCAGGTGCTGCGCGAGTTTCGCGAGTGGTCGACGGCGCCGGTATTGGTGCTGTCGGTGCGCGCCGGTGAAGGGCAGAAGGTCGAGGCCCTGGACGGTGGCGCCAACGACTACGTGACCAAGCCGTTCGGCATCCAGGAATTCCTCGCGCGGATTCGGGCGTTGCTGCGCCAGGCACCGGTGGGCGAGGTCCAACCCGCGGCGCTGAGCTTCGGCCCATTGACGGTCGACCTGGCGTATCGCCGGGTGCTGCTCGACGGTACCGAAGTCGCGCTGACCCGCAAGGAGTATGCGGTGCTGGCGCAATTGGCGCGGCATCCGGGGCGGGTGATCACCCAGCAGCAATTGCTCAAGGACATCTGGGGGCCGACCCACACCGAAGACACGCATTACCTGCGCATCGTGGTCGGGCATTTGCGGCAGAAGCTCGCGGATGACCCGACCCGGCCTCGGTTCATTGGGACCGAGGCGGGCGTGGGGTATCGGTTGTTGAGTGAGGACAGCCTTTAGTTTCGCGCTGAATGATCCAGCCCCATCGCGGGCAAGCCCGCTCCTGCATTTGGAATGCAATCCCCTGTAGGAGTGAGCCTGCTCGCGATGAGGGCCTCACATTCAATCGAGAACTTCCAGACAATCAGTTCTGCTCATTCTCATACCGGTCCAGCGTATCCCGCGCAATCTCGCGCCCCAGCGCGATCAGCTCCGGCGCCTTGTAGAACTCGAAAAAACGACACACGCGCTTGGGCACGTTGATCAGAATGTCTGGCGGATACCCGGCAATCTTGTATTGCGCCAACGACGTCTGCATCACCTCGAAACTCTGGTTGATCAAGTCCAGCAGTGACGCCGGCCCGACGTTGTCGATGATGAACGAACCAGTGGCGGAGCGCGGCGCGGCACTGGCCTCCGGAGCGGCGGCGGGTTGTTGCGCCTCGGGTTCGGCGGATTGGATCCATGGATTGAGGTCCGCGCCTTCGGCCCGCAGCGCTTCTTGTTCCAGGATCAACAATTGCTCGGCTGGTTTGCGACGGAACGGCAACTTCGAACCGAGGGAATTGATCAGGCTGTCGAAGCGGGTCCTGAACGCGGCGGGGCGCTGGATCACTGGCAGCTGATAGTGACGCTGGTTGGTGGAGTTGAGGTTGACCGCGATGATCAAGTCGCAATGGCTCGATACCACTGGCACGATCGGCAACGGATTGAGAATCCCGCCATCGACCAGCATGCGGTTGCCCTGCATCACCGGAGTAAACAGGCTGGGAATCGCCGCCGAGGCGCGCATCGCCTGGTGCAGGCAGCCTTCCTGGAACCAGATTTCCTGCTGGTTGGTCAGGTCGGCGGCGACAGCGGTGTAGGGAATGCGCAGGTCTTCGATATTGATCTCGCCGACAATCTTGCGGATCTGCCCGAAGACCTTCTCGCCGCGAATCGCCCCCAGGCGAAAACTGACGTCCACCAGGCGCAACACATCGAGGTAATCCAGGCGCTCGATCCAGTCGCGGTACTCGTTGAGTTTGCCGGCGGCGTAGATGCCGCCGACCACTGCCCCCATGGAACAACCGGCGATGCAGGCAATGTCATAGCCGCGCCGTTCAATCTCTTCAATAACCCCGATATGTGCATAACCCCTGGCTCCACCCGAGCCCAATACCAGTGCGACACGCTTTTTCATGAATCGCCCTCGTCTGAATGGTTCAACAATGCACCCTTCGAGGGCCAGGCATCAATCGCCATGGTCGTTCGAGGGAGTGGGAGCGTCGTATTTTCGACACTCCATGGCGGCGCAAGGTTATTCTCGCCAGCACTATAGTTTGCACAGTGGACCAACGGCACTTTTCAGGTGCCGGACCGTCTTACCTGCACGACTGTTGACCTATCTTCGAGGAGTAAATGATGAAAGCCTGGATCTGCGTACCATTGATTGCCCTGGCGCTTGCCGGTTGTGCCGGTAAAACCGCCTATCGCGACAGCTGTGGTAGCAACCTGGACGCTGCATGGCATGAACTGGACCTGGCCAAGGCTGAAGGTTTCGCCGGGACCGTCAGCTACTCCAAAGCCTTGTCGTTGTTGACCGCTGCCAAGACCCAGCAACAATTCGAAGGGTTCGAAGGGTGCGCGAGCAAAGCCGAGAAGGCCCGCTTCTATATCCGCGAGTCGCGCGCGGGGCGCTAAACAGTGCTAGTCCTGTAGGAGTCGGCTTGCCGGCGAAAGGCTCTCGAATATTGACGTGACCTGACGTCACCCTGGCTGGCAGGCCTGTTTACCGGAGTAAACCCCCATGATCGATCGGTTGGTGGCTCATGTCCTGGGCCTGGAAATTCGTCTGCTGGCCTGTCAGGCACGGCTCAACGAGCGGACTGACCCTGAAGCATTGCACGACCTGCGCACCACGATGCGCCGGCTACGCAGCCTGCTGCGTCCCTTGCGCGGGTTGCCCGGTGTCGAGCAACTGGAAGCGGCCGCCTCGCGGGTCGGCGATCTAACCACGCCGTTGCGCGACCGTGAGGTGCTGGCGGGGTACTTGCTTGAGCACCATCAACCGCAAGCCGCACAGCGACGCATTGCGCAAATGGCCGAGGCCTATCCGGCCGTGGCAGGCAGTGCCGAGCTCGCGCAATTGTTGATCGTCCTCGATGCTTTTCCCCGGTTTCTGCGCGCCGCCCAGCGTCAGGGCTTGCTCAAGGGGTTGCGCCAGCGCGTCGAAAAACGCCTGGGCAAGCAATGGAAAAAACTCGACGAGGCGCTGCACGACCCGGCCCACGACCGTCATCGGTTGCGCTTGTTGATCAAGCGTGTGCGTTATGGCATCGATGCCTACCCCGAGCTGGACCGATTGCCCAAAAAAGCCATGCCCCGATTGAAGGCCGCCCAGGGCGCACTGGGGGACTGGCACGATTGCGTGCAATGGTTGGCGATGGCTGAACAAGAAGCGGATTTGCAACCTTGCGTGCCCATGTGGAAAGCCACCATGGCCACGGCGGAGCGCCGCGCCGACAAGGTGCTGGAAAAACTCAGCCGCGATTGCTTCAAATCCTGAGATCACCCTAGAACCCTTGTAGGAGCGAGCTTGCTCGCGAAAGCGGTATGTCAGTCGGCATGGATGCTGGAGCTGATGGCCTCTTCGCGCGCAGGCTCGCTCCCACAGGGGATTGTGTTCGGCGCGAGGCGTGGGCGACTTATCTGTCAGTCAATTTGGCCGGAATAGGCGATGTTTCTGCTGCGCCAGATGGTTAAGATCGCCAGGTCTTTTTCCTTCCATTGAGGTTCCCATGCGCTTTTCCGACCTGCTTGACGCTGTCCGTAGCCAGCCGCAGGAGCTGTCTATTCCGGCCTCCTGGGCGCAAGGGCGGGCCAGTTTTGGTGGCCTGGTGGCCGCTTTGCAGTACGAAGCCATGCGCGCGCAGGTGCCGGCGGATCGCCCGGTGCGTTCGTTGGCGATTACCTTCGTCGGCCCGGTCGAGCCAGAGGTGCCGGTCAGTTTTGAAGTCGACGTGCTGCGTGAAGGCAAGGCCGTCAGCCAGGTGTTGGGCCGGGCGGTGCAGAAGGGGCAAGTGGTGACGCTGATCCAGGGCAGCTTTGGCGCCTCGCGGCCCTCGGAAGTCGCAGTGGTTGCTGAGCCGGCACCGCCAATGAAGCACTGGGACGAATGCCAGGAATTGCCCTTTATCGAAGGCGTCATCCCGGAGTTCATGCGGCATCTGGCGATGCGCTGGAGTGTCGGCGGGCTGCCATTCAGCGGTAGCACCTCGCGGCAAATGGGCGGCTGGGTGCGCTTGCGCGGCGATGTGAAGGAAGAGGCCATCAGCGAGGCGCATATCCTGGCACTGGTGGATGCCTGGCCGCCGGCCCTGATGCCGTTCCTGAAGAAACCGGCGATGGGCAGTACGCTGACGTGGACCATCGAATTCGTGCAGCCGCTATTGGAACTGACCACGCTGGATTGGTGCAAATACCTGGTCGAAACCGAACACGCCGCCGACGGCTACGGGCATGCCGCCGCGAAAATGTGGAGCGCGGACGGGCGGCTGATTGCGATGAGCCGGCAGACGGTGACGGTGTTCGCCTGATCAGTGACGGCGGTGGCGCTCACGCCATGCGCGCCACCAACCGCCGCTGAGGAAAAACCGCGGAAAGGTCAGGAATTGCTCGACCAACAGCCGCGAAATTGCATCCCTACGGTCACTGAACGGTTCGGCGATTTGCACCTCCAGGCTGTGGCCGTGGCGTTGCAAGGCCAGCGCGGCAATCACACCGATCACGCCGATGGCGACGTTGGCCAGGCTCAGGCTGAACACACCGGAAACGATCAGCAAAAACGCCACGATGAACAGCGGCACCGCGATCAGGTGCAGCACCAGGTTGGTCGGGTGCTGATGATTGTTCGGGTACGCTCGCCATTGCCAGGCGGGAAGGTTGGGGTGACGTTTGCCCATGATGCCGATCCTCGATCCGTATTGAACTCATGGAATGAAGAATAGGCGCGCTCGGCAGGGGCGGCGAATCAAGGCTGGCTATGGGCCTGATAGGCGTCATGATCGATATCGATGGCTCCGCAACACCGGCATTGGCGTCTGGCGCAGTCCCTGTGGGGGCTGGCTTGCCAGCGAAGGCATTCGATCAGCCAGCATCCATGTTGCTGACACATCGCTTTCGCTGGCAAGCCAGCTCCTACAAGGTTCTCGGCTGTTCCGGGCATTGGCGTCTGGCTCAGTCCCTGAGGAACTGGCTTGCCAGCGAAGGCATTCGATCAGCCAGCATCCATGTTGCTGACACATCGCTTTCGCTGGCAAGCCAGCTCCTACAAGGTTCTCGGCTGTTCCGGGCATTGGCGTCTGGCTCAGTCCCTGAGGAACTGGCTTGCCAGCGAAGGCATTCGATCAGCCAGCATCCATGTTGCTGACACATCGCTTTCGCTGGCAAGCCAGCTCCTACAAGGTTCTCGGCTGTTCCGGGCATTGGCGTCTGGCTCAGTCCCTGAGGAACTGGCTTGCCAGCGAAGGCATTCGATCAGCCAGCATCCATGATGCTGACACATCGCTTTCGCTGGCAAGCCAGCTCCTACAAGGTTCTCGGCTGTTCCCGGCATTGGCGTCTGGCTCAGTCCCTGAG